>JBAVTZ010000222.1:0-15037 GCA_049696515.1 Candidatus Cybelea sp. | reverse complement strand
GTGCGTGCCATCCTTCGAGACCGCCTCGCGTTGCTCGACCACGTCGTTCGAAGCATCGAATCGCGCCGGCGAGGTTTTCACCACTGCCACCTGGCCGGTTCCGGCGTCGAGTTGCCAGAGCGTGGGCGGCGTTAGAAAGCTGGTCACCGTGAGATACGCAGTTTCGCCGTGCTGGTCCGCGTCGTCGATAACAATTGATGAATTTTCGGGCAGAGCGAGCCGCTGCTTCGACCACGCGTTGCCGGCGATCGGGGTATACACCCACGCACGGCCGCGCACGTTTTCATAGGTGGTGAGTAGCAGACGCGAGCTCGTTTGGGCCACATTGTCAAGCGTTTCGCGTGGACCCGGAGCGTACACGAGCGACGGTTTCAAATTCTTCGGATCGGCGAGCGAGGCTGCGAGATCGAGCGACACCAACGAACCTTGTGGGAACGCAGATCCGTTGAGGTTCCAATCCTCTTGAATGATGAATAGCAAGCGTCCGGCGACCAGACCGGCTGGCTGCGACTTGAGGGGTACGTTCAACTTTTGCGGGCCGCTTGGCGTCATGATGTAGTATTCGGCCGTAAACGTGGAGAGCGGACGCGCAATAATGATGGCGTTGTGCCCGGCACCGTCGTGGAGAGCGAGCGGCGCGACGCCGTAGCCGCCATCCGACTTGCTGCCGCGAAAGACCTCGACGGCGCTGGAGATCGGCTGACCGCGTCTGACGCGCTTCACGATAAAAGGGTAGCCGGAGGTCGTAAGATCGCCGGGCGACCATTCGCGCGCGACCAATAGATTGTCGGCGTCCTCCCATGCGGCACTCTGCTTCCCGCGCGAGAGCGTAAATCCGCCGGTCACGAACCGCTTGTCGTTCAGATCGAACTCGCGCAGCGTTATTGCATCTTCACCACCGTCGGATAGACTTACCAGACAGCGATTTTCGGCCGGCCAGTGACAGTCGGCGCCCTTCCAGACCCAGTTTGCATTCTCGGCCTTGGCCAAGGCATCCAAGTCGAGAGCCGTCGTCCAAGCAGGTGAGGTGCTCCCGAAGCTGCTCGGGGTCGTGAAGCGCCAAATCCCGCGCACGTGATCCTCGTCTTGCCAGAAGTTGTAGACCTGCTGTTGGATGAAGCTGGGCGTCGGAATCCGATCCTTTGCCTCGACGATCTTTAGCGCGGCGGCATAGAGCCCGGCGAAGTTTGGGTCGCCTTGTAAGACTCCAAGGGTCCTGGCGTTCTGGGCTTTTACCCATGCCATGGCGCGTGCGCCGTGCACGTCTTCAAGCCACAGAAATGGATCGGTACCGGTCGCGGTGCTCTGCGCCGTGGTTTGCGCATACGCAAAGGTGGCGCTAACGGCCAGCAGCACTAAAACCGCTCCGGATGCGATCGTACGCCTCATAATTTATACCTCCGCCTCGCTGTCAAACGCGGGGCTTTCTTCGCCGGCGGCGACGGGTCCGCCAGGTACCACTTAGAGAGCCGTCTAACGGCCCGGCGAGGAGGTCGCCAGTGGCTAGGAAATCTCACCATCGCGTTGCACTGCTTGTCGCCGGTCTTGCGCTCGCCTTTGCGTTGACGGGCGCGGCTGCGCCGGCCGCCCTGGACATGTACGTCGGGGCACACACCATCGTTAAGAGCGAGCCGTTGAGCGACTGCAACACCAAAGCGAAAAATGCCTTGAATGCAGTGCTTGCAAACGCGATGGAAGCCGACGATACCGGGCAGTGGCAGGCGTACGGAACGCTAGACAGTTCGGGCCATTCATCTGCTGCTGCAGCGATTCACTGCTATCCACTGGAAGATGGCTATCTCGTGACCTTCACCTGTGCCGTGCAGGCACCGCCCAACCCGGATACTGCGAGCGCCTTGTGCGCTAAAGTGAATGCAGCATTTGGAGCAAAGGCTGCGGCATTCGATACGTCGGCACGCGTCACCGGAGTGGCCCCGCATTGAAGGCAATCCGTTGGCCGTGGCTGGTCGCCATAGCCGTGCTGCTTAGCTCGTTCTGTTTTAGCACCCCAGCGCCGGCGGCGGTCGAGATGTCGACCGGGATCCGCTACGTGGCCGAAACCGGTTCCGTGGATGAGTGCAGCGCAAAGGCAAAAACCGCGCTGAATACCTACCTGCAAGGCGCCAGTGAATCGAGTCCAGGCAGCGGCGAGTGGATCGCGTTTTCGCGGCCCGGTATCGCGGGAACGCCAGTCTCAGCAGCAACCGTTCGCTGCTATCCGGTTGCGAAGGGTTACGTAGTAACCTTCACCTGCGCCGTGCAACTTCCCGACAGCCCATACGGCGCCGATGCTCTCTGCCTAGATGTCGCGCATAATTTTTCGGGAAAGGCGGTAACGCCGCTTGCCGCGATCCCGACGCCGACGCCGATCCCGACCGGGTGCAGCACAGTGAATCTCGTCGGTACGTGGGTCTCGGACGACAAGCCCGACCTGACGTTCAAAATGGAGCTCAACGGGGATCTCACCGACAACGAAGGTGTCTCGGGGAACTGGGGCCTGGTCGGCAATACGGTTACGCTCACGTATTACGGCAATCACACGCTTACGCTCTCACCCGATGGAAAACATGCGAGGGGCGGAGGGTACAACCTCACGCGTAAGTGTTGACGAACGCGGGAGCGCAAGTCGTGAGTGATATCAACCTCCACGAAGAGCTCGTCGACCTGGAGGCAACGGACCGTAGCTTTATCGAACTCTCGGGCAACGGCATTTAAGCAAGCCGGCGGAGGAATCAATGCGCACAAGTTCGCGCTCGCGGTCCGGCCCGGGGATCGCAAGGCAGATCGCACTGACCGCGGCCATCGCGTCGCTCGCGGCATGCGGCGGTCACAGCAGTCAAGCGGTCGCACCATCGGCGATCACTTCGAATCCCTCTAACTACGATGGACAGAGTATTACCGTCACCGGAAAGGTGACGAACGCCCGGACGCGTGAAATGCGCTTCGGCACGGCTTCGCTCTATCAGCTCTGCGACACCGCCTGCATCAACGTCGTTCAGTTCGGCAGCGCGAGTGTAACCGACGGGAGCCAGTCGACCGTAAGCGGGCACTTTCGAGCTTCATTTGGCCGGCAACGGGTCATGACGAACGTGCTTGTGGTCGGCGGGCGCGGCGGTCCCTAGTCGCAGAGGTAGAGCTTCAGCCTTCCTTCATACATCGCCGCTAGGATCGTCGCAAACTCTACGCCGATGGAGATCAAGAAATGGCTGAAGCGCCGCAAGCCCTTACGCGACAAGCGTTCTTAGGAACCGCGATCGTCCTCCCCGCGCTGGCGGGCTTGTTGACCGTTACGGCATCCGCCGATGAGTCGAAGAGTTCACAGGCGTCGATGCACTATCAAACGACGCCCAACGGCAGCATGCAATGCTCCAAATGCAAGTTTTTCGTTCCGGGGAAGGACGCGCAATCGGATGGCACCTGCCAAGTCGTTGACGGATCGATCTCGCCTAACGGCTATTGCATGGCCTTCGCGGCGAAATCATCTTGACTCTGATTCGCGTAGCAAGGTCTCGACGGAGCTCGAGGCCAAGAAGTTGGGATGAAGCGGCTTATGGCCGTGTTTTCTGCGCTCGCGCTTTGCTGGCTTTGTCCCCAGAAGGCGAGCGCCGACGACGTCCCGCGGTTTTGTTCGGGGTGTAATTTTTCCGGATCGAGCCTTGCGGGGGCGGATTTTAGCGGCGCGATCTATATCGGCTCGAACTTCGCCGGCGCCGACCTCGCTCGCGCGTCGTTTCGCGGAGCCAAAATCGTCGCCGCAAACTTCGAGAACGCGGATCTTACCGGCGCGACCTTTGATGCCGCTGACTGCACCGCATGTAATTTTGCCGGGGCAAAACTTGACGGTGCAACCTTCACCGGCGTCCGCATGACCGCCGCAAATTTCTCGGGTTTTGCGGCCTTGGTCGGCGAGGCCGGTTTGCGTGGGCTGCTCGGAGGATGCGTTTCGTGCGGCTTTCATGGGAGCCACCTAGCCGGACGCGATCTCTCCGGGCTCCCGCTCGTCGCGGTGGATTTCTCAGGAGCCGATCTTCGGGGCACGAGATTCAACGGCGCCGTTCTCTGTTGGTACGACATAGCCGGAACGCAGCGCGGGATGAAATGCGACTCCATGAGCGCAGCCCAGGTCGACGGGGCAAACTTTCAAAACGTGCTGCTTTGCGACGACCCCATCGCCAAGCGCTCCTGCGTAAGGGTCGACGTAGGCACTTTGCGCCGCTACACGGGGTCGACCTTAAGCGGGGCTACGCCGCCGTGAGCAGGGTCTCTTCGAGTCAGGCCAACAGCTTGGCTTTGGCTTGCGAGAACTCCCCATCATCCAGCACACCCGCTGCGTGGAGCTCGCCGAGCTGTTTGAGCTTTGCAAGGGTTTCTTCGGTTAGACCGGAGGCTGCCGGCGCTGGTGCCGCCGGCGCGGCTTGCGGGGCCGGCTCTCGCCTCGACGCACCGCCGACCGCATTCATGGTTGCCGTGGCCGTGCCCGCAATCACCGCGGTACGGGCCGCGGTTCCGAGTAAACTGGGGCGCCCAAATCGTCTTCTCATATTTGCTCTTCTTTCTGTTACGCCGTAGTGGTTTCGACTGAGCGCGCGGCATCCTCGGTAAGGATGCCATTTTGGATGAGCCGGCCGTTGGCGTGAAGGACCGCCTCCCGGATCTTGGCCGCCCAGAGGTGCTCGACCAGCACGAGCGCGGCGGACGAATCGTTCTCGAGGCCGCCTCCGATCTCGTCAAGGTCTTCTCCCGAGAACATACCATCGGCACTTTGGTCGAGCGCCGCGAACGCGCGCGCGACCTCGCCGTCGAAGTCCTGGTATTCGAGCCGGGTGACCGTACCTGAAAGATCCTTTGTCACAAAGACCAGGTCGAGAACGCGAATTGCGCCCGAGTCGACCGCCTCTTTGATTGCGGGGGCTATTTCGCCGCTGAACCGGCGACCGTCAAAGCCAATCACGTAATATTCCAGAGGACCGTGCGCCATGATGTCGCTCCCTATAGATAGAAGAGGTCTGCGTTCTTAGCGCGCGGGAGGCATAACTCCTAGTGGGCTAGATTGCATCATCTATGAAGACGAAAATCGCGATAGCGTGCCAAGGGGGTGGTAGTCAAGCGGCCTTCACGGCAGGGGCGCTGCAAGCGTTATTCGAGGCCGGCATCGCGGATCAGTTTGAGATCACCGCCCTGAGCGGCACGTCGGGCGGCGCAATCTGCGCCGCGCTCGTGTGGTACGCGATGAAGCGTGGTGACCATCCGGTTACGGAACGACTTCTTGGCTTCTGGAAAGACAACACCGCGCGAAGACTGAGTGAGCGCCTCTATAATGACTTCATCGTCGGTTCGCTGCGCATGGCGAACAGCGGCATAATCCCGACCTTCGCAATCAGTCCTTCCTCGCCGGCGGCAAAGTCAATGCTTCAGTTTGCTTCAGCCGGCCAGCGCCGGGAGTTTGTGGATCTCGGCTACTCGCTAAGCCGTTACGTCGACTTCGACGAAGTCGCCGCCTGGGGACCGCAAACAAGCGCGCCGATTCTGCTGATGGGCGCAGCCAGCGTGTTGAGCGGGCGGCTGATCAAGTTCAACTCGACGAAAGACGCCATCAAACTGGAGCACATCCTCGCGTCGTGTGCGGTCCCCAGCCTCTTTCCAGCGGTCGAAATCGACGGCGACGCATATTGGGATGGGCTCTTTTCCGACAACCCTCCGCTCGACGATCTCATTAACCCGGCGACCGTCGGTCACGGCAACGTCCCACTGGAAATTTGGTTGATCAAAATCAACCCGACAGGGCGCGAGAGCGTCCCAATTCACAGCGACGACATCCTGGATCGCCGAAACCAGCTCGAGGGCAATCTATCGTTGAAGCAAAATCTGAAGTACATCGAGATGCTTAACGATCTGATGCTCGCCGGCGCGTTCAAGGACGAGTTCCTCGACCGGCTCAACTTTCGCCAGCCGGTACGCATTCCGAAAGCGTTCGCCGAGGAGCCGGACAAGCCGTACCACATTCCCTTTATCGAGATGTCGGACGAGCTGCAGAAAACGATCGACTACGAAGGGAAGCTCGACCGTAGCGAGCGTGCCGTCCAAACCCTGATGGCCGACGGACGAATGAGAGCCAAGGAGTTTCTCGCGGCTCGCAGCAATGCCATACTCCAGAGGGAGTAAGGAAAGGCCAAATGTCCGTTAGCGAAAGTTGCCGCTGTCACACCGGCGTTATCCAGTCGGCGACTCATCGAATCAACGCAGATCTTTCGCGACGCGGATTCGTCGCTGGGGTGACCGCCTCGATCGCATCGCTCGGTTTGTTTACGCGCGCCGCGGCACAAGCCGCGCCGGCCGGCCCGTCGCGCCCGATTCTGTTCACAAAATTTCGGCTGTTCGACGGGACCTCAAGTTCGCTACGCGAGGGCCTATCTCTGCTCATCGAAGGCAATCGAATCAAGACCGTTGCCACCGGCAGCTTTGCTGCGCCGGAGGGTGCGCACGTGATCGATTGCGGCGGTCGTGTCATCATGCCGGGATTGATCGACGCGCACTGGCACGCGATGTTTGCCGGGCTGCCGCTCCCGATATTGATGCAAGGAGACGCCGGCTACATCACGCTGGCCGCCAGTGCCGAGGCCGAGCGCGCACTGATGCGCGGTTTTACCACGCTCCGGGATCTTGGCGGCCCAAGCTTCGCGCTGAAACAGGCAATCGACGAAGGTCTGGTGGCCGGACCGCGCATTTATCCGTGCGGTGCAATGATCACGAGCAGCGGAGGACACGGTGACATGCGTCCGTTGTACGAGCTGCCGAGGGCATCTGGTGGGCCGTTTGGTTCCATAAGGGAAGCCGAAGGCGCGATGATCGCCGACGGTGCGGACGAAGTCATGTTGCGCGTGCGCGAGCAGCTTGTGCAGGGTGCGTCGCACGTCAAGATAGTCGGAAGCGGTGGCGTCTCGTCGCCGCGCAGTCCCCTCGACGCGACTACCTTCACCGACGCCGAACTGCGCGCGGCGGTCGATGTTTGCAGAGACTGGAACACCATCGCGACCGTGCACGCTTACGTGCCGAGGGCAGTGCAGAGAGCGGTCGCCGCGGGGGCCAGGTGCATCGAGCACGCTCACCTGATGGACGATGCGACCGCGGCAATGATGGCCGAGCGCGGTGTGTGGCTCAGTATTCAGCCGTTCCTGACCGAAGAAGACCAGCTTCCGTTGACTGGTGAGAGCCGGGCCAAAATGCTCGAGGTTTTTGCCGGCACGAATACTGCGTACAAGCTGGCACTCAAGCACGGTATCAAGACGGCGTTTGGCTCCGATTTACTCTTCTCCTCAACGCTGGCAACGCGCCAGGGGATCATGCTAACCCATCTCGCTCGCTGGTACACAAACGCCGAAGTCTTGAAACAGGCAACGTCCGCTAACGGCGAGCTGCTGAGCCTGAGCGGTCCCCGTAATCCATATCCTGGAAAGCTAGGAGTCATTGAGGAGGGCGCGCTCGCCGATCTTCTGGTCGTGGACGGCAATCCGCTCGAGAACATCGAGCTTATGGCTAAGCCCGAGAAGAGCTTTGCCGTCATAATGAAAGACGGCAAGATTCATAAGAACGCTCTTGCGATGGCCGCGACCCACACTCCGAACGCCGCTTAAGTCGCGAGCGGCTCCAGCAGCCGCCGCTTTTGCGCGAAAGCTCTAGAAACTTCGTGGTATCCGGGGCTCCCCGGCGATAGGCTCGATGCATAACCCACGCTACTTGAGAGGTAAATCAAAATGCAGAATCGAGCTTTCGCCTTTCGCGCCGGCACCGCGATGGCCGTCGTTTCCCTTGTCGCCGCTCCACTTGCGGGCTGCAGCGGCAGCTCATCGGCCATCCCCGGAGTTCCGGGTTCGCCCGCTTCAGCTTCTGGCTCCCCGGCATCAGTTCACATGAACGTTCCGCCGGCCGCCGACTCGATGGGGTCCGCCGCCGAGCAACCGGATAAGAAGAAGAAGAGCACGCTGCTCTTCGTCAGCGATAACGAAAACAACAAGATTTCCGTCTACAACGCTGCCGGCAAAGCCCAAAATCCCGCGCCGCTTCGGACGATTACCAGCGGCATCTCGGCGCCCAACGGAATCGCTACCGACAAGTCGGGGAATTTGTACGTGGCAAACTCGTTCGCGGGTACGGTCACCGTATATGGGCCCAACTCGAGCACGCCAAAGACCACGATCGCCAACGGCTTAAACGACCCATTTGACGTCAAAGTCGACGGGTTCGGGAACATCTACGTCGCCAACGACCCGTTCTACGGCACGGCCTACATTGCCGAGTATCCGGCCGGCTCGTCCTCACCGAGCACGACCTGGAGCGTGCCGCAACAGGGAATGACAATCTCCGGCATCGCGCTCCTCAATCCAACCATGCAGGGTGAGACCTCGATTTACGCTCTGGCATACACCGAGAACCCGAGCACCGGTGCAACCGGCTACGGACTCTCGTGCTACCCGGGCAACGGCACCTGCGTCTCGATGGGAGAAACGTTCGGTCAGACCGGCGGCATCGAGATCGCACAATCGCCGGTCGCCGGCAAGACGTTCCAGTGGCTAGCCGTCGATCAGTACGTTCCTGGCGTGGACATCTTCACCCAGGGCAAACCGATGGGCCAGCTCGTAACCGGTGGCACGCCCGAGTTTTTGACGCTGAACGCAGCGGGCAACAGGCTCTTCGTCGTCGACCGCTTCTACGGCAACGCCGACGAGTATAGCTACCCTGCGGGAAAGAAGCTTAATGCGTTCGCGGGCGGCGCACAACCCTACGGCGTCGCCGTCTATCCTTCCGGGACGATGCACTAGCCAGCGACAATCAAACCTTGCGCACGCCATAAGCGCCGGCTGCCGTTAAAGACAACGCAGCCGGCGCCTTCTTTTTCGCGCTATGCTTCGCTGCTGGGTGCAGCCACGGGTGGTCTGCTCTCGCGTACTTCTTCGAGAGCGCGTTCGGGCGTAATACTGACGCCGATGCGCCATTGCGTATCGAAGGCGCCGTCGCCGAGCATCGCGCGTATCGCTGCCGCCTCGGCCTCGTGGTCGGTACGCTCGGCGGGAAAGACTACGTAGCCGAGCGCGCGGCGCAGGGCGTCCGCTGCCCCCAACAGACGCGCACCTCGGGCTGGATCGCCGAGCGCTGCAATCGTTGTGGCCAGATTCTCCAACGTGTTTGCCAGGGAGGACTTGTTGGGCATCGAGTCGAGCAGGTCGAGGGCTTCGTGGAAACGCTCCAAAGCGAGTGTGTGGTCGCCGCGCTTATAGGCGACGGCTCCGAGATTTACCAGCGAATAGTGCACGCTGCCGGTATCTCCGGCAGTGCGCTGAATCCGAAGACATTCCTTAAACAGCTCTTCGGCGCCGTCGTAGTTCTTCTCGCCGAGGGCGACGAGCCCGATTTTCATCAGCGCGTGAGCTAGACCCGACTCATGTCCCAGGCGGCGGTAGATCGCCGCGCTCTCATTTCCCAAGGCAGCGGCACGTCCAAGGTCGTTCCGAGTGAAAGAAATCGAGGAAAGATTCGACAACGAGCTGGCAACGCCGAGCTCGTCGTCGAGCCGTCTGCGGATCGCAAGGCTATCGGTGTGGACTTCTTCCGCCCGATCGTACTCGCCACGAAACTGCAAGATGATGCCAAGCGACGTGAGCGACGCGGCGAGACCCGCCTCGTCCCCGATCTCGCGCTGGAGCGTGATGGCTTGCTCGCACGGTGCGAGCGCTTCGTCAAAGTGCCCCAGCGCAGAGAGAAGCACAACGAAGGCGCGTAACACTTTTCCGTACAGCATGTCAGAGACATTTACCGGCGACGCGTCGCGTAAATGGAGAAATCGGCGTATCCATGCCAATCCTTCGGTAACGTGTCCGTGCATCCACCAAAATCGCCAAACCGCGACGATTAGTTGAAATCCAAAACCCGCGTCGTCGCTGCGCGATACCCACTGAAGCGCTGCCTGGATATTTCCGTGCTCGAGCTCGAAGCGCGTCAGCCAGTAGCCTTGCTGCGCTCCCGAGAGTTCGGGCTGCGCGCCCTGCGCAAAATGAAGAACGTACTCGGCGTGCCGGCGCTGTGCGCTGGTAAGCTCATCGCTCTCCGTCAGTCGCTCGTGGGCGTATTCGCGCAGCATTTCAAGCATCGAGACGCGCGGCTCTGCGTCCGGGTCCTCCGTGAGCAAGAGCATATTCTTGTTGACGAGGGGTGCCAGACGAAAGAGAATCGAGCGGTCGTCGCCCTCGTCGCCTGCGACTGCGGCCGCGGCCTCCAGATTGCCGCCGCCCTGCAGTACCGAGAGGCGGCGAAACAAGCGCTGTTCGTCCGCAGAGAGAAGATCGTAGCTCCATGCGATCGCGCCGTGCATCGTCTGTTGCCGTTCGGGGCGATCCACGGCAACGTTACCGAGAAATGGCAGTCGCCGTTCGAGCCGTGCGGCGAGCGCTTTCGGCGGCAGCAGGGAGAGCCGGGGAGCTGCCAGTTCGATGGCAAGCGGCAGGCCCTCAAGGTGGTCCACGATCGTGTCGACCGCCTCTGCGTTTCCCTCGGTAAGTTTGAAATCGGGCTTGACCATTTGAGCTCGCTGCACGAAGAGCATCACTCCTGCATCCGGCGCGAGCGGACGGACAGCGTACACGTGCTCGGCTTGGAGGTGGAGCGGCTCGCGGCTGGTTGCAAGGGCAACGAGACGAGGACATCCCGCGAGCAGCGTACCGATCCACGGGGCGGCCGGCGTCAGATGCTCGAGATTGTCCAACACCAGCAGCACGTTCCGGTTTCGGAGGTTGGCGATAACGGCGTCGCTTGCCGGTGTGTCGCCCGATTCCCTTATCCCGAGCGCGCGAGCAACGGCGGCCGGAACGAGCGACGGGTCGTCAATCGGCGCAAGGTCCGCCATCACAGCGCCGCCTTCGAAATCGGTCGCATGATCTGAGGCCAGTCGGAGCGCGAGGCTCGTCTTTCCAACTCCAGCCGGCCCGACCAGTGTAATGAGGCGCACTGCGTCTTGCGAGAGCAGCGATCGCAGGAGCGCGACGTCTGCGTCACGCCCGACGAGTGTAATCGCCCGCAGGGTGGACGCTGCGGCCGGCGTTATGCCGGAGACAACGGGTTTGCGGGCGACCTCCTGGAGGTGCGAGCGATCGGCCGGCGATAGGCCAAGCGCCTCCGCCAGAAGCATGATTGTGACCAGGCGCGGCGAGCGTGCCGAGCCGGTTTCGATGTCGCTAACCGTGCGCGTCGAGAGTCCCGAACGCTCTGCGAGCGCCTCTTGCG
Organism: Candidatus Cybelea sp.; assembly: GCA_049696515.1. Lineage (GTDB taxonomy): Bacteria > Vulcanimicrobiota > Vulcanimicrobiia > Vulcanimicrobiales > Vulcanimicrobiaceae > Cybelea. The sequence continues at coordinate 3,766 of JBAVTZ010000222.1, read as the reverse complement.
ACAAATGGGCAGCCGAACGGAAGAAGCGGAGGGTTTCCGCGAGCGACTCGGTCACCCGAAGGATTTTCGTTGCAAAATGTGAGTCTCTTCGTGGCGATGACGGGCAACGAAATAGATAATTAGCACTATGAAAGCCCAACGCCCGGCCGTCGCGGAAGCGGCACTTTCGCAACCATTAACCGAAGAGTTGCTGGCGTGCTCGGGGATCTCGCCCGGCATGCGGGTCCTCGTACTGGGGCGTGGGCTCGTGGACATTGCGCTGCTCGTCGCGGAACGGGTTGGTCGGCGCGGCGTCGTCATCGGCCTCCATCCAGATCCTTCCACGGTCGCGCTAGCGCGACGGCGCGCCGCGGAAGAGTGCTTCGATCGAGTTAACTTTGAAGCCAAATCCCTCGACCAGGCCAATCTGGGAGAACCCGTCGACGCCGTCGTCGGACGCTTCTTTCTGATGCACGAACCGGACCCGGTGCGTGCGATCCGCTCGGCGGCCCAAATGGTTCACGACGGCGGACGAGTCGTCTTTCAGGAGTGGCATTACGACTCGATTCGGTGGGACGAAACTTCGGATTGGCCACACGTACCGCTCTATCGGTCGTTCGCGCGATGGTCAATCGAGGGACTGCGGCGGCGACAGGCGCACGTGGACATCGGACTGCGGCTGGTGAACGCTTTTACCGAAGCCGGGCTTCCGGTACCGGCCGTACGCACGGATCTCCGCATGGTTCATGGTCCAGGTTCGCTGGGCTACGCGTTTTTCGAAGATGCAATACGGGAGCTGCTTCCCGCGATCGAGCGCTCCGGCGCAGCAAGCAATCTCGACTTGGAGGTCGATAGATTCGCCGAGCGGCTCGAGCGTGAAACGACTAGTGCCGGCGGACACGTCTGCTTGCCGCTCCAAGTGGGTGCGTGGACGCGCGTTTAGCGGAGAAGGCGCAGCAGCGCTAGAACTGCAGACCAGACTCGTGACCCGTTTTCTGGCCATTGCCGCCGCCCTCGCGCTGACGTTTTTCCAACCGGACGCGACCCTCGCCCAGCACGCGCCTTCGGTACATTCCGTCCCGGCGGCCCCGGTGTATCACGCTCCGCTCCCCGTTTACCATCCGGTGGCCTTGCCGCTGCCGCATCCAGTCGTAGCGCCGCTGCCGCATCCAGTCGTAGCGCCGCTGCCGCACCCAGCCGTAACGCTTCCGCTTCGCCAGACGTCGCCGCCTCCTCGACCGCCGGCGTTGCAAACGAATCGGCCGGTGATTCCCAATCCGTACCGTTGGGGCGGATGGGGTTGGAATCACGCCGTTATTTGGTATCCCGTCCCGTATTACTGGGGCTACGGTTTTTGGGGACCATGGGGTCTCTTGGCAACGCCGACTGCCGCTTTTGGTTCCGTTGTCGACTACGAATACGGCGGTGCCTACTCTTCGTATGGCGTGGGGCCGCAGAGTCCCGGCGGGCAGTTGCTCTACGACTACGGGCTCACCCAAACGGCTTGCGGAGCGGCTAATCTCGTCGTCATTTGGGGGCCCGGTAATAGCCCGATTTGCGCGTATTCGAACGGACTCGTTGCAGCCGGCAACTACCAAGCGGACCCGGCGACACTGACGATCCACCGGCGATAAGCTTCGACAGAAGTTTCTCGCGAAGCTTCAAAAGAAGGTGCTGGTGATGGTCCTTTCATCGCCGCTCGCGGAACTTCTGCGGCGGCATCGCGCCGAGGCGCACCTTACGCAGGAAGAACTGGCCGAGCGCGCCGGGGTTAGCGCGCGGGCCATCGGAGATATCGAAACCGGGGTATCGCTCTGGCCGCGCGCGATTACCGTCTTGCTGATCGCAGAGGCGCTGGGGCTCGACGCGCAGTCGAAGAGCGCGCTGCGTTCGGCCTCGACCCGGCGCGCGCTTGGATCGAGCGCAGACCTGCCGCGGGCCACTACCCTCATCGGGCGTGATACCGAGATGGGAGCGGTGCTGATGCTGCTTCGCGATGACACTGTCAAGCTGGTGACGCTAACGGGGGGGCCAGGAGTCGGAAAGACCGCGCTCGCGGTCGCCGCCGCGTGCGAGCTCGCACCCGAGTTTGAGGGCCGTGCGCGCTTTATTGATTTTACCGCTCTTCCCGATGCGGCGCTCGTGCCGACGAAAATCGCGCTCGCGCTCGAAGTGCGCGACGCCAACGGCGAGTCGATCGCGGCCTCGCTGGCTTGCGCGATTGGCGATCGGCCGATGTTGCTCGTGCTCGACAACCTCGAACGCGTCGCAGCGGCGGCGGCGCCTTTTGTGGCCGAACTGCTCGCAAACGCTCCGAGACTCAAGCTCCTCGTAACCAGTCGGACTTCGTTGCATCTCACCGCTGAGCACGTATTGAACCTAGGCGTGCTGACGACGGAATCCAGCTCATCCATGCTCCTGGAGCGGGTTCGGGAATCTTCACCAGGGACTGTGCTTTCAGCGAACGATGCCGCCGGGTTCGCGATGCTGATGCAGACGCTCGGCGGCGTGCCATTGGCCATCGAATTGGCTGCGCCCCTGCTCCGCACTTCGTCGCCGGCGGAGTTGGCCGATCGGCTGGAGCACCCGCTCGACGTTCTTGTGGCCCACGCGCGCCGCAGCTCGCAGCGACAGCACACGATGCGCGACGCTATCGCTCGAAGCTACGCGTTGCTTACCAACAAAGAGCAACGATTGTTCCGCAAGCTTGCGGTCTTTGGGGGTTCGTTTACCGACGACGCCGTGCAGCAAATCGCGAGCGAGGACGGGTCATCTTCGGATGCCTTCGACACGCTTCGCGCGCTCGCTACGCTGGTGGATCAGAGCCTGGTGATGGTCTCCGATGAAGGCGCCGAGGATGCCGAGTTCGAGATTCATGCGTTCGTCGGAGAGTTTGCGGCGGAGCGGCTCGAGCAAGCGGGGGAGAGCGAAGACACATATCTTCAGCTAGCCGAGTATTGCATGAACGTTGCGCAGCGTCCGCCGCGCTATGAACCATTGCGGGATCCGGCAACCCGCGCCCGGCTGAACCGGGAATCAGCGAACTTCGATGGCGCTCTTGGCCGGCTGAAGTCAACCGGCCGTGTAGGCCGCGCGCTTGCGCTGGCAATTGCGCTTTGGCCGATCTGGTATCGGCGTGGTGCGAACGCGCATGGATACGCATGGGTCAGTTCGCTCCTTTCCGCCGGCGAGAATGCACGATCTCTCGATGACGAGCTGGTGGCGAATGCCCATTGGGCCGCGTCCGGACTAGCCATGGCCTCCGGCCAGTTAGACCAGGCGGAGCAGCACATTGCAATTGCGTTGCCGCTTAAACGCGCACTGGGCGATCGCGACGCCATCGCGTCACTGCTCGCCGGAGCCGGTGTCTGCGCTAGCTGGAGAGGTCACGACCGCGCGGCTCGCAAGCTTTTCGAAGAAGGCCTTGCGACCCGGCGAGAGCTCGGAGACGGCCTCAACGTCGCACGCTCACTCCTCGACCTGGGAGCGCACCTCTCCGACGAAGGTGAGTTTTCGGAGGCGACGCGACACCTGGACGAAGCGCTGTCGCTCTTTCGTGCAGCGGGGCGCAAGATGGGCATGAGCCTTGCCTTGGGTAACCTGGCGTTAGTAGCCGTTCGTTCCGGCTCGCCGGCCCAGGCGGAGCCACTTGCCCGGGAAGCCGTGAGTCTTGCCGAGGCGATCGGTTTTCCCGAATCGGCGCGCGCGGCGAAGATCGTGTTGAGCCGCGCACTCTTGGAGTCGGGCGACGCCGGCCAGGCGGCGGCGTTTGCGCTTAGCGTTGCGG
>JBAVTZ010000221.1:0-11492 GCA_049696515.1 Candidatus Cybelea sp. | reverse complement strand
CCCATGTCCTTGGTCCAGGCGGCACGATAGACCAAGAGCGCGCTCGCGTCAACGTCGGTCGCCATCGCCGCAATCGCGGCCTGCGTCAGCTGCAGCGCCGCTAGCGGCGCACCGAAGAGCCGGCGTGACTTCGCGTGCGTAACCGATTCGGCCAAGGCCCGCCGCGCAAAGCCAACCGCTGCCGCGCCGACGGTGCTGCGGAAGACGTCGAGCGTCGCCATCGCAATCTTGAAACCCTCGCCCTCCTCGCCGATGCGGTTGGCAACCGGAACCAGCGCGCGTTCGAAACGAAGCGTCCCCAGCGGATGCGGAGAAATAGTTTCGATGCGTTTGACCACCGAACAACCCGGCGTCGCTGCATCGACGGCGAGGGCTGTGACTCCCTTTGCGCCCTCGCCGCCGGTGCGCGCAAAAACCACGTACAGGTCCGCGATTCCCGCGTTGGATATCCAGCTCTTCTCGCCGTCGATCAGATAACTGTCGCCTTCACGCCGGGCTCGCGTTGCGATCGCTGCCACGTCCGAACCGGCTTCGGCTTCGGAGAGCGCGAACGCCGGAATGCAGCGGCCCGCGGCCACGTTGGGCAGATAGCGGCGTTGCTGCTCGGCGTTGCCAAAAAGCGTCAACGGACCGCTTCCGAGCCCTTGCATCGCAAAAGCGAAATCCGCCAGCGCGGATTTAAAAGCCAGGGCTTCGCGCGCCAAGCAGAGCGTGCGCACATCGAGATCGGCGCGCAGACCGCCATAAACTCCGGGAACGCAGGCACGCAACCACCCGTTAGCGGCGAGCGCGCGCACCCACGCCCGGCAAGTCGCGTCCGCGTCGCCCTCGTCGTCCAACACACCGGCGCCGGCTGCCCAGCGAGCGATACCATCCGCGAACGCCCGATGCTTCTCGTCGAAAAACGGCCAGTCCAACGTACGCATTGCTAGTCGCCTTGGAATTCGGGGCGGCGCTTCGCGACAAAGGCTTCGTAGGCGCGGCGAAAGTCGTTGCGCTCCATGCAGATTGCCTGAGCTTCGGCTTCGGCGTCGATCGCCGCTTCGAGCGGCATCGCCCACTCTTCGCGCAGCATCCTCTTGGTCATCGCGTGCGCAAAGGTTGGTCCGTCGGCGATCGCACGCGCCGATTCGCGCGCCCGAGCATGCAGCTCCTCCGGCGCGCAGAGCGCGTTATAAAATCCCCATTGGTAGGCTTCCGTCCCTGAAATCGCGCGACCGGTGTACAGCAGCTCGGCGGCGCGGCCGAGGCCGACGATGCGCGGGAGCATTGCGCAGGCTCCCATATCACACCCTGCCAGTCCTACCCGCACGAACAGAAAGGCAACCCATGAACGATCCGTTCCGAAGCGCAAGTCGCTCGCCATCGCCAAAATCGCGCCCGCGCCCGCGCAGGCTCCGTCAACTGCCGCAACGATCGGTTGCGGGCAGGCGCGCATCGCCTTCACTACGTCGCCGGTCATCTGGGTGAACTCGAGGAGCTCGCGCGGATCGCGCTGGGTTAACGGTCCGATGATTTCGTGCACGTCGCCGCCGGAGCAAAAATCGGTGCCGGCACCAGTCAGCAGAACCGCCTTGACATTGACGTCGTCGGCAAGCGCGAGAAATCGCTCCCGTAACTCGGCATAGAGCTCGAAGGTCAGCGCGTTCTTGCGCTCGGGCCGATCGAGCGTGATCGTCATGACCTTCTGCTCGATCTCAAATCGTGCCCCGCTCATCGGATGCGGAAAGGGAGATTCTCTTCGTATCGGTCACCCACACTATTGCGGGCGATCACACGCAAGCGATAAGCACGCACGAAGATGGGCGGCGTGTCGAGCACGTCGAGCAAGAACGCGAAACGCCCGGGAGCCCGGCGCGGAACGTCGATCGAGAAGAGATTCGTGCGTACCTCGACACTGGCGACGTTGGTGCCGGTGACGAAACTGCCCGACCATCGTTGACCCCGTCGTACGTCGAGCGAAGAGAACCGCATCGCAAGGATTCGGGGCTGCGCGTCGTTCGGCTCGACGCGGGGGGTCGGCGATATCTCCAAACCGATCGCAACGTTGGCAGGAACATCGGGAGGGCGCGATGCGCATGCCGTCAGCAGCGCTGCAAGCGAGAACGCGCCAATGCGAGGAAGCACGTTGCACTCGTACGGAATTCGCCGGGTTGCCACCTGCTCGCGAGAAGGCGCCTCGGACGATTGGCGCGTAAGGCCCTATTATGCTGCAGCAGCAGGCGGCTCCGCGAAGCCTCGCGCTCGACTATGCAGTCGGCATCTGCGGCGTCTGGATTTCGGGCGGGTTTTTTCTCGACGCGTGGGCACACGGTCACGTTCCGGTAGAAAGCTTCTTCACGCCGTATCACGGCGTTTTTTACACCGGTATGCTGGCGCTCGTGCTGGTGCTCGTTTCCTTCGCCGTGCAGAACCACCGGCTAGGTTACAGCTGGCCCAACGTTTTCCCGCGCCCGTACCGTTTGGCGCTGCTCGGTATCCCGATCTTCGTGCTCGGCGGACTCGGCGACATGCTTTGGCATCGCCTTTTGGGAATCGAGGAGGGCGTCGACGCGCTGCTCAGTCCGACACACCAGATCCTCGGCTTGGGAATGTTCTTCATTTCGAGCGGCCCGATCCGATCGGTGCTCGCCGAGCGCCCGCTGGGGACGACGCTCGCGCGCCAGCTGCCGCTGGCCCTGGGTCTTGCGACATGGTTGGTCTTGCTGCATTTTGGTACCGCGTATGCATTCGATCCGGGAGCCGGACGCACCAACGCTCCGCCCCCAATCGGACCCTTTACACCCGACTACCTCACGGCTCTGTCCATTGGGTACTACAAAGTTGCGACCGGCGTGTTGATCGTGATCTTCCAAAGTACGGTCGTCACCGGTTTTGCGCTCTGGCTGGTTGCACGCATCCAGCCGTCCCCGGGAATGCTGACGACAATCTTGCTCGCCGGTAACGTTCCGGCCGCTGCCGCCTTTACCAACCAGACGCCGCTTCTCGCGGTGACCGTCGCGCAATCGCTGATAACCGGCGTACTCGGGGATGCGTTCATCGCACGCTACGATCCGCATCCCTCTCTCGGCGGCAGGCGCGCCTTTCGGCGCTTTGCGGTCGTGCTGCCGCTGACGTATATCGGAATCTATCTCATCGGCACGATGCTAAGCGATCGGCTTTGGTGGGATTGGAATGTCGCGCTGGGCTCCTGGATCTGGTCGGGCGTTTGCGGCTTCGCGCTGAGCCTTCTGATGCTCGCGCGACGCACGGCGTGATCGGAATCGCGTTCGCACTGCTTGCGGTACTGCTGCACGGGGCAACTGCATGGCGTTACGGATATTTCCGCGACGAGCTCTACTTTATCGCCGCCTCCAAGCATTTGGCCTGGGGATACGTCGACCAGCCGCCTCTGGTCGCCTTATCGGCGTGGCTCGCGGCGCCCGCGGAATATCAGTTAATCGCGCTACGGGCGCTTCCGATTTTTGCAGCGGCGCTGACGGTTTATCTCGCGGTCCGGCTGGCGGCTGAACTCGGCGGCGGCCGCTTCGCTCAGTTGCTGGCCGGCGCGGCTACTTTGCTCACGCCGGCCTATTTATTGCTCGGCAACACGCTCACAACCAGTTCCTTCGAGCCGCTCCTATGGACGCTGGCCATCTATCTATTGATTCGCATCGTGCGCGCACGCGACGCGAGCGCGGGCGGCTGGTGGCTGGCACTAGGAATCACCACCGCACTGGCCCTCTACGGCAAATACTCGATGCTGCTGGCGATCGCAGCCCTCGTGCTTGGTTTGCTGGTGACGCCGGAGCGTCGCGTCTTGCGTTCGCGGTATCCCTTGTACGCGGCCGGCCTTACTTTGCTCCTGATCGGCCCGAACCTCATGTGGCAAGCAGCGCACGGGTGGCCGATCTTCGAAGTTTTACGCGGCGACGTCGCGCACCGTCACGCCTTCCAGAGCGGACTAGCCCTGGAATATCGCAATTGGATCCGCAATGCAATCGCCTTCGTCCTCGAACAGCTGCTCTACACCAATCCGCTTGCGGCCCTCATCTGGATTGCTGGTGCGATCGCGCCCTTCCGCCAGGCAAACTTGCGCGATCTGCGCTTCGTCAGCATCGCCTACGTCCTGGTCTTGCTGACCGCGATCGCGCTTGAGGCGAAAGGATACTACATCGTCGGCTTCTACGCCGCTCTGCTCGCAATCGGCGCGGTTGCGATCGAACGCGCCGCCGGGTACCTGCGCGCAACCATCTTCGCCGCGCTCGTGGTGGTGGCCGTCGTCACGCTCCCACTTTCGCTGCCGGTTCTGCCGGTCGACGACTTGATCGCGTACACCAAGATCCTCGGCTTGACGGGACGCGGGGGAACACCGGCTGTCTTGATGCAGCCACTCTTTGCCGAGGAGTTCGGCTGGAATCGGCTCGCGGGCGATGTCGCACGCGTTTATTTTGCGCTTCCACCCCGCACGCGCGCCCGGACGGCGATCTACGCCGACACCTACGGCGACGCGGGCGCGTTAGACTTTTACGGCCCACGTTACGGTCTGCCGCCGGCGATCTCGAGCCAAAACAGCTACTATCTCTGGGGTACGCGTGGCTACGATGGGGCCACATTAATCGCGATCGGCGCGACCCGCATCGATCTCTTGCGAAAGTATTACCGCAGCGTGCAACTCGTACGCACGTCGAGCGAACCTTACAAGTGGATCGTGGAGGGTCCCGCACCGATTTTTCTGCTCCGCGATCCAATCGCGCCGCTTTGGCAAATCTGGCCGAACTTGCGGTGGTACGGGGCCTAGCTAGGAGACTCTAGCGCGAGGGATGACGAGGCTCTGACCGGTTTCAGAGCCGGCCACGAGCTCGAGCACACCTTGCGCGACCTCATCGACGGTGGCGATACGTCCTTCGGGATTGCTTTGCGCGAGCAGATCGCGTGCCGTTTCTTCGCTTCTTCCGGTTCTCGTGGTAATTTTTTCGATTGCTCGCCGCATCATCTCGGTCTCGGTATAGCCCGGGCAAATAGCGTTGGCGGTGACACCCGTCCCCGCAAACTCCGCCGCGATCGCCCGGGTAAAGCCGACCACGCCGTGCTTGCTGGCACAATAGGCTGCGATATAGGGCGCCCCCGCCAGGCCGGCAGTGCTCGCTACGTTTACGATCCGTCCCCATTGCGCGAGGATCATATCTTGAACGGCTTCGCGCGTGCAGAGAAACGTGCCGGTTAAGTTGGTTGCCAGTACGCGCTCCCACATCGCCAACCCGGTGCGCGTGAGCGGCGCCGATTCGGCGATGCCGGAGTTGTTGACCAAGATGCCAATCGGGCCATTCGCTTCACGACAGGCCTCGAAGGCGCGTCGAACCTGCGCTTCGTCGGTAACGTCGGCCTTTGCGCGAAAGAATGGTGCGGCGTCCAGGTTGCGCGCGGAGCGGCTGACGATGCTCACGCGCGCGCCTTCACGAGCCAGAAGCTTTGCAATCGCCAGCCCGATTCCACGCGCGCCGCCGGTAACCAGCGCGTGTTTGCCGTCAACGCTCAGAGCGCGGCCTCCTTAGCGCGCGCGACCAGTCGTTCCAGTTGTTCCTTGCCGGCCAGATACTGGACCGGCCATGGAACCTCGCGGTACCCGAGCTGCGCGGCCGCGTGAAGCGTCCAAAACGGATCGGCCAGGTGGGGGCGCCCCAGGGCTACCAGATCGGCGCGCCCTCCCGCGAGAATCGCGTTGACCTGATCGGTGTCGGTAATGTTTCCGACGGCCATGGTCGCGATCCCAATCTCGTTACGGATCTTGTCCGCATAGGGCGTCTGGAACATACGCCCGTAGACCGGCTTGGCGTCGGGCGACGTCTGTCCGGTCGAGACATCGATCAGGTCTGCACCTTCGCTTTTGAAAGCACGGGCGATCTCAACGGCATCATCGCTGGAGACGCCGCCATCCACCCAGTCGGTTGCAGAGATTCGCACCGACATCGGCCGCTCCGGCGGCCAAACCGCGCGCATCGCTCGAAAGATCTCCAGTGGATAGCGCAAGCGGTTTTCGAGTGAGCCGCCATATTCGTCGGAGCGATGGTTGCGCAGCGGCGTAATGAATGCCGAGAGCAGGTAGCCATGCGCGCAATGCAGCTCCAGCATGTCGAAGCCGGCCTCGAGGCCCATTTGGGCCGCCCGCACGAAGGCCTCGCGAATCGCATCCATTTGCGAGCGCGTCAACTCGACCGGCACCTGATTCACCGGCGCGTACGGAATCGCCGAGGGTCCCACGATCGGCCAGTTGTCGTCGTCGAGCGGCTCGTCCATACCATCCCACATCAGTTTGGTCGACCCTTTCGGGCCCGAGTGGCCGAGTTGCAGGCAAATCTTTGCGCGCGAGAACCCATGCACGAAATCCACGATGCGCTTCCACTCGGCGGTATGTTCGGGCAGATACATCCCCGTGCAACCTGGCGAGATACGCCCCTCCCGCGTAACGCAGGTCATCTCGGTAAAGAGCAGGCCGGCACCACCGAGTGCGCGCGTGCCCAGATGGACGAGATGAAAATCCTGGGGCATCCCGTCGATCGCGCTGTACATGTCCATCGGCGAGACGACGATCCGGTTGGCAAGCTCGAGGCCACGCAGCCGAAAAGGCACGAACATTGGGGGCGCGGGCCGTCCGGCGAACCATTGCTCGATGCGGTCGACGTAGGTCGTGTCGCGCAAGCGCAGATTCTCGTGGCCGATCCGCTGGCTGCGCGTGAGCAGGCTGTACGCAAACTGTTCGGGAGGCAGCCTTGCATACCGGGCCACGTTCTCGAACCATTCGGTGGAGTTGCGTGCCGCGTTTTGGAGCTTGAGTACTTCGACCTTGCGCAGCTCCTCATATCGTTGCAGCGCGGCGGCAAGATCGCCTCGCGCCCTCGGGCTGACCGAGGACAGCGCGTCGGCGAGACCGATCGCGTCTTCCATCGCCAGCTTCGTACCCGAACCCACCGAGAAGTGGGCCGAGTGGGCGGCATCGCCCATCAGCACGACGTTCTGGTGGACCCAGCGCTCGTTGCTGACGCGGGTAAAGTTCAACCAGTCGCGGCCGCGCAGATGCGCGCTGTTCGTCATGAGACGATGGCCGCGCAAGTACGGCGCAAAAAGGTTTTCGCAGAACGCGATCGTCTGCTCCGTATCGGCAGAGTCGAGGCCGTGCGCAAGCCAAGTCTCCTCACGACACTCGACGATGAAGGTGCTCAGTTCTTCGTCGAAGCGATAGGCGTGCACGGTGAACCAGCCGTGTTCTGTTCGCTCGAAGATAAAGGTAAAGGCATCCAGCGGCAGCGTCGTGCCGAGCCAGACGAAACGGCAACGCCGCCGGTCGAGATTGGGCTCGAACTCGGCCGCATAAGTGCCGCGGACGAGACTGTTGATGCCGTCGGCGCCAACGAGGAGATCGCAGTCGTTGCGTTGGGCGGCAACGTCCTCGATCGCCATTTGGAAAGCCAGCTCGACGCCGAGCTCGGCGGCACGTTGCTGAAGAATCGCCAGCAGCCGTTTGCGCGAAATCCCGGAAAATCCATGGCCACCCGAGGTAATCGTGTGCCCGTTGAAATGGATCTCGATATCGTCCCAATGCGCGAACGCGCGCGTGATCTCCCGATGGGTTGGCTCATCGGCAATCCGCAGATTCTCGAGGGTTGCGTCCGAGAAGACGACACCCCAGCCAAAGGTGTCGAGGGGCCGATTGCGTTCGAGAACCCGAATCGACCAATCGGGCGCGCGTCCTTTCGCGAGAATAGCGAAGTAAAGGCCGGCGGGGCCACCGCCGATACAGGTCACGCGCATCTTATCAGATGAGGACACTTGCTTACACTTTGATGAGAGGCGCAGACGAATCCCGCTCGCCTATGGTACCCTACGCTCGAGCCGTGATCAGAGCGACATTCCGTATTAGCCTTCTCTGCCTTGCCCTCGGCGGGAGTTTCGCTCTGATCGCGCGCGACGCGCATCCCGCTTCAGCGGCAGCGTCGGTCACGCTACCAAGCGGATCGAACGAGACACGCACGACTATTCCGGTCACAATCAACGGCCAACGCGCCACCTGCGTGCTCGACACCGGAAGCTCGGCCGTCTTGGTTTCGCCCGCGCTCGCCCAGCAAGCCAGACTCGCCGCACACGCGGGGACCTTCGAGGTCGCTCCCGACGGGCGCACGTACGTCGACCACCAGACTGAGATTGCGCGCCTCGGCGTCGCCGGGTATTCGCTGCGCGACGTGCCCGCGCTGATCTCGTCGAACCTGACCGGCTACAATGCGCTCTGCGGATACGATTTCCTCACGCGCTTTCCCACACTGATCGATCACGACCGGCGCACCGTCACACTCTTCCCTGCGTCGTCCAGGCTCGCGTCAATGCACTGTTTGCCGATCGATCTTTCACCTCACGTGCCGCTCGCTACGGTAGAAATCAACGGCACCTGGTTGAACCACGTTGTACTCGATTCGGGCATGGCGGGGGGCGGCGCGCTCTGGGAGGGCGTACGATCGCGGCTGCACCAGCCCCTAGTTGCCAACGCCAACTACGAAACTATGCCCCAAGCGGTTCAAAACGGCTTCGCCTGCGGAGCCATCGCCTCGGTGCGTTTCGCGCCGGGAACCCCTCAAAGCTCGATGCCGATCTGCACCGAACCGCAACGGCCCGATGGCTACAACGGCATCATCGAGACCGACCTTCCAAGCATTCACGCGATGGCGGTTGATTATCCGCACCGGCGCATCTGCTTCGACATGGGTGGTTTCTCGGCGGTGCTCGCGCCAAGCGTCGCGGCACCTTCGGCGCGCAGCGCCTGGTCGCGCTTTAACTACCTGCGCCCGCCGACCTAACGCGAGCCACCAGCAACCCGTCGCAGACGGGCAGGAGCACGGCCTCGACGCGCTCGTCACCCCCGGCCTTGAGATTGAGAAGACGCAGCGCGCGGGTGTCGTCATCATCAACCGTTGGATCGATCACGGCGCCGTCCCACAGCACGTTGTCTACCAGAATCAAGCCTCCCGGCCGAACGAGTTCGAGCGCCCATTCGTAATACTGGCCCACGTTGCGCTTGTCGGCGTCAATGAAGGCCATGTCGAACGGTTCGACGTTTTCGGCGCGCAGTTCGGCCAGCGTCTCCAGTGCCGGTGCGATGCGTAGATCGATCTTACCGGCGACGCCGCCAGCCTCCCAGTAGCGCCGGGCGACCGCCGTGGCGGCTTCGTTTATGTCACAGGCGAGGATGTAACCATCCGCCGGCAGAGCGAGCGCCATCGCGAGCGAGCTGTATCCCGTAAAGACGCCGATCTCCAAATACCGGCGAGCCCCGATCATGTGTGCCAAAAGCTGCATGAGCTGCCCTTGCTCGGGACCGATCGACATACGCGCATGCGGATGGCGTGAGGTTTCGTCACGCAACTCGCCTAGCACCGGATGCTCGCGGACGGTGGTCGCGATGATGTACTGTTGGATCGCCGGGTCGACGAACTTGCTCTTTACAGTCATCGCCGTCTATGATAGCACACAGGAAGCGACAGAGCGCCCGAGTCAGGCGGGCGCTCTTGTTTTTGCGTCTTTTCGTGGCGTCGCTATCGCGTGGGCGGGGGCGTGGGGACGTCGCTTTCCGGTACTGCTTCATCGGAAGCCGGAGCTTGATCGACGGCCGTGGATGGATTCGAGTTTGCGGCGACGTCGCCGGGAACTCCCTGATCCGAGTCGGGGGCCACGTTAGCGTCGGGCGCGATCTCGGAGGCGGGTGCGGCATACGAGGGTTGTACTTCGTCCGGCTGTGCTACTTCCGAGGGTGGCGTGTCGTACGACGGGCGTGTTTGTTCGTCTCGGGAGACCTCTTCCACGGTGGGGTTCGAGCCGTAGATCAGCGAGACTGTTGCCGTCGTCTCGGCGGCATCGGGATAGGCGGAACGCATGACGGCAAGCGCCGCCGTACCACGTTCGCTCGAGGATTCTCCGGCCCGCCAGTATTCGCGCATTAAGTGGGCGAGTGTCCGCGGCAGCCATGGATCTCTTGGATACTTATGCTGCCAGTCGAGTATCGCGATCTCGAGATGATCGAGCGACGCTCCAACGGATGAGTCGAGCATATCTCGACCGTCGCGCTGGTCGAAGTCGTTCAAGCGATTACGAATCTCCAAAACACTCTGTGAGGAAGGGCCAAAGTATTCGTCCGCCGGCGCGGAGTACGAGATATCGGCTCGCGCAACTTGGAAGCTTGCGACAAGCAGAATGGTTAGGGACACAAGCGCTTTGCGCATTTGTAACTCTCCTCAAAGTGCAAACAACCGCACAATCGCGGCCTTGCGACAATTCTCGGAATCTCGGCCGAGCGAGGGAATTACAAGCAGATTAAACTTGCGCTTCCTTATATTGGTGAGCGCCGCATATACGTAAGCGATGAGCACCGTATTAGAAACGCATGAAAAATCTGTTAGGCCGTGAGGAAAGCGGAAGACCGTGCGAATCTCGCGATTGATTTCCGCATTCACCCTAACGGCATTTGTAACAGTGATTCCAATGGCAGCCGCGGCACAGGTCGCGCCTTGCGTGATGGGCGGATCGGCGAGCGGAAGAGTCGTGGCCGCCTGGTACGCCGGCTCGGGAAGCCTACTCTCGCAAGGTTCCAGCGGATACCAGAGTACCTCAGGCGCATCTCGCAGTTACGGTGGATCACACGGTTACGGCGGATCGCACGGTTACAGTGGATCGCGCTCATATGGCGGGCATCAAGCCGGCGGCTTCGGCGGCGGGCATCAAGGAGGAGGCTTTGGCGGCGGTCACGGAGGCGGCGGTCACGGACCGCCGCGTTCGTAGCTTAGATTTGTGTCTGTTTTAGCCAGTCGTCAAGGGCGGCTGCAAAGGCATCGAAGCCGGTGCGATGCAGATTATGCCCTGCGCCCGGAAAGCCGACAAGGGTGACGCTCGGCGCGTGTTCGCGCTCGACGTCCTCAAGTACGGTATCGTTGTTGATGCTCTCGCCGCGGGCCGCTAGCGCGAGCAATAGACGCTTTGCGTAATTTGCGATTATCGCCGTCAGATCCCACGCTTCCGGGGGATTCTCTTTCCACAGCGCCTCGATCGGTGCGCCCGTCATGGAATGCACCGCGTGCACCTTCCCCTCAACGTCGACCGGCGACCAGGCGGCATACTCTTCCCGTGTCTTGGCGTCGCGCTCCGCACCGGTTGCCGCGAACGACTCGCGCAGCTCCTCTAGAAACTCTTCGTACCAGGCACCGCTGACTTGACGAATCATCGGGTCGATCGCCGCAACGCGCGCAACCGGAAGCTGCGTACCCGCGAGAATAGCGATTGCCCCGCCCCACGAATGCCCGAGCAACAGATCCACCGGTTCGGCAAGTGCCGCGATGACGTTCTCGGCGTCGCGCACGCCCCGCTCGAGCGTCATCGGCCCGGCAACCGCGGCGCTGTCGCCGTGCCCGCGCTGATCGTAGGCAACGACGCGAAAGCGACCCTCGAGGTGGCGCGCCACTCGCTCCCACGACAGG
>JBAVTZ010000220.1:0-1731 GCA_049696515.1 Candidatus Cybelea sp. | reverse complement strand
CCCACAAGCCGTCGGTGCACAGCAGCAGCACATCGCCGGCCTTCAATTTGCGCCGCGACGAGATGGTCATCTCCGGCAATGCAGCGTCGCCGCCGAGACAGCATTCGACGTAGTTGCGCATCGGGTGGCCGTGCACTTCGGCCTCCGTGATCAAACCTTCCCGCAACAGCACCTCAACGTGGCTATGATCGCGCGTGCGTTCGAGCACCTGCGCCTGGCGCAATTGATAAACGCGGCTGTCGCCGACGTGCGCCCAATAAGCCGCCGAATCTTGCACGAGGCATACCGCGCAGGTCGCGCGCGGACGCGCTTCCGCGCTCAAGGACGAGCCGAGCTTGACGACTTCCTCGTGCGCCCTGCCCAATGCCAAATGCAGGAACGTCCCGGGATCAAAAATGGGATGGGGGCTCTGCCAGAATGCCTCGAGCATGGTGGCGAGCGCGGTTTCCGCCGCGCGGGCGCCGTCCGCATGGCCGCCCATGCCATCGATCACCACCAGGAGCACGGCCTGTTCCGCGGCCGCAACTGCTACGCGATCCTGGTTTTCCTCGCGGTGCCCGATGAGGCTCACGTCCGCGGTTTCGATCTGCAATGCCCGCTCCTCGTCTGGCTTGCGAATCATGTAGTATCGCCGATTTTAGTGGCGACCCCCATGATTCGTAGCATGACCGGCTTTGCCCGACGCGAGCGGCAGTTCCCCTGGGGACTGTTGGCCTGGGAATTGAAGACCGTGAATCACCGATTTCTCGAGCTGGGGTGCCGCTTGCCCGAGGAATTCCGCGCCGCCGAAGCCGATTTTCGGGCCACGGTCGCCGCCGCCGTCCGCCGCGGCAAAGTCGAGTGTTCGCTGCACTTTCGCCCGACGGTCGTCTCGACCGCGCTCGAAGTCGATGCCGAATTGCTTGGCAGTCTCATACTAAGGGCTCAGCAGGTCGCGAGCCAAGCGGGCGTGGCCGCGCGAATCGAGGTACTCGATCTGTTGCGCTGGCCTGGGGTCATTCGCGACGGCACGCGCGACACCGCGCCCATGATCGCCGCCGCACAAGGTTTGCTCGCGGAAGCCTTGGCGGACCTGACGCGCTCCCGCGATAGCGAGGGAGGACGCCTGCGTGACGCGTTGGAGCAGCGTTGCGCCGGATTGCTGGAATTCTCAGGACGCGTTACCGACCGGCTGCCGGAAATCCGCGCCCGCATGCGGGCGAAACTGCTCGATCGCATCGCGCAGCTGGTCAGCGACGTGGACCATGAGCGCCTCGAGCAGGAACTCGCGATCCTGGCGCAGCGCCTGGATGTCGATGAGGAAATCGACCGGCTGCGCGGGCATGTCGCCGAGGTTCGCAAGACGTTCGAAGGTTTAGAACCCGCGGGCCGTCGGCTGGACTTCCTCATGCAGGAGCTCAATCGCGAAGCCAACACGCTGTCATCGAAGTCCCAGGACATCGAAACTACCCGTGCCGCGGTGGATATGAAAGTCCTCATCGAGCAAATGCGCGAGCAGGTGCAGAACATCGAATAGTTTTCATGGTTCTCTTGGCTCTCGACCTCGTGCACCGGCGAGTCCGAGCGCATACGCCGTAGCCACCGCTTCTGTGCGGGTTCTCACGCCCAGCTTCTCCAGGATCGCTGATACGTGATGATCGATGGTCTTGGTCGAACGATGCAATCGTCGTGCGAGCTGGGCGTTGCTGTCGCCGAGCGCCAGCAGGGAAAGAACTTCGACTTCCTTTGAGG
>JBAVTZ010000219.1:0-7420 GCA_049696515.1 Candidatus Cybelea sp. | reverse complement strand
GGACAGTCGGCGTCCGACGCCGAGGGGTCGATGAAGATTTTGTCCCGGACCTTCCTCCCGCAGAAAGAGCGCTGGTCTACGCGACGCAGGGCCCTTGGAACTCGAAAGCCCTTGGAGACAAGGTGATGGATCCCGCGCGGAAGACCAAACCTTCGTGGCTCATCGTCGACGCGAACGATCGCATGGTGTCGCCTCAATACGAGCGGGACACGGCAAAGCGTATTCACGCGACTACCACCACCCTGAATGCAGGTCACGTTCCGATGCTGTCAATGCCGAGCGCGGTTGCCTCCGTGATCATTGACGCTGCGAATAAGGCCGGCCGGAAGTGATCGAGGTTCAGGCAGTCGCACTCGCGGTTCCCCACTAGCGGGTTCTCAGTGCGCGTGGCCGGCGTGATTCGCAGCCGCCACTGGGATACTTGCAACGCGCGCGGCGTCGCTGAGCAGGGTGCCGGCGCCGGCGAGACCACCCGCTCCGCTCGCTGTCCAACGCGCGCGGACGTTGCCGCCTCGATCGAGCATCAGCTCCGTCTGGCCGCCATCCATTGGTGACTGAAATAAGGCGAGCGCGGCCCGAACGTCCTGTGACACGTCGACGACTAGCGGAGCCTTATTGTTTGATGGACCTAGCCCGACGGCAACGACATGTAAGCCGGCCGCCGCAAGCCGCGGCTGCAATCCGGCTAACTGCTCGAGTCGCGTATGCGGTGGGTACGTCGCGAACAGGACGATCAGGACTGGTCCGTTCTTCAGCTCCTGACTCAAGGTATTCTGCGCCCCGTTCTGCTCGAAGGCGAAATCCGGGAATGGCGGCGCGGTCGTTGTGCTAATCTGCGAACTAACGCGTTGCGTGAGGATGCCCGCCGCCCGCCCCAACACGAAGTTGATCAGATCCCACCGCTGGTCGGGAGTCAGCTTGTCGGCGAACCCCGGCATGACCCCATTGTCGCGACCGTAGCTTACCCACCAAAAAATCTCGCCGACCTTGTGAGCGAACAGATGCGGCTCGGTCAAGTCCGCGGGGCGAATCGGAAGTTTGCCGGCAAGCGGGCCGTCGCCGCGACCGGTCGCTCCATGGCACTCGGCGCAATTCTGCGCGTAAAGAGGCGCGCCGCGAGCTATGGACGGTGCTGCGTAGGGCTGCGTCGACGCGTAAAAGCTCGTCGGGTAGGCGCCTACGATCCCGGGGCTTAGCGAAACCAAGGCGACAATACCGAAAAGGACGAGCAACGCGATGGAAGCAGCCATCGCGCGGTAGCGTCTTCTCTCAGCAACAATTACCGTGGCCGCAACACAGAGCACGAACGCAACAGCGGCGACGTTGAACAAGGTGTGCGCGCCTGCTGGGAGCTCGCTCAGATCGATCCGGAACGGGAGCGGCCAGCGTGGTTCGGTGTGCAGTCCTGGCGGCAATATGCCGATGATGCCGACGATGGCAAGCACGAAGACACCGAGACTTGCCTCGATTGACGCGTTGCGGCGCAGTTGCCGAATTGTTTGCAAGCAGAGGGTGGCATCACTCGCGACGTCGGCAAGGCACGGAAGGAGCCCGCGCTGATTGACGCTCGCCACCGCAATCATCGTCGCGAAGAGCGCTATCTTGAGCAGTAAGAGTTGACCGTACAACGTTCCGAGCAGCGCTGGAACGCTGCCGGATAAGAACCACGTATTCACGACACCCGTTACAATCAACGTTCCGACGCTCGAGAGGCCGAGCACCGAAAACCGCTGCGTCGCCGCTCGTGCAACCGCCACCGCCTGCGCGCTGGCATCGCGCCATGCTTGAGCTAGCAACATGATGAGCGGCAAAAGACCGCCGAGCCAGGCTCCTGCAGCTAGCAGGTGCAAGATGTCGGCGGGCAGATGAATGGCGTCGAACGGCACCTCTTCGGTCGCCGCCCCGTGCCCTGCCCATGCCAATGAGGCAATGAACGCTGCGGCAGCGAGCAAACCGATCCAGCCCGCCGCGTGCTTACGCGTTCGCGCCTGGAAAACGAGACAGACCGCTAACACAACGAGAAGCGCGGCGCGGATCATCCAGGCTTCGCCAAAATGTGTTTGCGTCAAAACGATACTGAGCGTGCTACCCTGCATGACCGCTGTAAGCGGCATGCCGCTCATAGTTGAAGCGACGATGACGAGCCAACCGGCTCCGCTCGCGAGCGCGACGAGCAGGCTCACCCAAGCCAGTGCGAAGAGCCGTCGATCCAGCTGCGAAGCAAACGATTGCGGCGCCTTTGTTCGATAAAACGCCGGCCATGCGATCAGACACCAGAATACAAATACACCTTCAAGCGACACGGTCGCCGTATAATGCAGCCAGCGTGTCGCGCTCAAGAGCGGATCCATCGGTCTAGCTCTTCTTGACCTGGAAGGTGAAGTCGCCTTCGGTCGTGTGCGTGTCGACCGATAGCGCATGCCATTTCACCGTATAGGTGCCTGCCTCCAATGGCTTCAGCTTAACGTCCAGCTCCTGTTTATTGCTTGGATCGATCGCGGCCGAGCCGTCATTTACTGAGGCTCCCGATTTATCGCTGACCGTTGCCCAACTGAACGCCGGCTCGAGCTCTTGTGTGAACCATAAGTGCAGTACCGAAGGTGGGCTTGGTACGGTGCTGCCTACCGCCGGATCGGAATGGTCGAGGAACGCGTGCGCGCGAACCGCCAAGGGCGCGATAATCAGTGCGGCGAGTGCGAATGCAGCCGCAATTACACGCGAAGGTGTCATTGCCAAAGATTCCTGTTGATAATGGGTCGGCCAAACCAGCTCTTGTAGAAAGTGTCGAGAAACTCGTGATACTGAATGATGAATCCCGTGCCTTGCCCTTGGCGAGTCGTTCCGTTGGCTGGGATGACCGCCTCAGCACCGAGCTGCCACGTGTTGGCGTCGTAGAGTACGCCCGGCGAAATCGTCCCAGTTGGAGAACCCATGTCGGGGCTTGTCATCGCGACCTCGACGAGCGGCGTTAGACGGGTCAGGAACTGCGGAATATGCAGCGCTTTTATGTGCTGTTGCAGATAGGGCATCGAATATTGCAACGATGCCGCATAATTCCACGCACTCGGGCTCACGCCTGGTGAGTCGGAAAAGACGCGGCTCACTTCGCCGGTGATGGCGAATGGGCGCAGATATCCGGCCGTCAAATCCCCCAGGCCCTTCCCGAAATAGAACGTTGGCGCGGTGTTGCCCACGCTATCGATCACGCCGGCGTCCCGCAGCTGCTTCGATCCGGTTCCTGGTATCTCGCGGATCACGCCCACCGACCAAACGAACTCCTGATGGGTGTGGCGCTCGATGCAGGGATGCTGATCCTTAAGCGTTACCGTGATGTTGTCCCATCCGACTAGGTGCTGATTCGGGTTGCGTTGCGTGATGTAGTCGCCGTTGACCGCGAAGCCCAGATCTTCCGTGATCGTCTTATCCCATTCGTATCCATAGCTGTTGCTTTGCGCGAACGGGGTTGGCGTGAGCTGGATCGTCGGCAGCGACATTTCGTCGCTGACTCCGGGGTCGTCCATCGTAAGCGTAGTGGGGAAGACACGGTCTCCGCAGACGACGTGCGCCTGAGCAAACGACTGCATCATGAGAATGAATGTTAGTGTGGCGACGAGCGCCGCAATGGAGCGGGACAAAGGTTCCTCCGGTCGGAGTAAAGTGCTTTGCGCGCGGTTACGCGCGCGGTAAAGCAAACGTGATCGGAGGAGGTCGCGCGAAGCGACGGCGCGTCAGGAATGAGCGACGCGGGATTAGGTGCCCGCTTGAGCGTCGATTCCATGCGGGTGCACGCCGTGAAAAGGACGTGCGTGAAATCGCGATAACGGCGCGCGCGAATGCGTCGGTTATTGCATGAGCCAGGCACAAGGTGGCATACGATGCCAAGGCTAGGGCGGCGAGCAGCGCGATTCCCGGCACAGCGGCGTGATGTGGCTCGACCGCTTCGACCCCGGCGTACCATGCGGATGCGGCCGCAATGACACTTCCGATGCCAGGAAGCCGCTCGCGAAGACGGGCGGCAAGCACGCTGCCGTCGGTCGAGTTCCCGGACTGGGCCCAGGCGAGGGCTCCGACTAACGCGATGAAACCCAGCGCGGCCGCGAGGGCGATCTGTACGAGTAGAGCATGGTAGGCGCCGCCGATGGCATGCTCTCCGCCGTATAAGGCCGCGTGCGCGGCCAGCGAGGCAGACAAGCTAAGCGCTAGGCAACCTGGAACCTTCCGCAGGGCCACACATTTGATTTCTACGTGACGGCAAGGAAAGACCTGGCCACGTCGTAGGGCGCGGTCTCTCCGGCGCGACCGTAGATAAAACGGCGAGCTCCTCGTCAAACACGAGTACCTTCATGCTCTTAGTTCCTTATCTAGGTAAGGTTAGTTTGGATGCGAGGCCCTTGAGGTGAAGGTCGCCGGTTTCAGTCCACCGACACAGGACGTCTCGGGGGCGCGATCCGGAGCGGCATAAAATGAAATGATTACCGCTTGGGCGCAGGGAGACCAGGGTGAGACAGTGTGCCCCACGCCTGGGATGCTGATGATCGTTGCGTGGGATAGCCGCGCTGCCGCCGCCTTCGCTCCGGCGAGCGACGTCAACGTATCGAACGTTCCCGAGATGAGGAGCGTCGGAATGTTGCTGGCGACGGGCTCGTGCATCGATTTCGTCGCGAGCGGCAGTTTCCAGACGTCCCGACAGTCTTCTTGAACGTACGCCCAGCCGCCGATACCTTCACGTTGCACCGAGGCCGGATAATCCGGAAACGCTGCTCTTCCGGCCGCGGCGAGTTCTTGCGGTGTCCCGAGGTAATCCTCGCGACAGGTGGTGCCGACCGCGAGCCCGTCACCCAAGGCAATTGCGCCCGGATGGTAGGGTGGCGCGCGGCCTGCGCGATCCTTGGCAATCGCCTCGATGGAATCGCGGCGGCCGGCGGCGAGCCCAGCGATGGTATCCGGCGCGGCTTGGAGCGTGGGCACGCTGTATGTTTGGTTGCGCAGCCAATCGACTAGCGCGCCGCCGTCGATCATCACCTTGATGTTCTTGCCGGTATTGGGCTCGCTGATTGTTGGCGTCAACGGCTTGGCTTCGAGCTTATTGACCAATCCGATAAAGGTCTGTTCAAGATTGGGATGGGCCGCGTTGCAGGCCGGTTGAGATGCGCAGGCCTTGAAGAGATTGTCGAAACCGTAGCGCGTGTTCCACCAGTTTGCCGGGATGCTATAGCTAGCCGGTAGGACCGAGTCTAAGACGACGCTGCGAATCCCCTCGGGGTGGTCGCGCATAAGCGTCTGCGCAGTATACGTGCCGAACGAGTTCCCGTAAACGTTCCACTCCGGAATGCGGAGCACTTTACGGAGGTCGACCAGATCGGCGACGCTCTCGCTCGAATTGAAAGCACTGAGATTGGCGCCGGTGGCAGTGAGCTCGCGGCGGCAGGCCTCGGTCGCAGCCAAATGGGCGCGCTTTGTTGCCTCGGAATAAAAGCGAAGGCCAACAAGCTCTCTTGCAAAGTCGTTCGATGCCGCACAGATCAGCGCCGGCTTTGAGGACCAAGTGCCGCGTTGACTCACAACCCAGATGTCCCGGTCGCGAATGAAGTTGGCCTTGATAATCGGGTCGATTTCAAGCGCCGCGATGTCGCCGGGTCCTCCTTCCAGATACAGAATCGGATCAGCCCGTTTTTCCGACGATTGTGCTCGATGTCTTGCGACCATGAGCTGGATGGTGCGACCGTTCGGCCTGCTGCGATCCTCGGGAACGACGAGGTAGCCGCAGTCCGCGTTGGCAAGCCATTCTACGCCTTGAATTGTCGGGCACGCCGCCGGCTCGAATCGCGGCACCGTTGTTGACCCTGGTGCGGCCCGCGCGACTGGCGAGACGACTACTTGCGCCATAACGGCTGACGTAAGAAGAAGACCGAGCGCGAGAACGTGTCGGGATGTGATGCTCATAACGCAGGCTTCCACGGATACTCGTCGACCTTGCCCGGTCCCTTGCAAACCACGCATGGACGCCTTACCGCGCTCCTAGGGGGTTACACCCAGTCACGCAGCGTGAGCGTCACCGCTCGGGGCGTTCCGGCTCTATCCACGACCTGAAGGTGCAGAATGGTACCAGGTGCGTCGCGCAGCGCGTGCCGGACTTGTCCTAACGATGGTGAGACGACGCCGTCGATCGAGAGAATGACG
Organism: Candidatus Cybelea sp.; assembly: GCA_049696515.1. Taxonomy (GTDB): domain Bacteria; phylum Vulcanimicrobiota; class Vulcanimicrobiia; order Vulcanimicrobiales; family Vulcanimicrobiaceae; genus Cybelea. The sequence goes on along the minus strand of JBAVTZ010000219.1, from coordinate 1,240 downwards.
TCGCCTTTCGCCAACCCTGCTTTCGCTGCGGGCGTTCCCTGGCGCACGTCATACACCACGATGTTGTCGGCCTTGTTGATAAGGAGCATCCCCGATCGGTCGTAACCGTCGCGCGCGCCGAGACGTGCATTTGGCTGCAGCGCCATCGTCTCAGCGGCGTAATCAAAGGTCACCGTAAACCTCTTCCAAACGCTGCCACCCACGTTTGCCGCGAAGAACGGGGACGCGAAGTAACCCTGTTTTTGAGTGGAATACCCGGCGATGAGATCGTGCAGTGTGAAGCTTCCGACCTGGAGCGACCGGAGACGTCCCATGAATCCGTGGTGGCCTCCGCCCACGCCGTAGCCGTTGACGCCGACGGCGCTGTGCGTGGCTGGAACGACCTGCGGATGATCGGCTATGAACGGCACGTAAAGGTTCGCCGAGCCGCTGTCGCCGGTATCAACCGTACACTCCGACGGGATGCCGTCGATCCCACAGCCGATCTGCGGGACAGTTCCGGCGAAGACGAAGTGAACCACGTCCGTTCCACTCGCGGGCGCAGCGCCAGGCATCGTAAGCGTGAGGGTTTGACGTGCGTAGTCGAACGTCGTGACGTATCGTGCCAGGACCTCAAATCCGATGAGGCCATCGACGCGCTGGCCTGTCGCCACGCCGAATCCTTTACTTATCGGCTCCGCCAAAAACACCTGATGCCGCAGCACGGCGTTGCCGATTTTGAGCGAATCAACCGTCGCATAGCTAGACGATTCCGTACCCGGACCTGTGCCGGAGTCTTGGGCTAAGCCCGAGCCGGCGGCGTTGATTTCTTTCGCGACGACGGGATCGATGATGTTACTGCCGCCGGTATCGAAAACAAACCGGTAAGGCCCTTTTCCATTGAGCGTGGCGTCGAGGTAGACATGGTTGTCAATTATGTTGATCGGCACCGAAGTGCTGGTGCTTTTGCCGCTTATCGAGAAGTCGTGGACTTGCGATTCCGGTTTAACGAACGCGGCTTGAGCGTCTGCAGCAATCCGTGCAGACGTTACGGTAATGTCGGACGCGTTGCCATCGCTCGACTTGGAGACGACGCGACGCGGCACCAGAAGGCCGTCGACGGAGCGATATTCCGAAACGTCCGTTTCGTATGTCACCGGTCCGATTGGTATGACGTAACGGGCCGGCAAATGGCTCGCCCCATCGATCCAGACCTGCATCGGAACGAGTGAATGACGCGGCGTTACCCTAAGCGTTGCGT
>JBAVTZ010000218.1:0-6997 GCA_049696515.1 Candidatus Cybelea sp. | reverse complement strand
GTGGCGCTTGGCGTACTCGCGGACGCCCGCGTTACTGCCAAGCTCGTAATTGGTGACCGGGCGGGTCGTGCCGTCGTCCATCCGCACGGGCGGCAAGCCGAGGTTGACTTGCGCCGTGCCGTCAGCGATCCGTTGCGGGTGCGGGCTATCCTCGCCGCCCGCGTCGATGAGCACGGCCAGCGGGCCGCCGGCAAACGGGTTGGGCGGGCCGCACCAAAAGCAGACCTCGCCCTCCAAAAGCAGATGGATGCGGCCGCAACCGGCGGGGCACTCGCGCATCTGATAGTCGCTCTCGCTCACGTCGCCCATTGTCCAGAGGACGCCCGTGCGCGCTCGTGCTTTTTTTTGAGGGTTAGCCCGAGTACCATAGGTTTTCTTCGTTGTCGTCGTCGTCGAGATCGCGGTACTCGGCACCGGGCATAGGCGGCAGGCCGCGGTGTTCCCACGGCGACCAGGGAACGGCGTCGGGATCGTCGTCCCAACCGTCTGCCTTTTCGATAACGGTCGCGTCGCCGGGGAGAATGGCTCGACGCACTCTTAAAAGGAAGCAGAGCATCCGCAGCCAGGCCACATGATCGTCATGGCGACCGGCCGACCCGCCGTAAGAGCCCTCGTCCCCGAATTGATCTTTCTGCCGGTAGCTTGCCATCTGCTCGATCACGTTGCGGTCGGGAACGTCCAGCAGATTCTTCTCGATCGTGCGGCAGGTGTAGCCCATAGCCGCCGGGATCGTGTGCGCGTTACTCTCCCACCCGATATGCTTGGTCGCGGGAATCTTGTGCGTTCCGATCGCTTGGTGACGGAAGAGGCGCGGGTACAGATTCTTCTCGTCAATGTAGGTGCAGGTCGCGTGGCCGGGGCCGGTCCACTCCGGTACGAGTTCGGGCGCGACGGCGTTCTCGCCGATCCGGTAGCGGATTGCCCACGACAACGCGGCGAGCACTTCACCAAAGGCGAGCGGGTTGAGGTGGCCCTTCCAGGTCATAATCACCTCGTCGCGATTGCTGCCTTCGTTCATCACGCCAACGCCCGCAGCCGAATAATCGCCGTCACGTGAAATGCCCGTTGAAATGTCGGCGCAGATCAAAATACGCTCGCCGTCTTTGGGCCAGCGCCAGACTTGCAGGTTATCGTAGCAGTCGCGCTCATAGACATGAGGGCGGCGGCCTTCGGCCTTGGCCTGGCCTCGTGTCAGGAAACGGGGTCGCCGTACCAGCTCGTGGATCGGCTTGGTCTTTACGTCATCGTCGCTATCGCCCCAATACACGTCGCCTTCCCACACCGGCTCGCGCACGTCGCCTAACATGCGGCGAATATCTTTGCGGCGGAAAACGCACGAGCCCGAGGTGAGGAACGCGGTCGCAAGATCCTCGGGATACTCTTGCATAAAAACTTCGTCGTCGTTGTTAAAGGTCGGGCCGGCAAGAATCATCCGCCGCCATTGAAGCTGCTCGGCCGATACCTCGAAGCGCTTGACGAGATTCTTTTCGGTCTTGTCGAGCGTCCGCATGAACGAGGCCTTGCGCGCGTCGTTCTTAAACGGCACCGAGAAGCTGTAACGCATTTTCCACCACTCGATAAAGAGCAGCCGCATGTCGCCGTACTCGGTTTGCTTGCGCTCGTGCGCGGCCATAACTTCGCGGTAAAACCAAAAGCCCGGCCCGGTTTGGCCGTTGGGTGTCGATTCGATATAGAGCGCGGAATGTTCGGATGAAACCAGCGTCGGGTAGAGCGCGCGGAATGTTTCCTGCGCGTCGCGCCAGCGGCTCGTTTCCGTTGCGTGAAGGTTTTGGAAACCGAAGCCGAGGTAGGCGTCGATCGACCGGGCTGTTGCAATCAGAATCTTGGAGTTGAGCGGCGCTTCAAACTCGATCCGGTCGCGCGGCGGATTGTTGCGGTAGACCGCGGGCAGCTCCGGTCGCACGGGAACAACCGTGCCGCCGAGCATGGCTTCCTTCGGCGTGTATTGCCAGAAGGTGCGGCACATTTCGATAATGTTTTGAGCCGGGTTGCGTTCGTTGGCGACGATCAGAGAGTTCGTGCGCGGGTGGGTTGTCGTGTCGTCGTAGATGAGCGCCTCGACGCCGGTTGAAAGACCAGCTCGCCGCGCTTTACAAATGACGATCCGCACCGGCAAACGCCGGTCGCGGAACCACCGATAGAGGGCGAAAAGTCTTAGTTGTGCTTCGTTGAAGCGGAGCGGGATAATGCGCCGGTTGCGCGCGTCGTGAATGTGGAGGATATTCTCAATGCGGAACCGCTCGTCTTTACTGAAGCGCTCCAGCCGCCGCGCAATATCGTCCTGCTCGCCGGCGGCCGGGTTCGGGGATTAGTCGCTGTCAAAATCCGGCACCTTGTCTTTGTCGTCGGGGAAGATCATGGCAGCAGCGCAGCCGTTGATGAGGCTGCCGACCGCACCGATATGGTCGTCAAAGTTGACGATCATCTGCCCGGTGAGCGCGTCGTCGAGCAGCTTGATAGCGTAGCGCGCAGCCTTCACGCTGCACTCGCGCATGATTTCGTCGGTCAGGGCTTGGTTATACTTTTGCGGGTCAGACGCCATCAGAGTAAATCGCTTTCTTTGAATCGCGAGGGCGGTATTTGGCGAGCTCGTCGTCGAGCAACAAAAACTCGTCGGGTGATAAAATCCCAAAGCTCAGTACGATCGTAATGAGGTGGGCTTGACTGAGCGCATGCCAATCGGCGCACATTTGGTAGATCGCCCAAGACACCGATTCATCCGTCATCCCGAGCGTCTTGGCGATTTCTCGGCGACGGAAGCCTCGGGCTATGCACACGAGCACGTCGCGCCACCGTCGGACGGGCGGCCACGTTTCGCAGCGCAGATGAAACTTTCGGCAGTGCTCACAAAAGACCGGCTGCACGTCGATCCCGTGCTGGCGTCGAATCTGCCGTTTGGTGTCGGCAGCTTCCACTCGATCTATGTAGGCGAGCTGCAGACAACGGCTTCCAAGCGCCGCGTTCACTCGCGGTCCCCGATCGCCGAATCGACGATCTCACTCGACGAATCAATACGGACGGCCGCGCCGGGTTCGTGTTCAAGAAATCCTGTCGTCAGCGCTTCGATTGTCTCAGGCGGCAGTTCGCCGCGACTATTCTTTTGTGTCACCAGCGCCAAGATTGTCGTTGCGCGGTTGTGTTGCACGAGAACGTCCGGTGTCTTTTGCCAACCGAGAACCCGCGAGAGCGCTTGGAAGGCATGCGTACTTTGCTCGTTTGGGCCATAGAGCGCAATTTCCACTTGCCGTTTAACCATCGCCACGCGAGCCTCTTCGGGTTCGGCAAGGTCGCGTTCGAGCAGCTCTCGGCAGCCGGGCGTTCCGAAGATCCGCTGCAGAATCGGCATAGCCGTTTTGTTCTCGTACTTGCCCCACCCTTTGAAGCCGAGGCGTGTAGCGGCGCGGTACGGGTCGCCGTACGAATCAATCAGTGCCCGCGCCGCAAGCTGGTCGCGTTGATGCTGCGGAAGCATCTGCTCCCATTGGTCAATGTCGAGGCTACGTTCCAATTCAAACGTATGCCGCATATCCTCTAGCTCGGCGCGCATGTGCTTGCGCGAGTTGCGCGCGAACTCTGTCTTTAATCCGCCTGGCAAGCTCTCACCCTACATGGTCGGTTCTCTGAATTCTCCGCCTTGCATGTGGGTGGCTAACTCGTCGGGCGTCACTTCACCGGAGGTAGTGAACTCGTGATAATCCTCAGGTTGGCCGTTGCCGGCCGCGCGTTGTGCGAGGATCGCTTCACGTATCTGCTCGGGTGTTGGCGGCGGTCGGCCTGTCATAACTCGTTCCGCCGCGGCTCGCGCGGTTTCGATGGTTTCATTTTGCATGTCGGCTTCGATGCCGTGCGCTCTCGCTCGGTGTTGCGCGGCGATCGCGTCCGACCAAGCCAATGCGCCGCGGGCCAGAACCCACGGCGTAGCGGCAAGGACGAACGTGGCGAAGGCCACGACAAGGAGGACGTACAGCTCGATTGCCACGGTCACCTATTCATTCGCTCCTGGTAGTAGATCGGCGCAGGAATCCCGGTCGAGGAGCACCCGCTGCGACAGGGTTGCCCGTACTCGTGATGCGACGGCAGCTCGCCAGGATCGCCAGGATGCACGATCATCCACTTTGTTTTGCCGGTGTCCGTTCGGGTCGCGCTTTTCGGATTGGCAAAGTGCTCTTTGGGTTCGGGCACAAGCGCAACCGCGCCGAGGGGCAACGCAGCCGCGATCCCCTTAAATAAATCAGCGCGCTTCATTCGGCGTTTTCTTCATCGAATCGGGCGCAAGCGTGTGCTGCAGAATCCCCCACTTCACGACGTACACGGGTGTTCCGTCGTTCTCGTAGGCATTGTCCACGCGGGTCGCTTCGTAGATCGACACGCGCAGCCGTATAACGCTGCCGTCAGAAAGTAGGCACTCGGTCCACGGTTCGGCTTCCATGCGGGTAATCGAAACGGGTGTACCTGGCACGAACGCGCCATTGAGTAGTACCCGTCGTTTTTGTTCGTCTGTCACGATGCTTCTGCAAAAGCCTCCTCATCTTCATCCTCAGTGTCCTCGTCGTCGCCCTCGTCCTCCGGTTCATCCGCGGTGAGTTGGATATGCCGAAGGGTGAGCATATCGTCGAGCAACCGTATAGCTTTGTCGGCGATCCCGTCGATTCCGGTGCGGTGCTCGGGTATCTGCGAAAGGATCGCAACGCAAAGACTGCCGGTTTGAAGGGCGACCTGATCGCGGGTACTACGTTTTTGTTCGAGCAGCCTTTCGGCGTCGTTTAGCTCTTGGAGGCTTTGCTGGCGACTTCTTTTTTGGTGTTCCTCTTTTTCGAGGTGGCGTTTTCTTTCGCGGATTTGTTGTCTGCTTAACACGCTTGCCTCCTAGTTGCGCGATCGTCGCGTCGAGCTCTTGAAGAAGGGTAGGACTCTTACGGTAATGCCCGCGCTTTTTACCGCGGCGGGTTTCTGCACTCGCCGCGCCGCCAAGCGCACCGGCTTTACGAAAGTGGTCGGCTCCGTAAAGCTCCTTTGTTTTCTCGCCGCCCCGCTTTCCGAATTCGGCATGCTGCGTCATCGGCCCGATCTAAACATGGGAGCGAGCCAGACGTGAATCCACTCGTCGGGGAAATAGGAAACCACGCCGTCGCTAACCACGCGGGTCACCGCGCCGCGTTCGGCCGAGTAGTTGAGATACCACGGGCGACGGCACTGCCAAACCATCTGCCACCACAAAAACAAAAACCGCGCCCGCCAGCGGCGGATCACGGCTTACTTGCTACTTCTGGCCGGTGGCGTTTCGACTTCGGCCGGGCCGAGGTGCGCCTTAGCGCATGCTTCGAGGGTCTTACTTATAATGAAGGCGGCTTCGATGGTCGCCTGCGCCTGGCTCATGGTCGGTGGCGCGTCGTCGCGGGCTTTCTCGCACTCCTGCGCTAGCGTGTCTAGCGTGTCTTGGTCGGCCATTCGTCAAACCTTTCCTAGAGCGGGGTCCCTCCCACTGTAGGGTCGGCTTGCTTTTGCGTCAAGGTCTTGCCGCCCGGAATTGACTTTACTCTTTGTCGGTCGGCCCGTGCGGCGGGAAAATCGTCACCCCTTGGGTCGGTTCCAGCGGGACCATAACGAGCGCGCCGCAGTTGACGCAGAGCACCCATGCCTCAAAATCGTCATCTTCGATCGAGCCGCCATGCGAGAAATTGTGCTCGGTTGGGTTGCACATGGTCACGAGCGGGGATTTTCACGCTTGGCCTCGGCGAGCCCCGCTTGAATCGTAAAGTCCGCTTTACGATCGGCAGCGTCGGCCGAAAGAATCTTCGCCATTTCGCAGATTCGGCAGGGACGGCCTTGAGGGTGGAAGCGTCGCCGCCCGCCAGGCGTTCGGTGTTCGACCAGCTTATCGTCCTCTTGCATTATTCGTCGAGGGCTTTGCGAAGCTCGTCAATCGGAATCCATGAGCGTCCATCTTCAGGGGTGACGGTTTCGCCTTCCCACGAATCGCAAAGGTCGCGGAGGCGTTGGAGTTTTTCCGTTTCAGTCATCATCCAGCTTGGGCCGGCATGGGGAAGCTCGTTTCGCGTGTCTCGTCGAGGAAGGCGGCATGCTTCTGCGCCTGGTTCCAGGCAGCTTCAAGCACTCGCTCGTTGGTCGCGTGCGGGGTCATCGGATCGGCGTGCATTATCATGTGGGCCAGGTGGAAGAAGCCAGCGGCGAGGGCGGTTAGCGCGACGACGGGGTTTTCGAGGTTGCAGCTATCGAGCAGCTCGCGGGCCTTCTCGTCGATCGCCGCGTCCATTTCAAAGCCAAGGTCGTCGCCTTGCTTTGCAGTCATAGCAGCAGACTACCATATTGTGGCGCAGACGCGGTATTATAGCCGCATGCAAGGCTACCGACCGTGACCTCACTGCGTCGCCTCGGGAACGGCAAGCATCCTCACTCCAACGGCTCGGCCGGTCGCCTTGCCCCCCTTGACGCATACGCCAGAACGCCGTACCTTTACACTTTGAACCAAGCTGACAGAGAAAGGAGAGGGGGCGGTCTATGTGCGCCTCACCAGATCAACCCGCAAGAAAGTGCGCCGATTCCGTTCGGCTCTGCGCCTTGGTGGCGTCGTGCTGCTCGTCCTCTCCGCGATCCTACCGGACCACGCGGTAGCGGTCTTGACGCTCGGCTTGTCGCTGCTCTCGCAGCGGGCGCAGCGTTACTTGCGGCTCATGTAATGCCGGGGCGTGTTGCCCGCGTCCCCGGCGGCGGCTTTCGCTTACGATGAGCGTCTGCGCGATCGCCGGGTGGATCGGCTTTACCTTCGGTGTGTTCTCGGTCATTATCTCGCTGCGGAACCTCACGCTCGTCAAGCGCGAGGTAGCGGCGTACCGCGCTGCCCGGCGCGATTTCGAGAACGCCCGCGCGCGGATCAAAGAGTTCGTGCCGTGACGATTCGGCCGCTAACCCAAGATGAGGCTGCAGCCGCCTACGCGGCGACGAAGAAGCTCTGCCC
>JBAVTZ010000217.1:0-2663 GCA_049696515.1 Candidatus Cybelea sp. | reverse complement strand
GGTCGGCGAAGCCGGGGATATTTTGGCTCCGATGCTCGCGGCCGCCGCTAGCAACCTGCGCCTCGGGCGCGGTACCGAGCCGGGCATCGAAATGGGGCCGGTCGTCAGCGACGACGCGATCGCGCGGATTCGCGGTTACGTCGAGCGTGCGCGCGCGGCCGGCGTGCGCATTCTTCTCGATGCCGGCGCCGGTGCGGAAGGCGGTTCTTTTGCCGCACCAGTGATCTTCGATTCGGTCGATCCCGCGAGCGAGTTGGCGCGCGACGAAATATTCGGCCCGGTGCTGGCGATCGTGCGCGCTCCATCCCTCGACGGGGCGATCGCAATCGCAAATCGCTCGCGCTATGGCAATGCGTCGTCAATCTTCACGCGAGACGGCGGGAACGCTCGAACCTTTGCATCTCGCATCGAGGTGGGGATGGTCGGCATCAACGTGGGCGTTGCCGCGCCGATGGCGTTCTTTCCATTTGGCGGGGTGAAGGACTCGATTTTCGGCGACCTCCGCTGCCATGGCAAAGATGCGATCGCCTTCTACACGCAGCAGCGCGTCGTCGTCAGCCGGTGGCCGTAGGATCGGGCGTAGAGATACTTAAGTTCGTGCGCGTGCACGCGCGCGTTGGAACCAAATCCAGCCGGCCCCCAGAAAGAGCAAGAAGTAATAACCGAACCAGCGTTGCGGGGGTGCCGGGACCGTGTCGAAGAGCCAAATCGCCGCCAGGGTCAGCAGAATTAGCGCGGCGACGGATACCGCCACGTCGATCGGTCGCAACACGCCGAGCCGTTTGCAATAGACCCAAGCCGCGACCGAAATGAGCATGTAGATGACGATAAAGCCGAAAGAGCTTAGCGTCCCGCAGTTGTTGAAGATGTCGATCGGTGCTACGCGAAAGGCCAATGCGATCACCGCAACCGCCAGCGTCATGGCGGTAACGACGGTAACGGCGACGTTTGGCGTATCGTGCCTCGGCTCGATTGCCGCGAAGATCGGCGGAAAGAGTTTCGCGACCGCCATCGCATAGGCGATGCGACCCGCCGTGGTGATGCAGGCCAAGCAGACCGAAAAGGCGCTGCACAGCGCGCCGATCATGATCGGAACGCGCAAATAGCCGATGCCGTAGAGATCAACCAGCGTTCCCAGCGGGAAGGTCTGTTGGTCGAGCGGCTTGCCGGCGTGCGTGAATCCTACGATCTCCGCATAGGTCGCAACGACGAAGAAGACGCCGGCGAAAACGACGCTCCCGATGACCGCACGCGGAATCGTTACCAGCGGTCGCTTCGCCTCGGCACCGAATGCGGTTGCGCTTTCAAAGCCGACGAAGCTGAAGACGGCCAACGCAATTGCGAGCCCCACTCCGCCGGGGAAGCCGCCTTCGATGCGTAGTTGGTGCGTGTCGAGCCGAGGGCCGTGCGCGTGCAAGACGATGGCAACGACCACGCAAATGATCGTAACCGAAATTGCCTCGAGCACGAGCATCAGGTTCGCCGAAACCTGCACGCCGCGATACGCCGCCTGCCAGGCGATCAACGCAAAAACCACCACGCTGGCGATCGCGGGTGTGTGGAGATTTGGACCGAGCATCAGACCGACGAAAAGCGCCAACGCGCCGAGCACGGCGCTCGCTACGAAACCGTAGGCCCAGAGCAGCGTCCATCCCGCGATCGCTCCCGGCGCCGGCCCGAGATGGTCGGCGACGTAGTGATACATCGATCCAGCCGACGCCGAGCGCCGGGCAAACTGGTTGATGCAGAGCGCCACGAAGATCAACATGGTGCCGCCGAAGACGTATGCAAGCCACGTTCCGTTTTTGGCGAGCGCGTACATATAGGGCGCGATCAAGATGGGGGTCATGCTCGGACCGATGAGCGCGACCGAGGTCGCGAGCACCTCGATAAAGCTCAGCGATCCGGCTCGTAGAGAGGCGCGGGGCGGCTCGTTCATGGACAACGACTCTCAGCCAGCCGGTCGCCGAGTTCCTAGGAGCCGAGGCGCCGAAACTTCGCCGCTTGGCCGGCGGTAGGACCCCGCATGAAGCCCTTCTCGACCCGATTGGCTGCGGCGGCGGCAGGCGGTTTTGCGTTGTCCGCAGTCCTGGGGGCCCTCCCAGCCGCGGCGCGGGATTTCGTTCAAGACCAAGCCGGCATGTTCTCGGCGGCAACCGTCGCGCAACTGAATCAGCGGATCGCCAGCTTCAACGATCAGACCCACAAAGAGATCGTTGTGGTCACAACCCCGTCGCTTGGCGGCGCAACCCTACAGAGCGCGGCCGCCAGCGCCTTCACGCAGCAAAACGTCAACGGCGTCCTAGTCTTTATCGCGCGCGACGATCGCCGCGATATCATTGTGCCCGACCGCGCCGGTGCGCAAGCCGGCTGGTTTACGCCCGACGTGTTGGCTTCCATTCGCACGTCAATGGAAGCGCAATTCCGCAGCGAAAATTACGACGCCGGCGTCACCGGGGCGGTCGAGGCGATTCTCAACATTTATCGCGCGCATCTCGGCGGCATCCAACCGGCCACGAATGGCGCGGTGGCGGAGCGAAGCTCCGCTTCTCCCGGAGGAGTTCGTATTCCAATGTTCTGGTGGATCATTATCGGTGTCGTCGGCTTCCTGATTTTGCGTTCGATTCTGCGCGCCATGTCGGCGCCGCGTTACACCGGCGGAG
>JBAVTZ010000216.1:0-5113 GCA_049696515.1 Candidatus Cybelea sp. | reverse complement strand
CCACAGAGCGGTGGTGGCTGGTGCTTGCGTAGCCTTGAGCAGCCGCCCTGTCCCCGTGTCGCCCGCTATGGCACCGTAGGTAAAGGCCCACGACTCATGCCCAGGCGGCGTCATCGCCGTAACGTGTCCTTCTTCGTCATAGCCATAGGTGGTCTTCAGTGCGGGAGAGACACGTGGGTCCCACTCGGCACGCAAGCGCCCACGCTTGTCGTAGCTATATTCAGCAACAGCGATTTCCTGCATTTTTTCGACGCCGACCGCTGGGTTCCAGGCCACCATGGATACCTTCTCCAAACGCCCGAGATAGGTGCCCCATTCGGTTTCTGTTTCGCCTTTTGCGGTGGTACCCGATTTGTCGTATTCGAACTCCAGCGCACGGCAACCCTTTGCCATTTCGGTCGGTTTTGTCGTCCATTCGCATTTCACGCCTTTGGGTTGCGGGGCGCGTGCTTCGGTTGCCTCCGTGATGGTGCCGGAAGTCGTGATAGTGCCCACCTCATTGGTCCCCGACTCGGTGAACCACAGATTCTGATCAGGACCAACAGTGATATTCCAAGGTTCGCTACTTGACGGAAGCGAGAATTCCGTTAGTTTACCGGAGGTGGTGGTCTTACCGATCTTGTTGGTTCCCGAGTCGGTGAACCACAGATTCCCGTCGGGCCCAGCCGTGATCCCGACAGGCTTGCTGCCGGCGGGCAGCGTATATTCGGTTATTTCACTTGAGGAAGTGGCTGTGGCCGGTATCTCGCCAACCTTGCCCGTGCCGTAATCGACGAACCAAAGTTTTTTGTCTGACCCGTCCGCAATACCGCGTGGCTCGCTGCCGGCAGGAAGAGAGAATTCGGTGACGCTGCCCGATTTAGTGATCTTGGCAACCTTGTTGGTGCCATAGTCCACGAACCACATATTGCCTTCCGGACCCTCCGTGATGCCCGACGGCTCGCTCCCGGCGGGAAGGGAGTATTCAACGGCTTCACCCGAAGCTTTGGCCCCAGCAGGTATCTTGGCGATCTTATTTATCCCATACAGCGTATACCACATGTACTTTTCCGGCCCAAGCGCGATCCCTTGCGTTTCGCTTTTTTCCGGTATATCGTAAAACGTCATCTTGCCTAGCGGAGTCATCTTCCCGATCGTTGTTACGTCCTCCGTTTTGGTTTTGGCTTCGGTGAACCACAGTTCTCCTTCGGGCCCTTCCGTGATCGAGTTCGGCTGTGCGCCGTTTGGCACCGCGTATTCGGTAGGGACTCCAGCGAGCGATATTTTTGCGATCTTGTTCGTACCGCCGTTCGTGACCCAGAGGCTCCCTCCTGGCCCACCGACGATGCCAGTCGGTTTGCTTCCCGACGGCACGGGATATTCGGCGTGCTGTTCGGCCGTTTTGTACGCGTAGGTAACCGTGTCGGTCTTTTCCACCGCGCCTTCGTCCACCGTAGGCACCCAATCCTTCGTTCCGCCACTCGGGAGCGTGAACTTCGTCTTGGTGTGATCGGCCGCGTCTTCTAGGTAGAAGGCTTCCTTTACTTTTGTCGTTTTGTTTTCTTCGACAGTGAGCGCCAGGTTGGAGTCACCCACGGGCGATTCATAGGTCGGCGATTCCGTTTTGGGTTCTTTGGGTTCTATGTAGGCGAAGATCGTCTGCTTGCCGTTGTTGCCCGTCAACAGCATGCTGTGATCGACCAGTTCGACCAGCGACTCCACAGACCCCCCAACGGTAAAGCTCCACTGCGGGCCGAGCGGGCCTTCGTCGCCCTCCTCGAGTGCGCGCGAGCTGTAGGCGCGCGAAACCGTCAAGCCGGAGCCCAGCGAGACGTCAGATGTGCTCAACGTGTAGTCGCCAGACTCCAGATCGACTGAGCCGGGCCCGAGCGCGACGGGTGTCGAGTGGCTGATCGATACAGGTATATAAGCCTGTTCTTCGTTACTGGCCCGATCACGAGCGACGATCTGAATTTGGTGCTTGCCTGCACCAAGTTCGGCCCCATTGAACGTCCATTTTGCGGTCGCTTTGCATTCGCCCAAGGTTGCGCTGCACTTGCCTTCTGTGCCTTCTTTGCCCCCCGTGCCACCGTTGGTTCCAATCAATTTGCCATCGATGTAGAGCGCAATCGATTCGATGCCGGAGCTCGGGACGGTCGAGCCTTCGCCATCCGCTGCTTCAACCGTCAGGTTGTATTCTTTTTCGCTGAGTTCGTTGCCGAACGGGAGACCGTGGATCTTGAGACCGTGGGGCTTGCTCGTGTCCACCTTGACCGTTGCGAGGCCTTCGGCTTCGGTCGACTCAGTCCCCGCCATGCCATCTTCGGCTCTGTATCGGATTTTGTCTTCGCCGTTGGGGAGTTTCGGGCTCAGAACCCAGAATTCTTCGTTTTTTGGTTCGCATTGGTATCCCTTGCACAGATCTTCTTCTGTGAGGTAATTATGCTTTTTTTCGGCCACTTCCCATTTGCCTGGAGAACTTTCGAATTCCAGCTGCGTAGCCGATACGCCGATACCTTTATCTTCCGATATGAGCCCAACGGCGCCCGCATGTTCGCTCAACCAACCGCCGCCATCCAAGACGTTCTTGCGCGTGAGTTCTTCTTTTTCGCCTTTAACGTTTATGACTTTGCCTTTGAGTTCCGACGAAGTCGTGTTGTACTTGGTCGTCGCATGCTCTTCTGGCTCAGAGATCGAGAGTTCGGCCGTATTAAGGTAATCGTAGAATTTACTGCCACCTTCAGTCGTCACCGACTGCTGGAAGTGGACAGCATTTTTTTCTCCACCGTAACTGGAGGTGCAGGTGGTTTTACCTTTGGGGCACAGCGGTTCCAACAATGCCTTCTTTGAATATTTGGGTTCTTTGAATTCCGTCGAAAGCTGCTGGAATTCTTCGACTGCACCGCCGTCCTCAAGTTCGATTCGACTTTCGATTCTCGCGCTGGTGTTTTCTGCTTCCGTTTCGGCTTTGACCTCGAAGATTTTGGAGTTACCCGTCGTCTGGTAGATCCAGGCTGCGGATTCTTTTGCTTTGTATGCGACCGAGGAACACGTTTCCAGATAAAGTTCTTCTGCGTCGCCGGGACCTTTACAGGCCGCATAGGTGTGCCCGAAATTGGTGCTTCCCGAGGGTTCGGGACTGAATTCCCAGTTCGAGCGCTTGGCGCCTTCCTTAGTCAACTGGTGATCGATGATGCTGGGATCGACCTCGATCGGATACTGGTAGCTACCCGCGCGATGATCCACGCTCAGCACGATCTTCTCACCCGAGACGCTCATCGAAACCGGCACCGAGCTTTCCGCGGCGTCCTGCGCTACCGGCGGCAAAACCATCGCCAGCGTCTCAGCGCCGCGCACGACCCGCACAGCTCCCGAGCGACCGCCTACCAACCTCGCTCCCCCCGGCATCCCTACCTTGAAGTAGAGCTGCTGCGGACTTTCGATCCCTCGCAAGAGGGCATCGATTTGGAAACCGTCGACAGTCGGCTTGACGAGCGTGTCGGTCGCGGCCAGCGTATTCGCATACAGCACACTCATCCCATCCAAAGCGCCGTGGGACCCGTTGAGCGGGTTGCCGTGAGCGTCGACCGGGGTCAGCGAGACGCCGTTGCCCGGGGTGCTTACGCCTGCGGAGAGTCGCTTTGGGATCCGCACCGCGGTATCGCTCGTCGTCGGTGCGTAGCCTTCCCCGGCCTGACGCAGCGCGAGGTTGATTGGCGTGAAGCCATTCTTCCCACTCGGCATGGCGATCGGCTGTATCGATTCGACAATGCCACGTTGTTTGCCCGGGAGCGAGACTTGCGCCACGTGAGCGGTCGCGTAGTCAAGGACGCGAGCACCGCGAGGGAGCTGCGGCGCGCCACCGGCAGACCTGTCCAGCACGCCCGGAAACGCTTGCCTGGCCAGACTCGCGGCCTGCGCCTGATCCAACCCCTCAAACTCAGTACGAGAGACCTCGCGCGCATCTACCGCCAGAGGATTCGTGCGCTTGTTCTGCCGAACGAGCAATTCCTGTTCCGAGCCCAGCAGAAATTCCGCTCCCGGCACCACGAGCTGGTTCCCAAACGAAGACGCACCAAGCCCTCCCCTGCCTTCATTCTGAAAATAGTCTGCACCGAGAGCGACCGTCGCAGAGCCCGTCAACCCCACCACACAGCAGATAAAGACGCACACCAACCTCGACACAGATCGCATCCCAGCCCCCGATTTTCCACGACTCAGGCCTATCCGGCCCCGGAATTATCTAAAGTCATCAAACTCATCCTCGGTTCCACGGCCGTCGGACGAGTTTTAATTTGCTCCTTAGAGGATATCTGTGCATACTAATCAGATCCTGTTGCGCCTGTCAAGGTGGATCATATGTTCGTCTAGGCCATCATGGCGGCGGTGTCCATCTTGATCGAGACCTTCGATTACCGAAATACGATCATACGGAATAAACGTTAATGTGGTATATATCTGAAGGCATTAGCCTCCTCCTGCGCATCTCCGTTCGAGCCTGGTCAGTAGGTACACGCCAAGATCCCGTCGCTGAGCAGAGACATCTTTTGCTGCGCACGCCCGACCCACCCCACGATCCGGCTGTCTGAAACCATAAACGACGTGGTGGCCAAAGACCAAAAGCTCAGCCAACGCCAGCGGATTATCGCGGGCATGATCGACGCTGCCAACCGAGACGGCTATGCCGGTGCGAACGTCTCCCAAGTCATCGCCCACGCGGGGGTTTCACGACCGACCTTCTACGAATACTTCTCCGACAAGCACGATTGCTTCGTCACGACGAACCGCGAGATTGCCATCCGACTGCTCGCGCACATACGCGACGCTGTCGAACAGGCGCCTCCCGAGCAGGCCCTTCAGGCGGCGGTGCGGCGGCTGCTCGCACGCGTGGAAGCCCAGCCGGAGCAAACCGCGTTTCTTGCCAACGCCACGATGGGGGGCGGGCCACTCGCTTTGGACGAGCGCGATCGCACGATCCGCGCCATCGAGCGGATCGTCGAGGAGGCTCGCGCCAGGACCCCTGCACAGGCCTTATCCCCGGACCTTCCCACGCGAGCCGTCATCGGCGCGACCCACTGGCTGCTTCTATCGCGGATACGGCGCGATCAGTTTGATTTCAAAGAGCTCGCCGACG
>JBAVTZ010000215.1:0-19269 GCA_049696515.1 Candidatus Cybelea sp. | reverse complement strand
GCGCTCATCTGGGGCGTGCCCTGGCTGAGGTACTTGTTCTCGCACCAGGGGACCGACGATGCTCGGGTGGATGCCGATGCGGTCGCCGTGACCAGCAAGATCACCGAACGCATCAACAAAATTCTGGTGGACACCAACCAACCCGTCAGGCGCGGTCAGCTTTTGATCGTTCTCGATAACAAAGACGAGCTCGCGAGGCTGCGCCAAGCGCAGGCGCAGTACGACCTTGCAGCAGCCAACCAGCGGACCACCACCGAGCAAGGCCGGGGCGGCGTTGCGCAGGCAGGTGGAGATGTCGCAAACGCGCAGGCGCAGGTGCCGGTCAGCGAAGCCGGCGTCGCTCAAGCCGAAGCCCAGCTGCACGCGGCGCAGGCTCAGCTTCCGGCCGCGCAGCAATCTTATGCTAAAGCCCAAGCCGATCTGAACCGGACTTCGTCGCTCGTGCATACCGGCGATGTGGCCGCGCAGGAACTCGACGCGATGCGCGCCGAGAATGCGACTGCCTCCTCATCGTTGCGCGCGGCCGAGGACCAAGTAAACGTCGCCGAAGCAAATCTTGGTGCGGCGCAAGGTCGCGTTTCCGTTTCCAACGCCGCGATTGAATCGGCCGCGGGTGGATTAACTTCCGCGCAAGGGAAGCTCTCGCAAGCCGCCGATCCAAGCCAGGTCGAGTCCGCAGCCGCCGCACTCTTTCTCGCCAAGCAGAATCTTGCCTACACGCACATTTTTGCGCCCATCGACGGATACGTCGGTGAGAAGAATGCCGAAGTCGGGCAAACGGTGCAAGCGGGAGCGACGTTGATGACGCTGATTCCGCACCGTGTCTATATCACCGCGAACTACAAAGAGACGCAGATGGGCAATATGCGGGTGGGACAGCCGGTCGATATTCACGTCGATGCGTATAAGGGCGTTACTTTCCATGGGCACATAGGCTCGATCAATCCGGCTTCACAGAATACGTACGCGTTGGTACCGGCGCAGAACGCAACCGGCAACTTCGTCAAAGTGACGCAGCGGATTCCGGTGCGCGTCTACGTCGACGATCCGCGCGCCGACCTACCTCTGCGGCCCGGAATGAGCGTCGAGACATACGTGAATACCAAACCATGATGTCAACCTTAGCTGACCCCGTGTCAACCTAAGCTAACTCCCCACGTCATCCTGAGCCCCTCAACGCGCTCCACTCGCTCGGGATAGGCGTAGTCGAAGGACAAGCGAGGATTCCATAAATGGAACAAAGCGTGGTCGTCGAGCACGGCCTGCGCAGGGTGATCGTGAGCGTTGCGGTGATTGCGGCGACGTTGCTCGAGATCATCGACACGACGATCGTGAACGTTTCGCTGCCGAACATCCAAGGCAACTTCGGCGTTGCGGTCGATCAGGGAGCCTGGATCGTTACGGGGTACATCGTTGCCAACGTCGTGGTGATTCCGATCACGCCGTGGCTTGCGGCGCGCTTCGGCCGGCGTCAGTACTTCTTCGCTTCGATTGTTATCTTCACGATCGCCTCACTGATGTGCGGTCTCTCCCAGAGCTTTGGGCAGCTGGTTTTTTGGCGCGTCGTCCAGGGCCTTGGCGGCGGTGGGCTGATCGCGACCTCGCAGGCGATCTTGCGCGACACCTACACGCTGCAAGAACAAGGTAAAGCCCAGGGCATCTTTGCGATGGGCGTAATCGTCGGTCCAGCACTCGGACCGGTCTTGGGCGGATGGATTACCGACAACTGGAACTGGCATTGGATCTTTTTCATCAATTTGCCGGTCGGTATCGCCGCCGCCACCCTCATATGGGTATACCTTCGAAATCCAAGCGCGCCGCAATACCGCAAGCTCGATTGGATGGGACTAATCTTGCTGGCGGTCGGCTTGGGCTCGATGCAGTACGTGCTCGAGCAAGGTCAGCAGTACGATTGGTTTGACGACGCACGAATCCGCTGGTTCACGCTCTTTACGGTGCTGGGCCTGGGCTCGTTCGTCTGGTGGACGCTGCGCTCGACGATTCCGGTGGTGGATCTTCGCATCTTGCGCCTCCGGCAGGTCGCAGCCGGCAGCGTGCTCGGCGCGGTTCTCGGCGTCAGCCTCTACGGCTCGGTCATCATCTTGCCCCAATATCTCCAGAACTCGCTCGGCTTTACGGCAACGCTTTCAGGTTTGACGATCATGGTGCGCGCCGCCGCGATCATGCTCTTTACCCCGATTTCGGCCTTCTTGGCCGGACGGGGTTTAGTGGATCCGCGGATCTCGGTCGCGCTCGGCTTTGTTTTGCTGGCGCTCTCTAATTGGATGCTGGCCGGGGTAACGACGCCTCAATCGGACTTCGGCAGCTTGATTCTCCCCTTGGTCATCGGCGGCATCGGCTTGGCGCAAATCTTCGTTCCGCTGTCGGTCGCCGTCTTGGGAGGCGTCCCCGACAAGGCGGTTGCGGCGACTTCGGCATTCTTCAACCTCTCGCGCCAAATCGGCGGCAGCATCGCGACCGCGGTCCTGATCACCGTGCTCGTCCGCGGAATGTCGACTCACCAAACGGAACTGGCCGGCACCCAGACCCTCCAGCATACCGCGACGACGCAGTACCTTGCCGGCCAAACCAGTCGAGGCCAGGCGGACGGATTGGAACGTCTCGCTAATCTGGTAGCAGGCCAAGCCGCCGTACAATCGTATGCAGACACGTCGCGCTGGGTGGCGATAATCACCATCTCACTGGCGCCGCTGGTTCTCTTGCTCAACAGACCGCGCCTCGGCGTGAGGGCGGAGGGATAAAAAGATGAAAACTCGTGCCTTATCTGCGCTTATTGCAATCGTTGCGCTCACTACGGCGGTGCTGCCGGTACAACGAATCTCGGCACAGCCCGACGATCCGCTTCCGAGCCGCGCGACGATTCCAACCGCAATCCCAACGACGCTGCTGCCGGCGGTGCCGAGCGTTGCGCCCGGCTTCCGGGCTCCGCAAGTCGCACCGAGCGCTGCGGCAATTATTGGCGTCACACAACAACCCTTCGTCGGCATCTCCCTCCAAGACGCAGTCGCGATGGCGCTGCTGAAGAATCCGAACCTGGCAGTCTCCGCCTCGAACTTCAAGGTCGCGCGCTATCAGATTGTCGAGGCAAAGGGGGCGTTCGACGTGCAGCTGCACTTGGAACCATCCTCGAGCTTCTCGGTGAATCCGCCCGAGAACTTCCTCGAAGCCGGTCCTGGAGAGCTCGGAAAGTATACGCCGGGCCCCATATTTACGACCGGTCCGGGCAACATTATCCAGCACCAATCAACCTTCCAGTATGGCGTCGGCGGCCAAACTGAAAATGGAACCACGTACCAAGCCGGCATTCAACAGCAGCGTACCTACAACAACACCACCTTTAACGCATATAATCCCTACTACCTCGCCACGCTGAATCTCTCGGTGACGCAGCCCCTGCTCAAAAGCTTTGGGATGAACGCGGCCAAGCGGCAGCTGAAGCTTGCGCTCATCAACGCCGATGCAAGTACCGCGCAGACGCTGGTCGACTCGTCGAACACGATTTCGCAAGTTGAGGACGCGTATTGGAATCTGGTGGCTGCTTGGCGCAACGTGGCGATCCAGGAAGAAGCCCTCAAGCAAGCGATCACGCAGCAGCAGAGCAACGTGCGCCTAGCTAAACGCGGCGCGGCCGCGCCGATCGACGCGGTCGAGTCGGAGACGCAAGTCGCAACCTTTCAAGACGACGTCTTTTCGGCGCTCCAGAGCGTTTCGTTGCTGCAGAATCAGTTGAAGGGTTTGATCGTCGCCGATCCAGCCGATCCGATCTGGAGCGCCAACTTGATGCCGTCGTCCTCGGTGTTGCAGCTTCCCAGCGCCGGCGACCTTAAAACGATTGTCGCCGAAGGTTTACAAAATCGTCCCGAGGTGCGGCAAGCAGAAGACAAGCGGCTTCAGGCCGATCTCGATCGCGCTTACGCCAAGAACCAGGCTCTGCCGCAGGCCGACGTGCAAGCGACTTACCTGAGCAACGGCTTCGCGGGACTGTTGACACCAGTGCCCGCATTGCTCAAAAACCAGTGCATAAACGTCTCTCTTTTGCTGAATTGCCCAACGCCGCCGCCTCAGACGCAAGGGAATATGGCCTTCGCCTATCACAACCTGTGGGCAGCCTACTTTCCCACCTTCAATATCGCGCTGGTCATCGGCTATCCGATTCAAAACAATCTCGCGCGTGGTTTGAAGGGTGCGGCGAGCGAGGAATCGAGGCAGGCCGCCATTCTGCTCCAAGGTGTCGCCGAACGAATCGGTGTCGAGGCCCGCAACGCCCTACAGAGCTATCAATCGGCGCTCTCGCGATTAAATGCCTCTCGCCAGTCGCGCGAAGCGGCCGAGGCCGTCTATGCGAGTGAAGTCCGCAGATTCCACAACGGCGAATCGACGACGTTCCTCGTGCTCCAGCGGCAAGTGCAGTTGGCGCAGGCGCGCGGGTTGGAGCTGCAGGCCCAGACCGATCTCAATCGTTCGGTCGTCGAGTTGCAGCGGGTTGACGGCTCGATCCTGAAAAACAACGGCGTCGATCTTAAGACGCTCGGAACCGAGACACTCGCGCGCTAGGCATCGTACGTGACAATTCGCGCGCTCCCGGCTATCGTCGCGATCGCGGCTGTCGTTGTTGCGGCGGTCCCGGTGCAGCGTACTTCCGCTCAGCCGGATGACCCAATGCCGCGCCGCGCAACGCTTCCGACCGAGATACCCTCGCCACGGCTGGCACCGGTTCCGAGCGTCGCGCCCGGTTACCGGGCGCCGCGAGCCGAACCGAGCCCCCCGGGGATTGTCGGCGTCACCGAGCAGCCTTTCGTCGGGATTGCTCTCCAGGATGCCGTCGCGATGGCGCTTCTGAAGAATCCGAATCTCGCGGTTTCGGCTGCGAACGTACGGATCGCGCGCTACGGGGTCGTGCAGGCAAAAGGTGCCTTCGACGTGCAGCTGCGCGTGGAGCCATCCTCGAGCTTCTCCGTGTTGCCACCGGAAAATCTCTTTTTTGCGGGACCTGGGGAGGTCGGAAAGACCACCTGTTTCAACCCGGGCCAGCTTTTTTCAACGCCTTACCCCTGTTCGACCGAAGGGCCGGGCAATATCATCCAGCATCAATATTCTTTCCAATCCGGGATTAGCGGCCAGAGTATCAACGGGACGAGCTATTCGGCGGGCATAACCCAAACACGTACCTACAATAACACGATCATCAACGGGTTTAATCCCTACTATCTTGCCTCGCTGGATCTCTCGGTAACCCAGCCGCTGCTCAAGAACTTCGGCATGAACGCCGCCAAGCGTCAGTTGAAACTTGCGCTGATCAACGCCGACGCGAACGAGGCCCAAGCTTTGGTCGACGCGTCAAATACGATTTCCCAAGTCGAGGACTCCTACTGGGACCTGGTCGCCGGTTGGCGCAACGTAGCGATTCAGGAAGAGGCTTTGAAAGAAGCGATCTCGCAGCAGCAGAGCACGGTGCGCCTCGCTCAGCGCGGTGCCGCACCTCCTATCACCGCGGTCGAGTCGGAGACGCAGGTAGCAAACTTTCAGGCTGCGGTTTTTTCGGCGCTGCAGAGCGTTTCGGAATTGCAGAATCAGCTTAAGAGCCTGGTTGTTGCCGACCCTAACGATCCGATCTGGCTCGCGAATCTCGTACCCTCCTCTCCGGTGCAGCAGCTGCCGAGCGCCGGCGACCTCGCGACGATTGTTGGCGAGGCCGAGCAAAATCGTCCGGAGGTAAGGCAAGCGCAGGACCAGCGCCGGCAGGCCGATCTGGACCGCGCCTACGCCAAAAACCAAGCCTTGCCGCAAGCCGACGTGCAGGTGAGCTATATGAGCAACGGTTTCGCCGGCCTGCTCGCTCCGATTCCCAACTTCGAAGCGGCATCATGTGTTGCTCTGCCATCGGGGTGTCCGACGCCGCCGCCGCAAACGCAAGGTAACGCGACCAAAGCATTTCACAATATGTGGACCGCGGCCTATCCCACTTTCAACATCGCGCTGGTGTTCAATTTCCCGCTGGAGAATAGTCTTGCCCGCGGTCTCAAGCGCGTAGCGATTCAAGAGCAGCAGCAGGCGGCGATTCTGCAGCAAGGTGTGAACCAGCGGATCGGTGTCGAGGCACGCAACGCGCTGCAAACTTATCAATCCTCGCTCTCGCGCCTCTACGCCTCGACTCAGTCGCGGCAAGCCGCCGAATCGGTCTATGCGAGCGAGTTGCGGCGATTCCACAACGGCGCCTCGACCACGTTTTTGGTTCTTCAACGTCAGGTAGAACTCGCGCAGGCGCGCGGCCGCGAGCTGCGGGCGCAGACCGATCTGAATAAAGCCGTCGTCGAACTGCAGCGCGTGGATGGCACGATCCTCACCGAAAACGGCGTCAACCTTCAGACCCTCGGGTCCAAAGCGCTGAGCGCTTCGCGTTAAGCTAGCGCTGCATTCGATAACGACGGTCTCGCCAGCGTACTCCACGCCCGAAAAGGCTCGCGCCCCATAGTGCTAGGCTGAAGAAGTCGCGTAGCGGGATGAGCTGGACGTCGTCCGGTCCAGCTACGCGCAGCGTGCCCCTCGCCAGATAGTGTACCGCGATCCGCAGTGCCGCGACGATTGCCAGCAGAGGTAGCCCCCACGCCAGGTCGCGCGAAACCGCGAGATAGAGCAATGCGAAGGGCAGCGCGTACATCAGAAACGAGCACGCGTAGCCGGCCGGCGCGAGTACGAAGTTAGTGCGTGCCCAGCGGATCTCGTGCGACCAGAGCTCCGGCAGCGTTGTTTCCGGTACGGTCGTTCGCACGACGTAGCGCGCGAGCTCTATCCGATGGCCGTGGCCCGTGACCAGCTCGCCCAGGGCATGATCGTCCGCCAGCCGATCGCCAAGTGTGGCGAGGCCGCCGATCTCTTCCAAAACACGGCGGCGGACGATCATGGTCGAACCCAAGCAGAAGCGTAGCGCTCCCAGCGTCAGGGCCACCAAAACCGACGGTATAAAACCATCTTGGATTCCTAACGCTCCCAGACGCGAGCTTAGACTTAGATTCGGCATCCCGGAATAAAGGCAGGTCACGGCTCCCACGCGCTCGGTCGCAAACGACGCTGCTAACGCCCACAGGTAGTTGGGCCCAACGCGGATATCGCTGTCGACGATGGCCACCAGGTCGCCGCGCGGCTCGACGCCTGGCTTGGCGATATTGGCGATCTTCGGGTTAAGCATCGCCGAGTTTATCCCGACGGCGATGGTGGCTGCGCACTGGGGAAAATCCGCCACCACGCGGTTGACGGTCCCTGCGGCCGAATCGTCGTCGCGAGGTAGACAGAAAATAATGTCGTATGGCGCGTCGTATCGCTGGTTGCAAAACGAAGCCAGATTATCGTAGAGATCGGGTTCGAATCCGGCGACGGGCTTAAGGATCGTGATGCTTGGAAGAAACTCCGACGCGAACTCAAGGGGTCGCCGGTAGAACGCCACCAGACGCAGCGCCGCGATCGTAAGATAGCACGCACCGGCTAACGTGACGACCAACAAAATCAAGCTCAGTGGTTCGGTCATCCTTCGACGGAGCCTGTCCTTAGCGCACGCGTTGTCAGCCTTAGCGAGAGCGTTGTCGTGCTGAGTGAGTGCGTAGTCATGCTTAGGGAGCGCGTTGTCATCCTGAGCGGAGTCGAAGGACGACAACGCAGTAGGGCATCGCCAAGTGGCTCGGTCATCCTTCGACTCCGCTCAGGATCACAAATCCGCTCAGGATGACAAATCCGCTCAGGATGACAAAGTCGCTCAGGATCACAGTTGGGTGGAGAGCTCGCCATAGGTGATGCTCGCGATGCTGTTGTGCTCGATTGCGGCACGAACTGCAGGACTGGTGAGCGCGGCCAACTCGTTAGCCCACTGGAAGCGTTCGGTGCCCGGATCGGCGGCGGCGAATGCCCGGGTGGCGGGATGGAAGAAGATTTCGGTAACGCCGTCGGGCAGCGTCTCGAGGATTTGCAAGACGCGCGTTTCGGTTAGCGCGCCGGCCTCGTTGACGCCGAAGACATAGTCGTTACAAACGATTCCGGCCCGGTGCGCGCGTCTCCGCATTAGCGCCAGCCAGGGCGCGATGCTTCGCGTGCCTCCAGAAGGTTCGCGTGGAATGCGAATCGCTCGCAGGCTATACTCACGGCCGATTTGCACGATCAAGCGGAAGACGGTAGGATGAACGTGCATATGCGATTGCGCGTCCACGTGGTCGAGCTGGAGTCCGCTCGCGCTGAACCGCTCGAACTGCGCGCGAATTTCGGCTGCTAGCTGTGCGCGCACCCCCGGGCGAAAGTAAAAGCGCAAGCCTGCGCGTACCAAATCCGTGAGGAAGTCGCCGTTTGCGTCGATGAGATCGGGCACGCGATCGGCCGGGAGCACCGGCCGCCCGTTGACCAAGACGACGTGCATTCCCACCGCCAGGTTGGGTAATCGGCGTGCACGGGCGATCGCGTCTTCGGCCGCCGGCGCGCCCACCATTAAGCTCGCTGCGCGCAATACCCCGTCACGATGAGCCCGTTCGACAGCCTCGTTGATCTCCGGCGCAGCCCCGAAATCGTCGGCATTTAGGATGAGCTGCTTCACGTGTTTTGGGGTTTGTGAGAAATCAGCGCGCCTTCTCTCGCAGCATGCCGGCGGCGAGGTCGTCGAGAAGCCAGATCAGGCGCCCCGAAGTCGGCTGGATGGCCTGCGCCGGATATTTGGCTGGATCGCGGGCTCCTTCCAAAACTTCCGCGACAATCTGCGCTTTCTCCGGGCCCTCGACGGCGAAGACGACGCTGCGGGCCATATTGATCAGCTTGGGGGTCATGGTTACGCGCCACATCAGTTGCGATTTTGCATAGACCGCGCGCACCAGTCCTTCATCGGCCGTATCCGGCAGCGTGCCCGGAAAAAGCGAGGCGGTATGCCCGTCCTCGCCAAGGCCGAGCAGCACCAGGTCAAAGTGCGGTGTATCGCCGAGATCGGCGCGCAGGATCGAGGCGTATTCGTTGGCCGCTAATCCCGGATCGATTTCGCCGCGCATGCGGTGGATATTGGCCGGCGGGATCGGCACGGCGTCGAGGAAGGCTCGCTGCGCCATGCGATAGTTGGATTGTTCGTCGGTGGGCGGCACGCATCGCTCGTCTCCGAAATAGACGAAGACATCGCTCCACGAGAGCTCTTCTTGGAGCGGCTCGCGTCCGAGCAGCTCATAGGCGAGGCGCGGCGTGTTTCCGCCGGAGAGCACCACCTTAAAAGAGCCTCGTTCCGCCATCGCCAGCGAGCCGGTTGCGATGAACAGGTCGGCCAATGCTCGCGCCAGTGCCTGTGAGTCGCGATAGATTTCGATTTCGGCTCGAACCGGCATGACTATTCCTTTCTTTGTGCGAGTATCGCACCTGCTGTCGCGAGCGAGTTCTGAAAGACGCGGTCGCTTTGGCCAAACAGGATGGCACGTTCGACGAGCGCGGCAATGCCCGGATTATTAATCGCGCGATATCGCTGCGGATGTTTGCTGGAACCCGTGACGCTCAAAAGAATGGTTGCCGCGCTCGGGTCGACTTGCGCGACGAAGTTCGAGCGTGAGGAACTCAACGCGACCCGGCTAATTCGCCGCGGTTCGCCTTCACGCCGAATATCGAACTCGACGCGTTTGCCGAGCCGATTGAGAAGGGCATCGGCGGCACAAGGCGTCCAGTGCAACCGGCTTGCCAGCCAGCCGAGCAAATAGAAAGACTCAGGCTCAGAGCCGCAAGTAACCTCGACCCGCCGTAAATCGTAGAGTTCTTCGACATCCTTGCCGTCGAAGAAGATCGCAACGCTCTCTTGCCAGGGGGCCAAACGTAGATAGGCGATGTCGGCCAGCGGCAGCTGGGGATGGCGTTCGACGTACTCGACCAGCTCGCAGAGCGCCTCGTGTCCAACGTCGAGCAGGGAACTATTATAAACGATGGTTTCGACCTCTTCCGAAAGCATGTCGAAGCGCGGGTCGCGGCTGATCCCCGACGCGATCCATAGCAGAACCACGGGCGCTTCGCGGAGGCGAAGCGCGCCGACCGCCGAGCGCAGCATTTCGGGACCGCTCGTCTTCACGCCCAACTCGATCCAGTCGCCGGCCTCGACCTTATGCAGGTGCTCGTCCTGCGTACCGTCGAGCACGATCACCCGCGAGGGATGCTTAGCGGCGAGCGTGCGAATGCGGTCGCGCGCCAACTCGCCGATCGCCGGGTCTTCGAAGAAGACCACGATCGTCATCGTGGCAACGTTGATCTCGTTGCCACGCTCGCGGTACCATTCGGTTAGTTCGCCGAGAACCGATTGGAGTTCGAGCGTCATATGTGGCGCCAGTCTGCGAAGAGCTTTTTCGCGCTTTCGGGCCCTTGGCTTCCGGCTGCGTAGTTCGGAAACGAAAAATCTTTGGTGTGCTGCCACACTTCCAAGATCGGCGTTACGATTTCCCAGGCGCGCTGTACCGCATCCCACCGCGTGAAGAGAGTCTGATCGCCCTGCATCGCATCGCCAATCAGCCGTTCGTACGCCGGCGGCAATTCCACCCCGAAGCCGCTGCCGTAGTTGAAGTCCATGTAGACGCTGCGTACGTGCTCCTTCGGGCCCGGAACTTTCGCTTCGAAGCGCATCGAGACGCCTTCGTCGGGTTCGATCTTGATCACTAACACGTTTGGATCGATTCGATCGGTTGACTCGCCGTAGAAGCGATGCGGAATCGGCTTGAAGGTGACGGCGATCTCGGCGACTTTGCGGGGCAGCCGCTTTCCGGAACGCAAGTAGAACGGAACGCCGGCCCAGCGCCAATTTTCGACGAAGAGTTTAACGGCCGAAAAGGTTTCCGTGTTGGAATCGGGCGCCACATCGTCTTCCTGACGATAGCCCTTGACGGGTTTGCCGTCGATGGTTCCGGGTCCGTATTGTCCGCGGGCCGACATCGACGCGACCGCCTCGTGCGACGGCGGTTCGATCGCCGAGAGCACCTTGTATTTTTCCTCGCGAATGTCGTCCGCGGACGAGCTGATCGGTGCCTCCATCGCGACCAGAGCCAACAGATTAATCACGTGGTTCTGAATCATGTCGCGCAGCGCGCCGGCGCTGTCGTAGTAACCGCCGCGTTCTTCGACCCCGAGCGACTCCGCCGAAGTGATTTGCACGTTCTGTACGTAGTTGCGGTTCCAAATAGGTTCGAAAATCGTATTTGCGAAGCGCAGTGCGATGATATCTTGCACCGGCTCCTTGCCCAAATAATGGTCGATGCGGTAAATCTCCCGCTCCGGGAAAACTGCCTCGATAGCGCTCTGCAGGGTGCGCGCCGACGCTAAATCGGTCCCGAACGGCTTCTCGACGACGATCCGCGTCCAGCCCTGATCGTCTTTCTCGAGTCCGGCTCCTTTAAGGTGCTTGACGATCTGGGGAAATACCGACGGGGGCGTCGCGAGATAGAAGAGGTGGTTCCCGGCGGTTCCAAACTCTTTGTCGTTCTGAGCCAGCCGCTCTTTGAGTTTGGCGTAATACTGCACGTCGTTGAAATCGGCCGTGACGTAACTGATCCGCCGAGAAAAATCGTCCCACAGCGCGCCTTGCGGCTTCTGACCGTCGGGCATGAAAAGATCGAGCTGCTTCTGGCAGTAGTCGCGAAAGCTTTCGTCGGTGAACGCGGTTCGTGCGAAGCCTACCAAGGCGAAGTCGGTGGGGAGCGTATCGCGCAACCGCATCGCGTAGATTGCCGGCAGCAACATTCGCTTGAAAAGGTCGCCGCTAGCCCCGAAGAAGACGGCGCTGCACGGGCTCGTTATGCGATCTTCCGGCAACCCGGTGCGTAGCGGATTGACGGCCGCTCCATCGCCCGTGGCCTGCGCCGTGGCGACCGCTTCGTCAGGCATGCGTCTCGCTCTTTACGGCGTGGCCGCCGAACTGATTACGCAGCGCCGCGACCACCTTTGCGCTGAACGACTCGTCTTGCCGCGACGCCATCCGAGCCAGCAGCGAGAGTGTGATCACGGGCGCCGGCACGTTCTCGTCGATAGCGGTCTCTACGGTCCAACGACCCTCTCCCGTGTCGTCGACGTAACCGCGAATATCTACTAATCCCGGATCTTCCTTAAACGCCAGCACGAGTAGCTCGAGCAGCCACGAACGCACGACGCTGCCGTGGCACCACAGCTCGGCGATTTGTCCGAGGTCGTACGGATACTGCGACGCTTTAAGAATCTCGAAGCCCTCGCCGTACGCCTGGAGCAAGCCGTACTCGATCCCGTTGTGGACCATCTTCGAAAAGTGCCCCGCACCGGCGGGACCCACGTGCGCGTAGCCGCCGGGAGGCGCGAGCGTCAGAAAGATCGGTTCACAGTGAGTTACCTGCGCGTCGTCGCCTCCGACCATCAGGCAATACCCTTCCTTCAGTCCCCACACGCCGCCGCTCGTCCCGGCGTCGATCAGCGATACACCCTTGGCTTTGCAATCCGCGTACAGGCGCAAGCCATCCTTATAATTCGTGTTTCCGCCATCGATGATAATGCCGCCCTGACCCATCAAGTCGGCCAATTGATGGATCGTATCGTCGGTCGGCGCACCGGACGGCACCATCACCCAGGCGACTTCCGGCGTTACGTTCAGCTTCGCGACCATCTCGGCCAGGCTCTCCGCGCCGCCCGCGCCGGCGGCCACAGCGCCGCGCACCGCTTGCGGGTCGCGATCGTACGCGATCACCTGATGTCCGCCCTGGATCAGGCGCTGCGTCATGAAGTTGCCCATCTTGCCGAGCCCAACCATCCCAAGTTGCATCGATCCCAAACGTCCTTTCAACTTCTGTTAAAGATATCGGTGTGAATCTTGCATGGGCCGCACGTTGTGCAGCCCATGCGAAGATTCATGACGGTCACGCGCGCACAGCGAGCGCTTCGTCGACGGTGGCGACGAGAGCACGGAGCGCAGGCTCGAGTGGGCCCTTTAAATGGACGCGTACGCCGCGGCGGTGACGCTTATCTAACGACATCCAATCTCCCAGCGCCTGCGCCGCCAGCAAGGTGCGAAAGCCGACGTTCATGCCCGGGATCATGGGATCGTCGGGATCGTCGGCGATGATCTGAAGCACGACGCACGTGTCGGGGCCGCCCTTGTGCAGCTGTCCGGTTGAGTGGAGGAAGCGTGGTCCGAAACCGACCGTCGTCGCAATCCGGTGCGCGTCGCGGATCTTCAGGCGCAGCTCGGTAAGCAGCGCGGTGTGCGTTTGGTTACGCGCGATGTAGGCAGTGATGGCGTTATAGTCGTGCGGGCGGAGCTGCGCAAAGAGCCCGGCAAGCGCCTGCACCGGATTTTGTGCCGAGATCTCGCGGCTGCCCGACAGGTAGGTCACGCTAAAGGCGGGACCTTCGACGTCGGCCTTGGGCTCATCGAAGCTGCCGTTGCGAGCGTACTGTGCGAGCAGCGCAACCGTGTTGTCCTTGGATTCTTGCACGTTCGGTTGATCGAACGCGTCGATTCCGAGGATGACCCCGGCCGCGGCGACGGCGATCTCCCAGAGATAGAACTGTTCGCCGAGATCGTACCGGTCGTTCATGGCTAGGCGGATTACTGGATGTCCGGCCGCTTCCAGCGCGCGTAGTTTGTCGTCCACGCCGGGCTCGGGATCGGGCAAATTCGCGCCGACGTAGACGAAGACGCGGTCGTCGGAGTAATCCTTGGGATCGCCGAGCGGCTCCCCTTCGATGGGGACGATCCCCTTGCCGAGCTTACCGGTGGATTCCGCGATCAGCTGTTCCGCCCACGCGCCGAATGCCTTGACGGCAACGTGCGTGACGATCGTGAGCTTGTCGCGTCCGCGGGTAGCGAGTCCACCGATTGCGGCACCGAAGCGTACGCCCGGCGCGCTCTTGGGATCGACGGTTCGATCGTTGGCGTGCATCGCGCCAAGCGCCCGATCGAGCAGCATGTTGACGTTGTAACCCGCGATCGCCGAGGGCGCGATGCCGACGAACGAAAGCGCCGAATAGCGGCCGCCGATGTTGGGATCGTTTTCGAAATCGGCTCGGAAGCCGGCCTCTTGCGCCTCTTTGTCGAGCGTCGTCCCCGGATCGGTAATCGCAACGAAGTTACGCCCGGCGCTCGATGCTCCCACCTGCTTCGAGACCTTCTCGTGGAAATAGGCGTAAAAAGCGTTGGGCTCGGTCGTCGTGCCGCTCTTGCTCGAGATGATAAAGAGCGTTTCGGGGATGGCGATCTGAGCTTCGAGCTCCTTGATCTGTTGCGGGCAAGTGGAGTCGAGCACGTGCAGCTGCGGATAGCCGTCATGCGGACCGAAAGTGTCGGCGATAATATCGGGCGCCAGCGAACTTCCGCCCATCCCGCATACCACCGCCGCATCGAACTTTTCCTTGGTCTCGTTAGCGAAGGCCTTGAGGGCGGCGACTTCCTCGAGCATGTGCTGTTGGATGTCGAGCCAGCCCAGGGATTTCTTGATGATTGCGACGTGCTCCGGGTTGGTCGACCATAAGGTCGCGTCGTGTGCCCAAAGCCGCTTGAGAAAATCTGCCGAGGCGAGCTGCTCGAGCGCGGCATCATAGTTGGGCTGCGCCCCGCCGAGCGCGAGGCGCACGCGTTCGACACCGCCCGATTCCAGGAGCTTTTGTTTGTAAACGATCGCGCCAATCAACGCGGCGAAGGAATCCGAAAAGAGCTGAACGCCATCGAGCTGCAGCTCATGGGTCACCTCGAAGAGGGAGATCTTGGCATCCTGCAGCGCGCGTATCACGTCTGCTGCGCCGCGCAGATCGGTCTCGATCGTATCGGGAACGATCTTACCGTGGTCGAGCAACGCGTCGAGTGTCGGACCCGGCATTGTATTGACCGTGTCGGGCCCGATGACGTTCTCGACGTACATCAGATCGGGGTAGTGCGGGTTCTTCGTCGACGTCGAGGCCCAGAGCGGCCGTTGGACGGCGCCCCCCTTTTTCTTGAGGTCGGCGAATTCGTCGCCGTAAAAGATCTCTTTGAATCTTTGGTAGGTGAGTTTCAGGCCCGCGATGCCCGTCTTGCCCAAGAGAGGCTCGAGTTTTTCACCCTTGGCGATG
Source organism: Candidatus Cybelea sp. (assembly GCA_049696515.1). Classification (GTDB taxonomy): domain Bacteria; phylum Vulcanimicrobiota; class Vulcanimicrobiia; order Vulcanimicrobiales; family Vulcanimicrobiaceae; genus Cybelea. The sequence continues at coordinate 4,200 of JBAVTZ010000215.1, read as the reverse complement.
CGCTCTTGCAAGAGTTTGTCGACTGCCGTATCGATCCGGCTGACGAAGACGGAGTTGACCGAACGAATTTTATCGATCGGTTTGCTCTCGGCAACCCGGCGTCCGAGCCCCTTGACGTAGGCGCGGGCGGCGGCCTCGTACATCTCGACGGAGAAGATCAGCGTGACGTTGATATTGTAACCGCGATAGATGGACTCTTCGATTGCAGGCAGACCAGCCTTGGTGCCGGGGATTTTGATCATCACGTTCGGCCGGTTGACACGGTCCCAAAGCTGCTTGACCATCGCGATCGTACCCGGCGTGTCGTTGGCCAGCAACGGCGAAACCTCGAGACTGACGAAGCCGTCGTTGCCGCCCGAAGAGGCGTAGACGGGTGCAAATGCATCGCAAGCGCTTTGAATGTCTTGGATGGCGAGATCCCAGAAGAGAGCGTCGGCGCTCTTCTCCGAGCCGATGAGTTCCGAGAGCTGCTGATCGTAGTCGCTGCCGGCACCGATCGCTTTCTCGAAGATCGTCGGATTGCTGGTCATTCCGCGCAGCCCTTGATCGATCAGCCGCTGGAGCTCGCCCGAGCCAAACATGCTCCGGCGCACGTTGTCGATCCACACGCTCTGCCCCGCATCGAGCAGCTGCTGGATTTGGTTCTTCAAAGGTTCCTCCTAACGAGCGGCGAGAGCAAATTTTTCGAGCGCAAGATCGGCGACGTTATCGGGTGTAAAGCCGAAAGCCTTGGCAATATCCGCCGCCGGGGCCGACGCACCGAAGTGGTCGATGCCGAATGCGAAGCCGCGATCGCCGACGTATTTCGACCACCCCAGCGTTGCGCCGGCCTCGATCGACATGCGCGCGGTGGTTGCCGGCGGCAACACCTGGTCCCGGTACGACTGGGACTGCGCGTCGAAAAGTTCCCAACATGGCATCGAGACGACCCGCGTTCGCACCCCTTTGCCGTCCAGAATCTTCTTGGCATCCATCGCGAGTGAAACTTCCGAACCGGTGGCGATAAGAATGAGATCGAGCCCGCCATCGCCATCGGCCAGCACATAGCCGCCCTTGCTCACGGCGGCATCGCGTACACCCAGAAATGGGAGTTTCTGCCGCGTGAGGACGAGCACCCAGGGCGCATCGGTGCCGGCGATGGCGAGCTTCCAGGCTTCCAACGTCTCCAGCGAATCGGCCGGCCGCACGACGTAAACGTTAGGCGTCGCGCGCAGGGTTGCCAGCTGCTCGATAGGCTCGTGCGTCGGCCCGTCTTCGCCGAGGAATACCGAATCGTGAGTGAAGACGTAGATCGACTGAATCTTGGTTAGGGCACCCAATCGCAGCGCCGGCTTGAGATAATCGAGAAAGTTGAAGAAGGTTGCGGCGAAAGGAAGGAGGCCGCCGTGCAAAGCGATGCCGTTGGTGCAGGCTGCCATGGCGTGCTCGCGGACGCCGTAGTGGATATTACGCCCCGCATAGTTCCCGGGTTCGAAATCGCCACAGTTCTTGAGATAGGTCTTGGTCGACGGATCGAGATCGGCCGATCCGCCGACGAGCTCGGGTAGAGCGATTGCTATGGCGTTCATCACCGTGCCGCCCGCATCGCGCGTTGCGACGCTGCCATTCTCCGCGTTAAATGACGGCCAGGGAAGATTCGGCGGCACTTCTTTGCGCAGCGCCCGCTCCAGCGAAGCGGCTTGCTCCGGATTCGCTCGTTTCCAGCTGTCGTACATCGCTTGCCAAGCCGCTTCGAGTTCGCCTCCCTTGGCCCCGATCTCGCGATAGAACGCCAGGGCCTCGGCCGGTACGTAAAAATCCGGTTCGAGCGGCCAGCCCAACTCTTCCTTAGATTTCTTTACGTTCTCGGGTCCGAGCGCCTCGCCGTGCGCGAGATTGCTATCCTGTCGTGGAGAACCGTAACCGATGTGCGTTCGCACCGCGATAAACGACGGGCGATCGGTGACGTTTTTCGCGACGGTGATCGCCTGATCGATGGTGGCTACATCGTTGCCGTGATCGATGTCGATGAACTGCGTGTGCCAGCCGCTGGCGTCGAAGCGCGCAATCGGGTCGTCGGTCAGCGTGATGTCGGTGGGACCCGCGAGCGAGACCAGGTTATCGTCGTAGAGAACGACCAGCTTTCCGAGCTTCAGATGCCCCGCCAGTGAGAGCGCCTCCTGACTGATGCCCTCCATCAAGTCCCCGTCGCCGCACAGGCAGTAGGTAAAGTGGTCGACGATCGGTTGGTCTTCGCGATCGTAGACCGCGCCCAAATGCCCTTCGGCGATCGCCATGCCGACGGCGTTGGCGAATCCTTGCCCCAGCGGCCCGGTTGTGGCCTCGACGCCAGGCGTGCGCTCGGCCTCGGGATGCCCGGGCGTCTTGCTTCCGAGTTGGCGAAAGTTCTTGATGTCGTCGAGCGACAGATCGTAGCCGGTGAGATAGAGGAGCGCGTAGAGCAGCATCGAGCCATGCCCGGCCGAGAGCACGAACCGGTCTCGATTGAACCAATGGGGGTCCTTGGGATTGAAGCGCAAGTGGCGCGTCCACAATGTGTAGGCCATCGCGGCTGCCCCCATCGGCAGACCTGGGTGGCCCGAGTTGGCTTTTTGGACCGCATCCACCGCCAGGAAGCGGATTGTGTTGATTCGTTGCTCGTCGGCAGGCGAGTTCGGCACGGAATCTCCTTTGATGCGTATGGCCCCGCTTGACGGGGATGAGGGGACTTCGCGTTCGGCGGAACTTTTCTTACCAGCCTCAAAAGATGGAAAAATGACCGGCGAAGCAATGCGCGGGGCGATTGAAGCGCTCGCTCGCGGCGAAGGGAATCCCCGACGGCGCGAAGGGCGGGTCGTCGACGAAGTGATCCGGCGTCTTGATGCGGGACGCTTGCGCGTCGCCGAACCCAGCGACGGCGAATGGGTGACCAACGCCTGGGTCAAAGAGGCAATTCTGCTCTACTTTCAACGTCGCGAGGTGGATTGGATCGGCGACCGCGAGCGCGAAGCGCTCGTCTTTTTTGACAAGCTCCCGCTCAAGCGCAACTATAAGAGGCTTGGCGTTCGCTGCGTGCCTCCGGGCGTCGCGCGCTACGGAAGTTTCCTCGGGCCGGGCGTGATTCTGATGCCGGGTTTCGTGAACATCGGGGCCTACGTTGACGAAGGCAGCATGATCGACACCTGGGCCACGGTCGGTTCGTGCGCGCAAATCGGCAAAGGTGTGCACATCTCCGGCGGGGTCGGCATTGGGGGAGTCCTCGAGCCTCCGCAAGCGACCCCCGTCATCGTCGAAGACGGTGCCTTCATCGGTTCGCGCTCGATCGTGGTGGAGGGCGTGCGCATCGAGCGCGAAGCAGTCGTCGGGGCCGGGGTGGTGCTGACCGCGAGCACAACGATCGTTGACGTGCGCGGCGCCCAGCCTATTGCAAGCAAAGGAGTCGTGCCCTCGCGTGCGGTGGTCATTCCCGGCGTATTGCCCAAGCGATTTGCCGCCGGCGAGTATGGCACGCCCTGTGCGCTGATAATCGGAACGCGCAACGAATCTACCGACCGCAAGACGTCGCTCAACGCCGTGTTGCGAGAGTTTGAGCTCGCAGTATGAATCCACGCGTTCGCCAAATTGCGACCTCGCTGATCCGCGAACTTGCCGCCAAAAAACGCTCGACGTCGATCGATCTAGGCCTCGGCGAGCCTTCGCTGCTCCCGCATCGAGCGCACCTCGAGCGCGCAATGGAGTACCTCACGACGCATGGCGCAAAATACACGCCCAACGCCGGCGATCCGGAACTGCGTCAAGCTATTGCGCATCACTACGCATATCCCGAGATGGACCGCCCTCAAAACACGTGCGTTACCGTGGGCTCGCAGGAGGCGATGTACGTCGCGCTCAAGGCGCTGCTCGATCCTTCGCGGGACGAGCTGCTGGTTGTCGAGCCGGCCTTTCCTTCGTACGCGAAGATGGCATCCTTGGAGGGTGTGGCGGTACGCGGGGTCGCGATGCCGGAGGAAGAAGAGTTCGCGTTCGACGGCGAGCGCATAGCCGGCGCGATTGGGGAACGAACGCGCGCCATAGTGATCTGTTCGCCCTGCAACCCGACGGCCCGGGTCATTTCAAATGAAGCGGCCGATGCTCTCGTTCGCGCACTCGAGCGGCGCGGCGGCGAACCCGTTTGGCTGATTCACGACGAGATCTATCGCGAACAGATCTTCGTCGGCAATG
>JBAVTZ010000214.1:0-2817 GCA_049696515.1 Candidatus Cybelea sp. | reverse complement strand
CGCGGTGTGCGCGATGTCTGACGAAGAGTGCTGCGACCAGATGTGATAGGCACGCTCCACCGCTTCAATCTCCCCGGGCGTTCCTGTCAGCCCTACCAATCGGCTCTCGCCGGGCTGAACGAAACGCGAGATGAACCGGTGCATTACGGTGGTCGTATCTCGCCTGGGGTCAATCGTTACGAAGACGACCTCGACTTCATTCGTGCGAGCGTGGAGCGAGGCCGTGCAACGCGCGAGTTTCGCCAGCATCGCCGGGCAGGTGTCGGCGCAGTGCGTAAACCCAAACGTGAGCAGCACGGCACTCCCCCGTTGTTGCGAGAGTCTCCAAGGGTTGCCTCCGTCGTCTCGTAGGATAAAGTCGGGCGCGCTGCGCGCGTTGCTGCAGGCTACGGCGACCGCTGCGCAGCTAAGCAAAACAAAGAGACCCAAGACCCGCCGCATACTGCTATTGTACGATCATTCGCCGATCCGTGCTGCGCCAAGAATCGAGGGCCACCAGGGGTTCCCCGAGGGGGAGGGCAACGAATGGGCCGATGGACGCTGCCGTGCTCGTCATCCGGGTACTCTTGGGCGGATTGCTGCTGGTTTCCGGCGCGCTGAAAGTTGCTCATCCTACGGACTTAGCCGCTAGCATCGCGGGCTTTCGGTTGCTTCCGGCCACCGTCGTCGGACCGATCGCGCTCGCGCTGCCGTATATCGAGTTGTTGCTAGGTGCCTATCTGATTGCCGGTCTTTTTACGCGCGTCGCGGCTACGATCGCCGCCGTACAATTCTTACTCTACGGCGGCGCCATCGCCTCGGCCGTGTTGCGCCACATTTCCGCTGCCTGCGGATGCTTTGGTCCAAATGACGTCAGCGTTGCGGACTGGCCGCACGTCGGCTTCGATCTCGCGCTCGCAGCGGCGAGCGCCTTCGTTGCTTATGGCGCGCCAGGGGCGCTCGCCTTCGATCGAAAACTGCGTCGCGCGTGACCAGACGCTCGCTGATACTCGCGACGGCGGTGCTGGTTGCCGTGATTGCAATCGGCGCGGTGCTCGTCTATTTCTTCGGGCCGGGGCATAGGCAAGTGCAGACCGCGTCGCAATCCCCGGTCATCGGCAAAGCTCAGGTCGGCCAGCCTGCGCCGTCCTTTGAGGTTTCGTCGACGGCGGGTCTCTTCGATCTCGGCAAAGCCACCAAACCGGTCTTTCTCGAGGTGTTCGCGACGTGGTGCCCCCACTGCCAGCGCGAAACTGCGGTGGTTGATCGGCTCTACCGGAAATACGGCTCGCGCATCGAGTTCGTCGGCGTATCGGGAAGCGACACCGGAATGGACGGCGCCTCGCCCGCGTCGGAACTCGACGTCCTCAACTGGGCGCGGCGCTTCAAAGTTGCCTATCCCGTTGCCTACGATCCGTTGCAAAACGTGGCCAATCTCTATCTGCAAGGCGGTTTTCCGACTTTCGCGATCATCGGCAAGAACAAGAAGATCGCGTACCTCGACAGCGGGGAGATTGCTTACAACGATCTCGATTCAGCCCTCAACAAGGCCCTTTCCGGGCCCTAGAAGCCCGCTAGTCCCCAGGCGGAAATGCATAGTTGGGCGGTGGGACGTCGGGCGTTCCGACTTCTAAGACGATCTGCTGGTGCGCACGTAATGGGATCGCATCGAGATCGCCCTGATACTTCTCACCGTTGACGTACGCGGTTACCTGACCCGTAAAGCCGGCGACCTTGTCTTGGCTAAGCGGCTGTCCCCAGATATCGAAGAGCATTCCAAGCGTAAACGGACCGCCTTGGGGAGGCGAAAGGTCGGGCGCTTCGAGATGAATGATGCCACTGCCGTCATGGGTGTGGATCCAGTAGAGACAGCCACCGGCGAGGTTCGGCGCGAAACCGATGTACTGCGGAACCTGCATCTGCTTGCCGTTGTAAAAAAGCGATAGGTGACTGTGGACGTGAAGCGTCGCATACTCTTGCGCTCCGCAGCCGACGCCGTCGACCGTGGCACCGCGACCGCCCTGCGCCGTATCGGGAAACTTCCCCTTGAAAAACTTGGCACCGATGTTCTCACCATCCGAAAGCTGGGTGGCTTTGGCGCTAGCATTTGGTCCGGGAGTCGGCGTTGCGTAAGCCGCCTTCACGGTTCGGCTCTGCCACCAATTGAAGATAAGAAAAACGGCGATGAGCGCCAGGATTGCCGCGCCGACGCCGATATAAACGGGACGCATTGGATCGCGGGGCGGCGGAGGAGCGGCCCCTCCGCGTACTTGGCGGCGGCGCTCGGGACGGCTGGGTTGTGGCATCAGATTCCTTCTACGATGGAGCTTTCAGGGGCGCAGCGACCGGGGCATCCGAAAGTTCGAGCGGCCGCTGCGGTATCAAATAGTTGGTTACATAATCCGTGACGGCATCGGCAAGCGGCGTGATCGGCCGGTCGTACCCGGTACTGTTGAACCGTTGCATGCGCGCACAGGTATAATATTGATACTTCCCGCGAAGGTGCGCGGGCATCTCGACGAACTCGATGCGCTCCGGCAGTTCGAGGGCGGGAAAGATCGGCCGAACCAGATCCAGCCAGGTGTGGGCGATACCGGCGCCCACGTTAACGAGACCGGTAATCCCGGACTCCGCGGCATGAAGCGTCATCTCCGCGGTATCCTTGACGTAGATGAAATCGCGGCGCTGCTCGCCGTCGCGATACTCGGGCCGGTAGCTCTTGAAGAGCCGCACGCCGCCCGACTCGCGGATTTGCTCGTACGCTTTCTGCACGATGCTGCGCATCTCGCCCTTGTGATCCTCGTTGGGTCCGAAGACATTGAAATACTTCAGGCCGCA
>JBAVTZ010000213.1:0-4991 GCA_049696515.1 Candidatus Cybelea sp. | reverse complement strand
TCCCGATCGCCAGCGGGTTTCCGCCTGGAGCAGCGGCGATCGCGTCGGCCGGGCGAACCGTGCGGCGTGCCACCTCGTGAAAAAGGAGCGTGGGGTTCTGCGCGACATCGGCCACCCGCAAGACCAGAAGCGGCACGGTGAAGCCGCAGTCGACGCGTTCGCCGATGAGGCTTGCAAGCTGGTCCAGAGTCAGCACTGGCTTAGCGCGCGTCAGGAACTGCGCAAGAACTTGTATCCGAATCCATGAACCGTGCGCAGGAACGGCGGCAAGTGCCATGGTTCTTCGATCTTTGCCCGCAAACGGTGAATGTGTACGTCAATTGTTCGTTCGTCGCCGTTGAAGTCGAAGCCCCAGACCCGCTGCAACAGCCAGTCGCGCGATAGCGCTATGCCTGCATTGCCTGCCAGCTCCATCAGCAGCGCAAACTCGCGCGGCTTCAGCTGGACGTCGGTTCCGTCCACGCGCGCTTCACGCGCGCTTTCGTCAATTTCCAACCGGCCAAACCGGAGCACCGCCCCGGCCTCAGCCACGGTCCTGCCGCAGCGCCGCAGAATCGCCTTGATACGAACCACGAGTTCGCGCGCTGAAAAGGGCTGGGAAATATAGTCGTCGGCGCCCAGCTCGAAGCCGAGAACGCGATCGATCTCGTCGGAGCGCGCGGTGAGCATCACGATCGGCACGCTTCGCTCCTCGCGCCGCAGCGTACGCGCGACGTCGTAGCCGTCAACGCCCGGCAGACCAACATCGAGAACAACCAGATCGGCCGCGGCGCGGGCATAGCGGAGGGCCGCATGGCCGTCGGCGGCACCAATGACCGTGAAGCCCTCGCGCTCGAGGTGATGCGTCAGCAGCTCACGGATTGCTCGGTCGTCCTCGGCGACCAGTATTGTCTGCAGCGGCATGTCGGAAGGTGTACCCGCCGCCATGCGCCGCTGGGACAAACCAGCTCAAGAATCGCGCGCTAATCGCTGTCGGGTGGTTGGTGCGATGGGTGCTGTTTACGAAAGAACGACGGCGGATGGTTCGTCGCAAACGGCACGAACGCGCGCGGCTTCTGCGTGAAATCGAACGCATTCACGAGGCTGTTCGCGCGCACGTCCGTGCTGCCTAAAGACTGCAGCTTGAAAGTCTGCTCGATGAACTTCAGGATGCTCCCGAACTCGTAGCGCGTATGCGAGATGTGACCTTTCCTCGCGTATGGCGAGATGATGATGCACGGAACGCGAAGCCCAAGGCCAAGGTAGTCGAGCTGCGGCGGCGGGGCGCTGTCGTACCAGCCGCCCCAGTCGTCCCACAGCACCACTATGGCCGTTGACGGCCAGGCCGCACTCTTGCCGACCTCGTCAACCACGTCGGCTACCCAGGACGGGCCCCAGTTCCTCGGCGTTGCCGGATGGTCGGACCATTTGAAATCGGGAATTACCCACGCCACCGACGGCAGCGTCCCCGCCTTGATATCGTCGAACACCTTGGTTTCGGGCGAAATAACGTTGCGCTTCCAGTCCGGTCCATCGTACACGTCTTTGATCGCGCTGAACGCCGACCAAACGCCGCCCGCGGCATTACCCTGGGGAGGCGCGTAATATTTCCAAGAGATGCCCGCGGCATCAAGCGTGTCTGCGAGCGTGGGATAGATGTCGAGGCACGGGAACGGCCCGTTGCCGGTGATTTTTCGCTCCCTATCGACCAGGGAGGTTGTGGTGCCCTGGTAGGCATCGCAGCCCCACGGTGGCGACGGCAGCGGCACGTTGACCAGCGAGTGGCGCGCGTCGACGCGCGTCGTGCCGGCGATGAGGTCCTGGTGCGCGGTGAAACTCGTCCCAAACTCGGTGGGAAACATGTGGTCTACGAGCACGTATTGGCTTGCCATCGCCCGGTAGGACGCGATTTCCGCATGATCGAGATAGGAATACGGATGGCGGTGCACCAGCGGCCCGGTTCCGAACGCGCCATAGCGGTTGAGGTCGAAGCCGTTCATCTTGCCGTTGTTCCACCCGGTCAGTGCTTCTTGCCATAGATGCCCCATGTCACAGTACTGATAGCCGTGGATGCGCGCGCAGTCGTCAGCGTAGGTCATCGCCTGTAGCATGACGCGCTTGCCGGTGTGCAGATAGCCATACGCCGGCGCGTCCGCGCCCGGCCAGCCGGCGAAGATATTTTCGAAGCTGCGATTCTCTTGCACGATAACGACGATGTGTTTGATGTACCTGCCCGGCGACGATGGCGTCGTCTCAGCGGGTGTCAGCGCCTGCGTCGGCGGGAGCCAGGGCGGTGTGCGGCTGGCGCACGAGGTGCATAGGCTGACGATGACAGCGACCGCTAGCGTGCGGCATCTAACTCTACGCATAATTTTATGGCCCCGTGTCTGGTCGCATTCAGGACGTAGAGACTATCCGAGGAGTCGATGGGAGCGCGACTGCGTTGTAAGTATCGATCTTCCGCACTGACCGCGAACCTCCCGGCAAGGAGACGGAAATCCAGCCGCGGCCGCGAGGTCAAAGCTCTCTGAGCGGTCCGAAGTGGGCTGCGTGCTCGCGCAGGATGCGATAGATCGTCGCGGCCGGAAAACCGAGCTGTTCGAGCCGCCGCGCCGCCGACGGATAGCCGATCGCGGGCGTCTTTGCGAGCAGTTTTTCGAAGGCTGCGGTGCAGCGTAAGCCCTCGTCTTCTTCTAACGACCCGACCGCTTCGGCTGCGGCCTCGCCGTCAATCCCCTTGCGTACAAGCTCGCCGACCAGCCTCCCATTGCCGAGCGGTTTGCGTTTGCCTTCGACGTAGAGCTTTGCGTAGAGGCGATCGTCCACGAAACCTTCGCGCTTGCAACGCTCGACGGCCTCGCGTACGGCTTCGTCAGCGAAGCCCTTGCGCTCGAGGTGCTGCCAAAGCCGAGCTTCGGTACACCGCTGCCGCGCCAGCAACCCCAACGCCTGAGCATAAGCACTCTTCAAGCTCTTCTCATCCTGCCGTTCATCCTTCGACAAAGCCTGTCCTGAGCGAGCGGAGCGAGTCGAAGGGCTCAGGATGACAACGGTCGCGTCGTCAATCTTCGACTGCGACGGCGGGGGCCTTTCCATTGGTCGAGGCGACGTTGCTCAGCGCCTGCCGAATCTTCGTCTCGATCTCGGATGCAACGTCGGTGTGCTCTTCGAGGAAGGCTTTGGCATTTTCGCGTCCTTGACCGATGCGCTGCTCGCCGTAGGTGTACCACGATCCGCTCTTGCCGACGATGTTCTGATCGAGCGCCACGTCGAGAATCGAGCCCATCTTTGAGATGCCGTGGCCGTAGGTGATGTCGAACTCGGCCTGCCGGAAGGGCGGGGCGCATTTGTTCTTCACGACTTTGACGCGGGTGCGCGTACCGACGATGTCTTGCCCGATCTTGATCGTCTCGAGCTTCCGCACGTCGAGGCGGACCGAGGCGTAAAACTTCAGCGCGCGCCCTCCCGAGGTCGTCTCAGGATTACCGAACATCACGCCGACCTTTTCGCGCAACTGATTGATGAAGATCATCACGGTCTTGCTGCGCGAGATCGCGGCGGTCAGCTTGCGCAGCGCCTGCGACATCAATCGCGCCTGCAGTCCGACGTGGGCATCACCCATATCGCCTTCCAGCTCGGCTCGGGTCACGAGCGCCGCCACCGAATCGACCACGACGACGTCCACCGCATTGCTGCGGGTGAGCATTTCGGCGATTTCCAGCGCCTGCTCGCCGGTGTCGGGCTGCGAGACGAGCAAATTGTCGAGATCGACCCCGAGTGCGGCGGCGTAGTTTGGATCGAGGGCGTGTTCGACGTCGATAAAAGCCGCCGTTCCGCCCGGCTTCTGGGCTTCCGCGATCGCGTGCAGGGCGAGCGTCGTCTTGCCGCTCGACTCGGGACCGTAGATCTCGACGATCCGCCCGCGAGGAAATCCGCCGACGCCAAGGGCTAAATCGAGCGCGATCGATCCGGTGCGCACGATATCGAATGCCATGCGCTCCTGGAAGTCACCCATGCGCATGATCGAGCCTTTCCCAAACTGCCGCTCGATCTGAGCCAGCGCGTTGGTGAGAGCCAGTTGCCGTTCGTCTTCTGCCGCCATTTTCGTTCCTTTCTCGGTGAGCACGACGCTCTTATATCACGTTCTCATGCCTGGGTGCCAAGGGGTTGGCATTCAAAGAGCGCCTCGATGAACTCAGCCGGGGCGAAGCGTTGCAGATCATCCAGCCCCTCACCCAACCCAACGAACTTGATCGGTACTTCCAACTCATCGACGATTGCGACCAGGACGCCGCCCTTTGCAGTCGAGTCCAACTTCGTGATGACGATTCCGGTGAGCTTGGTCGCTTCATTGAAGAGTTTCGCTTGCGAGATCGCGTTTTGACCGTTCGTGCCGTCCACGACCAGTAGGGTCTCCGCCGGCGGCTCGCCGAGCTCACGCTCGATCACGCGGCGCATCTTCTTCAGCTCTTCCATCAAGTTCGTCTTCGTCTGAAGCCGACCGGCCGTATCGACCAGCACGACGTCCACATCGCGCGCCTTTGCGGCGCGTACGCCGTCGAAGACCACTGAAGCCGGATCGGCGCCTTCGGCACCGCGGACCAGCGCGCTGCCGCTACGCTCTGCCCAGATCCCGAGCTGCTCGGCGGCTGCGGCGCGAAAGGTGTCGGCCGCAACCAGTAGCACGCGTTTTCGTTGGCTCCGCAACCAAGCCGCCAGCTTGCCGATCGTCGTCGTCTTGCCGCTGCCGTTTACACCGACGACTAGTACCACTGACGGCACTTGATCGAAGGACAGCTCGGCGCTCGGAAGCGTGAGAAAGCGCTCGACGTCTTTATGAAAGCGCGCCACGACCTGATCGGTTGTGGTCCACTCTTCTTGTCGCGCTACCGTCCGCAATCCGGTCACGATCTTCTCAGTCGTCGGCACGCCGAAATCGGCGAGGATCAATGTCTCTTCCAGCTCGTCCCAAAAGTCGGGCGTGAGAGGCTTCGCGGCTCGGCCGAGCCGTT
>JBAVTZ010000212.1:0-15625 GCA_049696515.1 Candidatus Cybelea sp. | reverse complement strand
CCTTTAATCGTGACGTCGTAGCGCGGATCAGACAACGGAAAGACCGCATCAAAGCAGCCTGGTTCGCGCTGCCGCCAAACGGAGTCGCGCGCGAAGACGTCGTGCCAGGAATCGGCGAGTTCGAGCGAGGCTACTATGGAGACCGCGAGCGAATCCTTTGCCGTCCACGGGGCCGGGCGGTAAAGAAGCATGCGAAACTCGACCGGCAACGGCTGCGTCGCTGCGGCCAGGTTGACGCCGTTGCTAAATGCAACGAGCGCTGCTCGATCGGAAGGGGCGAGTGCGCGCAGCTGACGCTGGGCGATGGCGTTGATGTCAACCGCGCGCTGCGTCTCGTCCAGCCGCAGCGATCTTGCACCGAGTACTTCGGCCAGCCGCCCATATGCATAGCGGCGAGTCAAGTCGAGTTGGAAAAGCCTATCCGAACCCTGGACGTAACCCTCGGCAAAGTAGAGATCGTGATCGTTTCGCGCGTCGATATGCGGGATGTCACGCCGGTCGCGAACGACCGTAACGGGAGCATATAATCCTTTCGCGACAAGACTGCCGCGCGTCGTCGCCGCCCAGTGGAGTCCGACTTCGACGTTGGCCGCGTAGGCTGCGACGATCGCCAGAAAACAGATCGTCAGCGCAACGGTGTGGCGCTTCAGCATAGCAGCGATCGACCCGACCGGAGTCGGATCGGCGCTCTGGGCGAGCCGGGGATCGGGTCGCTCGAAGAAGCTCACGCTACCCTTATTTTAGCGCAGGCCGGCGGGGTCGCGTGACCCTCACGTCGGCCAACGGCACCGCCGCAACCGCTTCGGCCGACCGTACCGGGGGCTGCCAGGGCCGCCAATTCCGGCGGCTCGGGTCCAGAGTCGTCGCCTGCCCAGCGCCGCGTAAGTGAAAAAGCCTTGGTGTAAGGCTTTTTCTGGAGCGGGCGGCGAGAATCGAACTCGCATCTCTTGCTTGGAAGGCAAGGGCATTACCACTATGCAACGCCCGCGAAACTGGGCAGGGCTGGATTTGAACCAGCGTAGCGCTTTCGCGCACCAGATTTACAGTCTGGCGCCATTAACCACTCGGCCACCTACCCGCGTCCGGCCCTTTTAGGACGACAGCAGACCTGGGTACTATAGAGGGGCAACGGCCTCCTCGGCAAGGTGATGCCGGTCATCCAGCAGGGCTCTCCTCATGGCGCTCTCATGTGTCCCCCAACTGGGTACCTTACCATGGAAGCCATAGCAAACTCGCCTACACTTCTGGAGTCTGCTCAGGATGGCTCGTTCAGCGACCCTCGCGGTTGCCGCCTTCATAGGAGTTCTGCTCGCCGGCTGCAGCGGTGGTACGCTCGGCCAGGCGGGCGTTCTGCTGCCTGGCGCTGACGGGGTGCAAACCGTAAGTGATGCCGCCGATGCGCTCGACGCGCACCGGAGTTCCGGATCAGAGAGCGCTAAGGCGGCGATTGGCGCGGCCGATGCGCTGGGGTCATTCGTTCGCGAGATCGCCAACGAGGAACGCGCGCTGGACGGTACGGGGCGCGGGACAACCTCGTACATTCGCGGCAAGTCGGCCGCGCTGACCGTGCACACCGAGGCGCCGAAGATCTCCGAGGTGTCGCTACGGGGTATCGGACGTATTCGCAGCGGATTCGCCTTACGTACGTCCAGCAAGCTCGTAACTACCGGCGGCAAAGGGGTAGTCTCTAGCGCGGAACTCGTGATGCGCCCGAGCCTAGGCAGCCTTACCGATTACTGTCAGAGTGCAGCCGGCTTCAGCGTTACGGGTATTCCTTCGCTTGACGAAACATTCGGTTGGCAGAACGACGCGTTTTCCGGCGGGGCCAGGGCGACCGACGATCGTGGGTTTGCAACCTGGATGGGCAACGCGAGCGGAGAGGTCATGCAGGCGGCGATCGGCGGCCTTTCGATCGTGCGCGGCGCCGCCAGCCCAACGTGCCCAATGACCGAGCCCGCATTTGCATTGAACGGCTCGGCGGCCAAAGATGCTTTTTCCATCCCAATATCGGTGACGTTTCGCCGCGGCCAGCTGTGGAGCTTGAGCGTCTCTAACGCGAAGTTCTCAAACGGCGAAAGCCTGCAAGCGACGAGCGAAAACAATCGCCAGAGCGTTTCTGTAAGTGGTGTTATTGCGAACGAACGCTCGCAGATGGCGACGTTCCGCACCGACGCAGGCGGCGATGGTACGCTAACGATCACCAGTACCGGCGCGCAGTACGTTATCGCCGACTGGGTCGTCGTCAGTACCTAACGGTTCTCCTTAGTCAGGCGCTACGCAGGCGACCCGTCTCCGTGACGCCAGCGTGACATGCTTTGCGGTAACTGTGTTCTTGGCGGCATTGACCGTTGCCGTCCCGCTCTGACTTCCTTTTGACAGCGTGATCGTTTGTGCGTTTAAGTTCGCGTCGTCGATATCGGTATCGACGCCCGTCGCGCCGTGAACCCGTACGTGCCCCAGCGAAAGGCTAATCGACCCCAACGTTCCCGGTGGGCAGGCGGCCAACGCTTGCTCAAAACCGATATTCGAGGGCCCCACGGTGACGGTCGCCGGTTCGCCGGTGGCGCCAAGTGCGGCGAGCAGTAGTATAAGCGCGAGCGATCTCATTTAAATCTCCATGGCGATGAGTGATTCCCGCCCGGCTGGGGCGCCGTGGAAGCGTTCGACTCACTAGCGCAATGCGCCCTGCAAACCGATGCAATGCGGGCGATGGCATAGCGATCGCGAAGCTACGCCGGTGCTTCTTACGCGAGAACTCGACGACACCATCAGACGCGACGAACTTGCCGGCATCCGTTGCGGGATCGAGACAATGCGACGTCTTGCCCCCGACATAGGCGCCGGCAGCATCGAGGTTGGCGGCGGTCTCATTGCCTTTACCGGCATCGAATCGCCGCTCTCAAAGGCCTACGGAGTGGCAATGCTGGGGCCGGTAACCTCGGAGGAGGTGGCTCGAATTACCGAGTTTTACGAGTCACGCGGCACGACGCCGCGCGTCTTCGTCAATCCGCTGGCCGATCCCACGCTCGCTCGCTGCCTAGCTGCCGCGGGCTACGTCCCGGCCGAATACCTGAGCGTTCTGATCTGCGACGATCTCGAAACCGATGCGCAACGTGACGATTCCATAGCGATCGCGCGCGACGCGCGTGAGTGGGCTCGGGCTTCCTCTCGGGGATTTGTCGGCCGAGAGGAGCCCGATTTCGAAGACGATATTGCCATCGTTCTCGTATAGTCCGAGGGAGTATGTGCGCTAGAGGCACGCGAGCACGACACGATCGTTGCCACCGCCGCAATGGACATCCGCGGCGAGTCGGCAGCGTTCTTCGCAGGCTCTACGATGACTGGATTTCGCAATCGTGGCTGGCATACGAAAATGATCCGGGATCGCATCGCGCGATCACGCGAAGCCGGCGCGAGTTTCGCACGAGCCTCCGCGCTTCCCGCCGGACCAGCCGAACGCAACTTCCAGCGCTGCGGATTTACGACGCTCTATACGCGCACGCTATGGGAGCGCAAGCTTCCGGATCCGCCGGTTTAACGAACGATTTAAAATCGTTGCATCATGAAGGCCAGGCATATGGCACACCTTTTCTTTAGCATAAATGCGTGAACGCAAAGAAGTTTCGGGGCTGGTGCATGACTGGCTGTGGGAACGCAATCAAGCGAGGTTCAACTAAGTATTGCTCAATAGAATGTCGGCGAAGTGTGTATCCAAAGAAGCCGCCACGTCCCGCTTCTTGCTTGAACGGCTGCGGCAACAAACTCAAGGAAAACGCAAAACAGTATTGCTCCTTCCGTTGTATGCATGCTTATCGCTACGCACGCAAAGTGCAGGCCTTTACTTTGCAGGGAGGTGTGTACGGACACGTACCTGTACAGTTCCTGGCGCGGATGCTGAGGGATCTCTACGGAGAACGATGTACCAAGTGCGGTTGGGCGCAACGACATCACAAGACCGGCAAAGTTCCCGTAGAGGTCGAGCATATCGACGGAGATTGGCAGAATAACCGCTTGACCAATCTAACGCTAATTTGCCCGAATTGCCATGCCCTAACGCCCACATTCCGCGCACTCAATCGCGGCCGAGGGAGAGCTCATCGGCTCAGTGGACGCGCTAATCCGTTGGCCTCCCACGGACCGAAGCCGCACGAGGCAAAAGGCGTAAAGTCTCGAAAGGTGTCTGAGCCGCCGTTGATGCAAATGCAGTTTTTACTGCCGACGTAGCTCAGCTGGTAGAGTGCCAAATTTGTAATTTGGACGTCGTGGGTTCGAGTCCCACCGTCGGCTCCATCTCTTTTATATAAAACAATGCAAAAAGTTAACCCGAAGTGGATGCAATCCGGCCTCGTCCTCGTCTGCGAGCGGTGCTTTAAAGAACGCATTCCCGAGGAAGATCCCGAGATCGCCGCGAGGATCGGTGATTTTCATCTTCGCAACTGGCTCAAAGAGCGTCTAAAAGCGGACGGGCATTGGGGAGCGCTTCGCGCGATAAGCACGAGCTGCATGGACGTTTGTGCGCGCGGACGCGTAACCGTCTGTATCGAGCCCCAAAAAGGTGAAACGACGGTGATGGTCGTCGATCCAATCGGCGAGCGCGAGGAGCTCTATCGCACGATTGTCGAGAAGCTTACGTCGTAGCGGAGCGCGGTTCGGCCGCAACGGCGTGATGCAGCGCCGCCCGCGCGAGGAGTCTAGTCGAGTCGAGGGTCGGAAGCGCCGAGTTCGAATCGTCAATGATCAAGGGTATCTCGGTGCATCCGAGGATGACGCCGTCGCAGCCGCTCCGTTTCATTCCTTCGATGACGCGTTGAAAATAGGCGACACCCTCGGGTTTTAAAATATCGTAAACCAGCTCGTCCATGATAATACGATTCATCTCTTCTTGCTCTTCGGTGGACGGGCGTGTGCACTCGAGTCCTCGAGTCGCAAGCTTCTCGGGGTAGACGTCGCTGCTGACGAGCCAGCGCGTCCCGGTTAAACCGAGCCTTCGCAGCCCTCGCCTTCCGGCTTCCGCAGCCACGATCTCGGCAATGTGCAGCCACGGCAGTGGCGATCGCGACTCGATGAACGGAAGCGCCCGATGAATCGTGTTGTCCGGGCAGATCGCAAAATCTGCGCCGATCGCGGCCAACTTGGTTGCCGAGTCGAGCATGATCTCGCCCACGCCCTCCCAATCGTCGCGCTGGATGCAGGCGTTGTAATCGGCAAACGAAGGTGAATGCATCGAGATCTCCGGATGAGCGAGTGGACCGAGGATGGTGGCAGACTCCGAGCAGATCGTTTTATAGCAGAGTGCCGCGCCGGGCGCAGAGCAGGCTACGATGCCGATGTGACGCGGCGTCATCTACAATTTAAAGACGAGTAAGGTGTTACTCTGGCGGCTGCCGCCGGGGACCGGAGCACCGGCCGGAACGTAGAGCCGATCGCCGACCACCGCCGCGCCGGTTCCGTGACGGCCCTCGGGCAGCAAAGCGTACTCCAACCAGTCGTCGTTTGCGGGATCGTAGGCTTCGTTGTAGGGAAAGGCGCGCGCCATGCCGGCCTGCTCGCCGCCAATGGCAAAGATCTGGTCGTGGTAGACGGCTACCGCCATGCCGCTGCGCTCCGTCGGCATCGGTCTGCCTGAGGTCCACGTATTGCTCCCCGGAGCGTAGATATTTACGAACGACGTGTTGTGGGCCGGGGTGTCGATGCGTCCGGCGATCGCGTACAAGCGGCCGCGGAACTCGACGAGGCCCATATGGTCCCGACCGATGGGCAGCGGCGCGCGCGAAGCATAGCGGTTGGTCGCCGGGTCGTATGCGAGGTGGGTGGCGACGCTGTGTTCGTCGCGCCCGCCGACGAGATGAATCGCATTGCCGAGCACCGCGACCGAAACGGAACCAAGCGCGTGCGGAAGCGGCGCAATCGGCGTCCATTTGTTGGTCGCAGGATCGTAGACGTTGGCATCCGGGACCGGAGAGTTGTTCTGCGCGGAAAATCCGCCAAAGGTATAGAGGTGACCGCGAAAGCCCACCGCTCCCACGTGATTTAGACCGTGGGGCAGTGGCGCGACGTCATGCCATTTGCCCGCGGTTACGTCGAAAACTTCGACAAGTGATTGATCGACGTTGCCGTTAGCATATCCGCCGATGACGTAGATGCGATCCGCCAAGCTCGCGACGGCGACCTCGCTGCGCGCGACCGGTAACGCCGGCCCGTCACTCCAAATTCCTGGCGGCGGCACTATAGCAACGAGCGCCAAGGCGGCGATTAAAACTAGGCGTTGCGTCGCCCCTCGACTCCGCTCAGGGTGACACAACGCCGGCACAGGGCTATTGAAATTCGAACTCGGCGAGATTCTTTTCGATCTTGCGCTTGACGCGCTGAAGCGCGTTGTCGATCGATTTCACGTGACGACCGAGATCGCGGGCCATCTCTTGGTAGCTCTTGCCCTCTAGATAGGATTCCAGCACTTGCGACTCCAGCTCCGAAAGATTTTGCCGGATGCGCTGGCGGATATCATCGGAGACTTCCTGCGTGACGACCAACTCTTCCGGATCGGAAGTCTTCTGGGAGGCCATCACGTCGAGCAGCGTACGCTCGCTATCCTCATCGTAAATCGGCTTATTAAGCGAGATGTATTGATTGAGCGGAATGTGCTTCTGCCGCGTCGCGGTTTTGATCGCCGTGATGATCTGTCGGGTGATACAGAGCTCGGCGAAGGCCCGGAAGCTCGACAGCTTGTCGGCCTTGAAATCGCGCACGGCCTTGTAGAGGCCGATCATACCTTCTTGGATGATGTCCTCGCGGTCTGCCCCGATGAGAAAGTAACTCTTAGCCTTGATGCGTACGAAATTCTTGTACTTGTTGAGCAGATATTCCATCGCGAGGTTGTCGCCGGTTTTCGCGATGGCTACCAGCTCCTCGTCAACTCGCTGCTGGTACTCGATTCCATCCGACACTGGATGGGTCATTGCCATAATTTTTTGTCTGCCTCGTGGGTTGACGTGTCGCATGCGCAGGCCGGGGCCCGTCGGGCGCGACACATCCAGGCTAGTATATAGGAGGTTCCCCCTCTCTCGTCAAGGACGAAGCAAGCGTTCGCGCTGGCGGAGCGCTTCAAAGATCAAAACGCCCGCCGCCACGGAGGCGTTAAGCGAGGCAACCTGCCCTCGCATCGGAATCCTAACCAAGTAGTCGCATTCGCGCTTGATCAGCTGCGAAAGGCCGCTGCCCTCGGCGCCGACGACGATCGCCAGGTCGCGATTGAGATCGGCCGCCGTCAGTTGGACGGCCGCGGGCGACGTATCGGCGCCCACCACCCAAATCCCGGCCTTTTTCATGGTGCGTAGCGCGTCTGCAAGATTGGCGATGCGCGCGATCGGCAGATGGGCTGCAGCGCCGGCGGCCGCTTTCCGTACCGTCGCATTGATACCAGCCGAGCGCCGGTCCGGCAGAATCAATCCGTCGGCACCCGCTGCCTCGGCGGTGCGAACGATTGCGCCCACGTTGTGCGGATCGGTTAAATGGTCGAGTACGACCAGCAAGCGCGAAGCGCCGGAGGCCGGACGCGCGAGCAGATCGTGCAGGGAGGCGTACTCAAACGGGGGCGCGATCGCGATGACGCCCTGATGGGTTTTGAACGGCAGTCGATCGAAGAATGCACGCTGCTCGAAACGCACCGGAATGTTGTGTTCTTTAGCCGCCGCCAGCAGCGTACGCAGCGGGGCATCTTTCTTACGATCGGCTGCGACGTGAACCACGCGCAACGGCTCGCCGGCGGCGATGGCTTCGTCGACGGTGTGGATTCCGTAAACCAGATCGTCAAAGTCGAGAGCTTCTCGACGGGCGACATGGGGGCGACGGCGTTTCCTTAGGGAGTGGCTGCGACGGTCCAGCTCGTGCCTTCTTTCGAGTCCTTCACTTCGATGCCGCAGCGCTGCAACGCGTCGCGCAAGCGGTCCGAGGCCGGCCAATCCTTGGCCCGCCGCGCTTCATCACGCAGCACGACGACCCGCTCAATCGCCTCCTGCGGCGACACGCCGTCGATACCTTTCCAGGCGATCTCGACGCTTGCATCCCGCAGCGCCCGTTGCAGCTGCTCGACGAAATCAGGTGAAAGCTCCACGCTGGGTTCTTCCCGCCACGATGCGTCCGGTGCGATGCCGAGCACGGCGAGCCAATATCCGAGGCGCCCGAACGCGTGACGCGCCGTCGATGGGTCCGCCGCGAAGCGCGAAGCGTCGCTCGCAATATCGTGGAGCACAGCTAGGGCCGCCGCGGTATTCATGTCGTCGTCGAGCGCTGCTTCCATACGCGCGTCGAGATCGAGCGTCACCGCCGCCTCGGCATGTTCCGCGTTTGCCAACAAGCGGTATGCGCTCTTTATGCGCGCCAGTCCCAAGGCGGCCGCGGCGATCGACTCTTCGGTGAAGTTCATCACCTTGCGATAGCCGGTTTGCAAAAAGAGCCAACGGATGGCTTGCGGGTCGTGACGGCTGAGGAGCGCGGAGAGGGGCTCGAAGTTGCCGAGCGACTTTGCCATCTTGCGGTTGTCGAAGAGCAGAAGGCCGCCGTGTACCCAGAAATTCGCCATCGGCGGCCGCGCCATCAGCGGCTCGCTTTGTGCGATCTCGTTTTCGTGGTGTGGAAAAATCAAGTCGGCGCCGCCGCCGTGGATGTCGAATCCCGTACCTTCGGGATCGAGCAGCGCGCGTGCCATCGCCGAACACTCGATATGCCAGCCCGGCCGCCCGTCGGCGTACGGCTCAAATGCCCAGCGCGGCTCGCCGGGCTTTGCAAATTTCCAGAGTGCGAAGTCCAGCGGATCTTCTTTGTGCTCGTCTACCTCGATCCGCGCGCCGGCTTCCAACTCTTCGACGTTACGGTTGGCAAGACGCCCGTAGTTATGAAACGACGCGACCCGATAGTAGATGCCGTCTTGTGCAACGTAGGCGTGTCCACTCGCGATCAGCTCCCGTATCATCGTTTGAATCGGTTCGATGTAGTGCGTCGCATAGGGCTCGCCATCGTACTCGAGCGTCCCCAGCTTGCGCATCGAACTCTTGAACTCGCCGTAATAGCGATCGACGATGTCGTGATAGTTCTCGCCCGTCTCCTTCGCCGCGTTGATGCTGCGGTCGTCGACGTCGGTGACGTTCTGCACGTAGGTGACCAGGTAGCCGTGATGCATAAGGTACCGGCGCAGGACATCGAAGAAAAGAAACGATCGCGCGTGCCCCAAGTGGGCCTGTGCGGAGGGTGTCAGGCCGCAGACGTAGATGCGGACCTCCCGGTCGCGCAACGGCTCGAACTGCTCGACACTGCGCGTCCGAGTGTTATAAAGTCTCACCCTTCGACTCCGCTCAGGGCTGCGCGCCTATGGCGCTTGGCGCTAAGGTACTCAGATCACCCAGCTCCAAGTCTCTTCCGCCGCTTCGCCTTGCTCGAGTTCGTTCAACCGCTTTTCCAGCTGCTCCAGCCGGCGCTGCAAGCGAACGATCGCGTCGGTAGTTGGATCGGGCATTTCGACCTGCGGTCGCGCGGGCACGGCTCGCACGGGCTTGCCGTCCTGCGCCACGATCCGTGCCGGCACGCCTACCACAGTCGCATTCGCCGGAACGTCCTTGACCACGACCGAGCCCCCGCCAACCTTCGCGTTATCGCCGACTACGATTGCGCCGAGTACCGCCGCATTGACGCCGACGGTAACGTTTCGACCCAGCGTTGGATGGCGTTTCCCGTGTGATAAGCTCGTCCCGCCGAGCGTTACGCCTTGATAGATCGTGCAGCCGTCGCCGATCTCGGCCGTCTCACCGAAGACGACCCCCATGCCGTGATCGATGAAGATGCCTTTGCCGATTTTGACGGCCGGATGGATCTCGATGCCGGTGAAAAAGCGCGCGATATGCGCGAGAAAGCGCGGCAGGATCGGAACGCCGGCGCGATAGAGAGGATGAATCAGCCGATGCGCGACGAGCGCATGGAAGCCCGGATACGAGAGCACGACGTCGAGCCAGCCGCGTGCGGCGGGGTCGCGCTCGAGCGGCGCTCGCAGGTCGGCCAGGACGTTCTCGAAAGGCTGGGCCATCTGCAACATTTTAACCCGGCGGGTCAACTAATGGGTTCGAGATATTAAGCGCGCTGCGCAAGTGAACGATCGAAGTCCGTTCTGCTTCACCCTTCGACCCCGCTCAGGGTGACAAGGCGGGAGGTCAGGATGACGGATCGGAGGCTCGGACGTAGCCGATGAGAAGGCTCCAACTTTTTCGCAAAAGACAGGAGGTCGTATTCCTTTGGTCGTTGCGAAAAAGTGGAGCAGCAGGAGCGGAGCACGGATGCGGCGCGACGAGCGGCTTCGAATCGGCTATGTTTGAGCCGAACGATCGAAGTCCGTTCTGCTTCACCCTTCGACTCCGCTCAGGGTGACAAGTTCGCTCAGGGTGACAAGTTAAGAGAGGAGGGCGACGGCGTAGGCGGCGATGCCGCTCCCATCGCCGGTGTAGCCCATACCTTCGCTGCTCTTCGCCTTGAGACCGACGGCACTCGTCTCGATGGCGAGTCGCGACGCAAGATTCGCGCGCATGCGTTCGATGAATGGCGCCAACCTAGGGCGCTCGACTACGATCGTCGCGTCAACGTTGACGATTTCGAACCCGGCCTGACGAACGGCGGCGGCACAGGCCGCAAGCAGTTCCATCGAAATTGCATCCTTCCAACGCGGATCGTTGTCGGGAAAACGCGCGCCGAGATCTCCCAGTGCCGCGGCTCCAAGCAGCGCATCGGCGAGCGCGTGAGCCAACACGTCACCGTCCGAGTGTCCAAGCGCACCGCGTTCGAATGGAACGCGCTCGCCGCCAAGCACCAGGGCGCGTCCTTCGACGAGACGGTGTGCGTCGAAGCCATGACCCACGCGCATCACCGGGCTCCGGTCGCGAGAGCGCGCTCGTGCAGGATCGCTTGCGCGCGCGCGACGTCTTCAGGCAGCGTTACTTTGAAGTTCTCGCCGCTCGAAGGCATCGCCACGACCTCGACGCCGTAGCGTTCGAGCAGCGCGGCGTCGTCGGTCACTTCAAAATTATCTTGGCGCGCGCGCTCGTGCGCCGATCGCAACTCGGCGTTCAACGCGAACTGCGGCGTCTGTGCCGCCCATAGCTGCCCCCGATCGAGCGTCGCACCCACGCGCCGGGTTTGCGGATCGACGAGTTTGATCGTATCGACAACCGGTGAGGCGAGCAGCGCGGCACGCCCCGGGCGCACTTCCCGCATTCCCGCCCGAACGTCCGCAACTTGCACGAGCGGGCGCGCTCCATCGTGCACGAGAACACCTTCGCACTCGCGCGACACCGCCATTAGACCTTCGAAGACGCTCTGTTGTCGTGTGGCACCTCCGCATACGACCTGGGCCCGGCATTCGGGTGCGAGCCGTACCAAGAGTGCCCGCATCGACTCGATTGAATCGGGCTCGGTCGCCACAACCAGATCGGCAATTTCTTCAATCGCCGCGAAGGTCCGAATCGCCCAACCTACCATCGGCAGGCCGCCCAACTCGAGAAACTGCTTGGGTCGCCCAAAGCGCGTGCCACGACCGGCCGCGACGATCACCGCGGCCCACTTCAAGAGGCGATGCCCTCACGCTTGGGCCGCGCAAAGATCATGCGGCCCGCAACCGTTTGCAGAACGCTGGTGACGATGACATCCGTTTCTTCGCCAATCAAACGCCGTCCGTGTTCGACGACGATCATCGTGCCGTCTTCAAGATAGCCGACGCCTTGGTGGAACTCTTTTCCCTCACGAATGACCGCGACGTGCAGCTCCTCCCCCGGCAGTACCACTGGCTTGACCGCGTTGGCCAGTTCGTTTACGTTAAGCACCACGACGCCTTCGACTTGCGCGATCCGGTTTAAATTGTAATCGTTGGTTACCAGTTTGGCACTAAGCTCTTGGGCCAGGCGGACCAACCGTGCATCCACGTTGCCTGGCGCCATATCGCCGTAGTCCCGTTCGCTAATTTCTACCACGGCGAGTTCTTGCAATCGGCTAAGCACGTCAAAGCCGCGGCGCCCGCGCGTGCGTTTGAGCGGATCTACCGAATCGGAGATCGCTTGGAGCTCGCGCAACACGAAGCGGGGAACGATCAGCGCACCTTCAAGAAAGCCGCTCTCGACGATCTCGACGATCCGTCCGTCAACGATCGTCGAGGTATCGACGATTTTTGCAATCCCCGCGGAAGCGTCGGCGAGCACGTTCCGGGGCATCGGAACGATGCGAATCTTGGCGCCGATACGGGCGCCCAGATAGGCGGCGAAGATCGCAAGGATCAGGTAAAGGACGATCGCGATGTACGTTCCGGCCCGGCCGAAATCGGAGATCAGCTCGAAGACGATGCCTTTAATGAGAAACGCAATCAAAAGCCCTACGATGAGGCCGACCGCTCCGCCCGCTATTTCTGCCGGCGTAAGGCGGTCCATCGCGCCCTCGGCTTGCAGGAGCTGACCTTCGAAGAGTGCTTGTGCGAGCGGCGCCAGCAACGCGCCGATGACCGCACCTGCAGCCGGCGAGAGAATCAGCAAGCTCAGCTGGAGCGCCTCGTTCGCAAAATGCGGCGACAGCAGGCTGAAGTAGGCTTCGCGGCCCAAGAGGAAACCGGTCACGCCAAATACGATGATGAAGGCCGCGCGCAACACGGTTTCCGAGAGATTGTTCACGTTACTCCGATGTTACGAACGCTCCGCAAACGTCGTTGGCAAAAAAGCGGCCTCGCTGGGTCAGCCGCATCGCGTCACCGACACGCTCCAGCAGTCCAATCCGCGCGAACCGAGTCACGACGGGGGCATAATCCACGATCACGTCGATCCCATAGCGTTTTTTGAAGTCGCCCAAGTGAACCCCTTGCGTCGTCCGGAGCGCCAGCATCATCGCCTCGCCGGCACGCTTTCGACCTTCCAGCCGCTCGGCTTCCGAAGGGATTGCTCGCGTCTCGAGCGCCGCCGCAATATAGCCCTCCAGGGAACGCGTGTGCACCGAGCGCACGCCGTCGCGATAGGAGGCGGCCCCCACGCCGAGCCCGACGTACTCGCCATTGGCCCAATAGTTGAGGTTGTGCGCGCATTGATGTCCCGGCCGAGCGAAATTGCTGATCTCATATTGCTCGTAGCCGGCGCCCTGGAGCATTTCGATGGCTATTTCATAGAGTTCGGCTTCGCGCGAATCGTCGAAAAAGGCCTGGGGTTCGCGAGCTCGCCAGGCGGCATAGGGCGTGCCTTCCTCAACCGTTAGTCCGTAGGCTGAGATGTGGTCCACGCCCAGCGCGGTCGCGGTCCGTAACGTACGGCGCCAGCCGGCGGGGGTCTGCCCCGGAACGGCAAAGATCAAATCGAGCGAGACGGAATCAATCGGCGTGGCGCGCGCGGCCGCAACGACGCCTTCGATTTCTTCGATCGTGTGTTTGCGCCCCAGGGTCCGAATCTCAGCGGGTTCGAAGGACTGGACGCCAATCGACAGCCTCGTAATTCCGGCTTCACGGTAGCGCGCCAGATCGCCGTCATGCACGAGTTCCGGATTAACCTCGGTGGAAATTTCTCGCGCTCCAGGGAAACGCTCGCGCAAGCGCGCGATTAAGCGCGCGATGCTCTGTGAGTCGTAGGCATTCGGAGTGCCGCCCCCGAGGTAGATCGTCGCGGCAGGCCGGCGCGCTTCGCGATCAATCTCGGCTTGAAGCGCTTCCAGGTAACGCTTGGCGGCGGTCGCGCGCAAGGGCCACTTTGCGAAATCGCAATACGGGCAGAGATACGGGCAAAACGGGAGGTGAACGTAGATCCCCAGCATGGGCGAACTACGTTGCGGCAAGATATGGTGCGATCAGATCCGTGATTTTGCCGACAACGTCGTGGTCCACTTCTTGAACCGCTGCTCCGATTGCGTGCTTGATCGCGTTGCGGCTGGCGCGTCCGTGCGTAACGAGACAGTTTCCGCGAAGCCCGAGTAATGGGGCTCCGCCGTAGGTCTCGTAGTCGAACTTCTTGCGAAGCCGTTTTAGCGCAGGCGCCAACATCGCGGTGCCCAGCTTGGTCACCATGTTGCCGCCGAGCAACGCCTCGCCCATTACGTGGGCGGCGAAGCCAATCATTCCTTCGCCGGTCTTCAACACAACGTTGCCGACGAATCCGTCGGCAACAATCACGTCGGCGATGTTCTGAAACAGGTCTCGCCCTTCGACGTTGCCGATGAACTTTACAGGTGCGGCTTCCAGCAGACGTGCGGCCTCGAGCGCGAGTTGGTTGCCTTTGGAGCGTTCCTCACCGACGGAGAGCACCGCCACGCGCGGCTCGGGAATATTTAGCACCGCTTTCGCGTACGCCGATCCCATGATCCCAAACTGCTCCAGCCACTCGGGGCGGCAGTCCATATTCGCACCGGAGTCGAGCAAAACGGTCGGGCCATTAAGTGCGGGCCAAACCGTCGCGATCGCGGGGCGTGAGATACCCTCGATTTGGCGCAGTTTTATCAATGCAATCGCCAGGAAAGCGCCGCTGTTGCCGGCCGAAACAACCGCGTCGGCCTCGCCTTGCTTGATAAGGTTCACGGCGACGCCAAGCGAGGTACGTTCGCAGGACCGTACTGCTGCGGAGGGTGAGAGATCCATCGGAATAGCCTCGGGTGCATGAATCACGCGCACCCGCTCGGCCCCGTCGCCGCGCAAAAGCGAGCGGACCTGGGCTTCGTCTCCTACCAGCAGCACCTCGACATCGAATTCCTGGACCGCGAGTAAAGCGCCGAGCACGACCTCTGTGGGCGCGTGGTCCCCTCCCATCGCGTCCACGGCAATGCGCGCGCGACTTGATCGGACCGCTGCCTGGCCGCTCGGACCAATAACGCCCACGGCCGCCCGTCTTTCGGAGCCATTGCTGGAATCCTTGCCTCTCGTCAACATTTCGCTCTTGCCGGGCGGGGCGGCCCCGTGGTACTATCGGCCGGTTATGGCCAAGCGGTGCGAAATTTGCGACAAGGGACCAAAAGCGGGCAATAACGTCAGCCACGCGATGAATAAGACTAAGCGGCGCTGGCTTCCGAACCTGCAGGCCGTTCGGATCGACGACCACGGCGTCCATCGTACGGCGCGCGTCTGCACCGCCTGCCTGCGTTCGAAGCGCGTCACCCGACGGGCTTAGGAGCCATCCGCTCCTAAGGTAAAGTGGTCCCAGCCCGAGCGCGCGAGCGGCGCGCCCTGCCAGAGCATCCCGTGGCCCTCGTGTAGGGTTCCGACCCGTGAGAGCTCCCGCCTAAAGCGCGTCGCGAAACGCGCCGCCAGATGGGAAAACGCCCGCGGAGCAACCGCCACCAGCAACTCAAAATCTTCGCCGCCGGCCAGAGCAAAACGCTCGGGGTCCTCTTCCTGCAGCTCGGCCAGCGCACGGGCCGCCGGCGCGACCGGAATGGATTCCAGCGAAGCCCCGCATTCGCTCGCCGCGGAGAGCCGGTCAACGTCGGTTGAGAGCCCGTCCGAACAATCCATCATCGCGTGAACGTTCACGCTTGCAGCGAGAAAGCGCCCTTCGGCGCCGCGCACGACGGGGTGGCGAAATGCGCGCAGCGCTGCATCGCGGAGTTCGCCCTCGATTGGTAGCGGCGAGCCGGTAAGCAC
>JBAVTZ010000211.1:0-4870 GCA_049696515.1 Candidatus Cybelea sp. | reverse complement strand
GCGGCGGCGTTGCGGCAACCGCCGCGACTTGCGCGTGCGGGGTGCTTGCGAGCAAAATGGCTGCGACGCCCATCCCGGCGGCGCTTGCAAAAAGGGAAGTCAGCTTCACTTGTGAGGGCTTTTGGAGGAGCGGCAGAGCCTCCTTCGCGAACGTGTAAACCTTCCGCAACCGAACATCCGGTTGCTGCTTTTTTCGAACTGGGAGGGAGCGTTGAAGCTTCGTGTCGTCGCAACCATAGCGGTCGGAGTATTAGGGGCTGGGCTCGCCGCTTGCAGCTCGAGCGTTGGAGTTACTCCCACGCCGCCTCCACCGCTTCCAACGCCTGCGGCTGCGTCGCAGTATTCGGGGAAAATGACGCAAGTCTTCACGTACGATTATGGTTTCCCGTCACCCCAACCGCCCGCGACGATCCGAACGACGATACACGATTCGGTTACGGTCCTTAGCGCCTCGCAGCCGGGGCTGCCCCCCGGGGCACAGGATGTCAACGTTCGAGAGCGCGATACCACGCCGCTGCAAGCGACGCAAACGGTTACCGACGCCTTCGTCAGTCCACCGCAAGCCGAGCTTCTGCTCTACGGTTCGAAGTCGAGGTTCGAGGCTCCGGAAGGCGGACAATCCAGCACGACCGTTACCGCCTACGCCAATCCACAAATACTTTCGAAATCAACCGGACATTGGACAAACTCGCCCGAGGCAACGATCGACGAGAAGTATTCGGACGGACACCATCAGGATCGAACGATTGCTGCGAACGGAACCTACAATGAAAAGGGAACGACGCTGGCGCTGAACGGCAAGGTCGCGCGCATCGAGATTCTCGAGAAGGCGAGCGGCGCCGGATCCTATACGGGCCCGTTTCTGGGATGTCCCCCGCACACATCGTTTACGTTCACGGCCGCACCTTCCATCGACCTGCAGCTTATTTCGAGTCCCCCGGTCGGCGGTTGCGAGATGTCGAAGACGCCGATTCCGGATTGGTATCCGGCTGGTGCAACATTCTATACCGAGCATGACAGCGTGAAAGCGAATGCCACCATGCCCGTCCAGTGCGGCAGCCACGCCGGAAAAGGAGCGCGTCTGACTGAACGGAAGCTTTTGAAACTCGACACCGTAATCGGTTATTACGAGGATACCGACATCTCGGTCTTCAGTTCGTCGAACGCGGTTCCGCTCTGTTTGGTACTCGGCGACGAGATTTCAAACTACTACGACTGGCAGGGCGATCAAATCGCCTTTTTCGCCTTTACGCCGAATGGCCATCCGGTCTCGACGATTCGCACGGACGAGGCCCTCGAGCTCGTGGGCGGCGGGGCATCGAGCGCTAGCTCGGCAACGGTCGCGCAAGCTTCAGTCGAAGCCGGCCTTCAAACGCACTTCGTGGACGGAGTCAATGCCGAACGCGTGAAACTCCGGGATGCGATGGTGCGGCGCTTCACAAATGTTTCTAGCCGCATTGGAGGTGTACGATGACGCGGAGATTCCTCGCGCTTGCTGCAGCCTGTGCCGTCACCGCCTGCAACGGCGGTGCCGGCTCCTCGCTTCCATCGGGAGTCGGGTCAAATTTTCCAGTCCTGCAAAACACCGGTGTCGCGGGCGGAGGGTCGGTGCTTCGGCCATATCGTGGTCCCGCCGGCTTAGCCGATTTCACCTGGGGGCGAGCGGCCCGAGAGCGGATGCAATTTCTGAGGTCGGCGACGGCCGGCGTCATGCACGTTGACGTGCTCGTACGCATGCGCGACGCATCGGGGCTGCTGCGATATGCAGAAGCCGCGAGTAATCCGCATGCGGGGGAGTACCGTCATTTTTTGACGCCATACGAAGTAGGTGAACGGTACGGCGCAAGCGAGGACGACTACCAGACCGTAGCGGAGTACTTTTGGAAGTTCGGGATGGGCGTTGGGAAGTGGCCGCAACGTGAAGTGCTGAGCGTGACCGGCACGCTCAAGCAGATGCAGCGGGCTTTCGGAACCAATTTCGGATACTATTACTACGGAAAGCAGCTGGTGCTTGCACCCCTGGAAACGCCGCATTTTAGTAAGCGGCTGCCGGTGGCGTCGGTCATGCACCTCACAACCTACGATCCGACGCATCGCTATTACGAGCGCGGCAACTACGCGCACTTTGCGGGTTATTCGCCCCAGATGCTGGCCAATGGCTTCGACTATAGCGGCGCCTACGCAGCCGGCTACACCGGCAAGGGCATTACTCCGGGGATCAACGGAACCTGGGCGATTTCTCCGGCGGACGTGCCCGCGTACGGCGCGTTATGGCATGCGCACGTTGCCAAGGTCACGCAAGTAGTTGCAAGCCCGCAGCCTCCGAGTAAGCGCAACGGGCATACCGGGACGAAAAAAGTCGACCCGTATCCGGCCGGCTTGAGTTCGCCGCCGCCAATAACGGCACCATGCCGGATACCCCCGTTTCCGAAGCCGCCCGACTACAACGTTTGCAACCCCGAGGACGTCGAGGCCCAGTTGGACACCGAGCAGGTTGCGAGCCTAGCACCGGATTCCAACGTGCTTTTCTATATCGCCTACAACCCATCGATTTGCGTCGATCCACAGACCGGGGAAATCGTTAACAATAAGAAGGACGGCAGCTGCCCGCAGGGTGCGGAGCGTTATCCGCTGATGGGAATCCAGTTAGCGGACGACTCTTTGCAGCAGAGCATCGCCGACAATCGCGCCGATTCGCTTTCGCTTAGCTGGGGCGAACCGGAAAACGATGCGCTAGCCACCGATTACATTTCGAAGAATCCCGACAAGCCGGGGGTCGGGCAGATCGAGTTTGCTTCGCTCGCAGCCGAGGGCATCGCAGTCTTCGTCTCCACGGGCGACAATGGCGCATGGGAGTGCTTCGATCCGAACACCGGTCAGCCGCTTGGGATCGCCTGCCTCAGTTATCCGGCCAGCGACCCGAACGTTACCGGCGTCGGTGGGGTCAACATTCCGCTCGACGACGGGGGCCGGCTCGACGGTCAGATCACGGCCTGGGGCGATAACACGACCGGGGGCGGCAACGGCGAGTTCGAAAACAACGTAGGCTCGGGCGGGGGCGTCTCAACGGTGTTTCCGGCGCCCCCCTGGCAGGTCGCCGCGCTAAAGAATAAGATGCGCAAGATACCCGACATGTCGCTCGACGCGGACCCGAACACGGGACCATCGCAGGTCATTTATGCCGCGTTCAAGGGCAAGCGCGAGGTCTTTGCCGATGGTGGAACGAGCGTTTCGGCACCGGAGAGCAACGCCGAGTGGGCGCTCGTTCTTGATGCGTGCTCGCGCTCATCCGCCTGTGCAACGGCCAAGGGTGCCAAGCCCTATCGGCTGGGCAATGCGGCGCCCCTCTACTACGAGATCTTTCGTGGGGAGGCCGCGCTCGACTATAAGCACACCTTCTACGACGTCATCTATGGATGCAATCAAGCGGTCCCGGCCCCGACGGCTGCGCCTAGCCCCGGTCACACCCCGGCGCCGTTGCCAACGCCTACCGGTTATTGCTCGGGGCGCGGCTACGACATGGTCACCGGGTTGGGCGCTCCCTTTGGCGGCCATTTGATCGACGCGCTCGTAAAGGGGGCTAATGCAAAGTAGCGGCGGAGTCGTACTTGCCTGCTCTGATATAATGCAGAAGCTGTGAAGACCAAGATTCATCCCAAATGGTACCCGGAAGCGCGGGTGCACTGTGCGTGTGGCAACACGTTTGTAACCGGCTCGACCCTTCCCGAGATTTCGGTCGAGATCTGCGCAGCTTGTCACCCGCTTTTCACCGGCCAGCAGAAGCTCGTGGATACTGCCGGGCGCGTAGACAAGTTCAACCAGCGTTCGGCTGCCGCACGCCAGAAGCAAGAGGAAGCCGCGGCTCGTAAGGCCGCGCGCGAGGCGAAGAAGGCGGCCGCCGAACTCTAAACGGAGGCGCTTGTGGGGACGGGCCGTCGCGATGGCTCGTCCTTTGCATTTGATATGGAACCGGTAAATGAGGCGCTCACCGGGCGTCTGGACGTGATGGCGCGCCGCTTCGACGAGATTGAAGCGCAGCTTGCGAATCTCACCGGCGCTTTCGACCAAACTCGCTACATGGCGCTGGTGAAGGAGCGCGCGCAACTCGAGCCGCTAGTGCAAACCGACCGGCGGCTGCGTGCGATGCGCGAGGAGATCCGTGCGAACGACGCGCTCGCGCGCCAAGGTGACGGCGAGCTGCGCGAGCTGGCCGAAGAAGAGAACGCGGGCTTGCGCGCGCGAGTGGCCGAGCAGGAGGCGGAGTTAACGCGTTTGATGATGCCGCGTGATCCGAACGACTCCAAAGACGTCTTCGTCGAAATTCGCGCCGGCACCGGCGGAGACGAAGCCGCGATTTTTGCCGGGGATCTCGCCCGCATGTACATGCGTTTCGCCGAGGGCACCGGCATGAAAGTCGAGCTCGTCTCGGAGAGCCCGAGCGATTCGGGTGGTTACAAGGAGATCGTCTTTGCGCTAAAAGAACGGGAGCCGTACCGCGTCTTGAAACACGAATCCGGCGTGCACCGCGTCCAGCGCGTGCCGGCGACCGAAGCGCAAGGGAGAATTCACACCAGCACCGCCACCGTTGCGGTTCTGCCCCAAGTGGAAGACGACGCCGAGATCGAGATCAAGCCATCGGAGCTGCAAGTCGACACCTTTAAGGCTTCGGGCGCCGGAGGCCAGTACGTCAATAAGACCGAGTCCGCCATTCGCATAACGCACCTGCCGACCGGTATCATCGTCGCATCCCAGCAAGAGCGCTCGCAGCAACAGAATCGCGAGAAAGCAATGCAGATGCTTCGCGCGACTTTGTACGATCGTAAGCGCCGCGAGCAGGAGGAGGCAGTCGGCTCGATGCGCCGCTCGCAAG
>JBAVTZ010000210.1:0-2982 GCA_049696515.1 Candidatus Cybelea sp. | reverse complement strand
CTCGTAACCGGGGCGGCCGGGGGCCTCGCAGCCGGAGTTGCTCCGGCACTCGCGCGCGACGGGTTCGAGCACGTCGCGATTACGTTTCGCACTACGCCGCCACAAGCGACCTTAGCCGCGATCCAGGCGGCCGGAGCCTCGGCGGCGGCGACGCGGATCGACTTCTTGGACGATCCCGAGCGGGTACGGGCTGCACTCGAGGATGCGGTGCGTCGTTTTGGCCCCTTCGATACGCTCGTGCACGCAGTTGGGCCGCTGGTCGTCAAACGCTTTGAGAACACAACGCTCGAGGACTACCACGAGGTTTTCGACGGAAATTTACGCAGTGGGGTCCTGGCGACGCACGCGACGCTCCCCGCAATGCGGGCCGCCGGCTTTGGCCGCATCGTATTCTTCGGCATGCTCGGCTCGAGCGAGACGCGGCCGTTCCGTGGATTTTCGCTCTATCAATCGGCGAAGAGCGCGTTGGTTGCGTTTGCGCGTTGCCTCGCGGTCGAAGAGGCGCGCCACGGCATCACGGTCAACGTCGTCGCGCCCGGCGACATCCGCGAGAAGTCACTCGAGCGCGCGAGCGCTTTCGAACGTACGGCGCGCAATCCGCGAGGCCGGCCCGGCAGTTATGAGGACGTTGCCGATGCCGTTCGATTCCTGATCGCGCCCCAGCGCGATTTCATTACGGGTGCGGTTATCGAAGTGACCGGCGGCTTGCAGACCGCCGCCGAACAGCGCCCAGTACAGGACTAACTTACGCTCGGCTCGTAAGGTCGGCCTCACATGATGCGCGACGAAACGAGCGAACATCCTGCTTTTGCGCTGCCCGGCGCGCGCCCGCAGTACGGGCCGGATAAACTCGTCGCGGTCGAACATATCGATCTTCACCTGACGCCCGACTTCGGTGACGAGTCGCTGAACGGCGTTTGCACCATGACCGTTCGCGCCCTCGACGAAGTGGTACCGCGGCTGACGCTCGACGCGGTAGATCTTGACGTTTCGCTGGTCGAGCAGTGCGTGGCCGGCTCGCAGGGTGCGCACCCCGTCGAATTCACACCCCGCGAAGGTAAGCTCGAGATCGAATTTGAGCCGCCGATCGCGCCGGGTGAAACCACGACTTTTGCGATCCATTATGGGGTTTCAAAACCGCGCCACGGTCTATTTTTCGTGAAGCCGACAGCGGCACATCCGGAAAAGATCGCGCACGCCTGGACTCAGAGTCAAGACGAATACGCGCGGTATTGGTTTCCCTGCCTCGACTACCCGCACGAGAAGCAGAGCACCGCAACCACGATCGTGGTTCCGAAGGGGATGTTCGCCCTCGGGAACGGCGAGCTGGTCGAGCGCCGCGATGAAAACGGCAACACCATCTTCCGCTACAACCAGGCCGTCCCCCACAGCACCTATCTGATGACGATGGTCGCGGGCCCCTTCGTCGAGGTCGCCGAGGGGGAGGCCGGCCGCAATGGCGTTCCGGTCTTTTTTTACGTACTCCCGGGGCGAGAGAACGACGGTAAGCGCTCCTTCGGCAATACGCCGCACATGATCGAGCGCTTCGAGGAGCGGATCGGCGTGCCGTACCCGTACGCGCGCTATTCGCAAATCGCCGTTTCCGACTTCATCTTTGGCGGAATGGAGAACACCTCGGCGACGACTCAGACCGACCGAACGCTCCACGACAAGATCGCGCATCTCGACTTTTCGAGCGATTCGCTCGTTGCACACGAGCTGGCGCATCAGTGGTTTGGTGATCTGCTGACTTGCCGTGATTGGTCGCATGCGTGGCTCAACGAAGGCTTCGCGACCTTCATGGAGGCGGTTTGGCGCGAGGCGGATCTCGGCCCCGACGAGTATCTTTACGATATCTTCCAGTTCCTCACCGCATATTTAAAGGAGGACGCCGAAAGATACCGCCGGCCGATCGTCTGCAACACTTTTCGCGATCCGATCGAGATCTTCGATCGTCATCTCTATCAAAAGAGTGCGGCGGTGCTGCACATGTTGCGCGGCGAGTTGGGCAACGCGCGCTTTTGGCGGGCGATTACACGGTACGTGCAGCAGAACGCCCAACGATCGGTCGAGACGATCGACTTCGTGCGTGCAATCGAAGAGTCCACTGGCCGGAACCTCCGCGGGTTCTTCAGCCAGTGGGTTTACCGCGGAGGACATCCCGAACTCGACGTGAGCGTGGCCTGGGATGCTCAGCGCAAAGTGGCCACCCTCACGATCGACCAAAAACAGGTGGTCGATCCCGACCATCCCGCCTACGAGTTCGACGTCGAAGTAGGCTTTGCACCTGCAGTACCTTCGCCCCGCCGATCCGGAAACGGCTCGGTTTCGAACGAACGGCGCATCCGAGCGCGTGTCGGGCGGCAGCACGAAACGATCGCCGTGGCGCTCGATTTCGAGCCGAAGCTGGTGCGGTTCGATCCGGGATCGTTCCTGTTGGCCGACGTCAGCTACCATCTCGGCGCCGATTTCGCAGCCGCCGCGTTACTGCACGATCCCGACGTAATCGCGCGCATTCGCGCGGCACGCGAGTTGGCCAAGGATGGTCGCCGCACCGCACGCGAGGCGCTGGAGGCGGCGTTCGAGCAAGAGCCGTTCTGGGGGGTGCTGGTCGAGGCAGCGTCGGCAATCGGCGCGACGCGCGCGCCCTGGGCCCGGCGCATTTTAGTCGGGGCCCTCTCGCACAAGCATCCGAAGGTCGTACGGGCCGCTGCGGCGGCACTCGGTAACTTTCGCGACCCGGATGTCGCGAGCGCTCTGATCGCGACGGCGCAAGATCACGCTTCGTATTTCGTACGCGCTTCGGCCTTGATGGCTTTGGGGAAGACGCGCGATCCCCGCGCTTTCGAGATGCTCGTCGCAGCGGCAAAAGAACGCACCTGGAACGGAACGGTCGAAGCCGGCGCGGTGCTAGGCTTGGCCGAGTTGGCCGACGCGCGCGCCCTGCCGTCGATTCTCGAGGCTTCCCGCCCGGAACGCAGC
>JBAVTZ010000209.1:0-7878 GCA_049696515.1 Candidatus Cybelea sp. | reverse complement strand
GCTCGGAATCGCGCCGGCGCAAGTGGTGCTCGCATCCACGGGCGTTATCGGCGTGCCCCTGCCGATCGATCGCGTACAGCGCGGACTGGAACGTGCAGTCGCTCAGCTCGACGAAGGCGGGAAGGCTGCTTCCGACGCAGCCGAAGCGATCATGACGACCGATCGCGTTCCCAAACTGGCTGCCTATGGCTTCTATTATCGCGAACGCAAATATGTCGTTGCCGGAATCGCAAAAGGCTCGGGGATGATCGCTCCTAACATGGCGACGATGCTAGCCTTCGTTGCCACCGATTTTCCGTTGTCGCGCTCCGAACTCGCACGGCTGCTGACCACCAGCAGCGACGAAAGCTTCAACATGATCTCGGTGGACGGCGATATGTCGACCAACGATGCGGTCTACGTCTTTGCACCGGTCGGAACCAACGGAGCGGAGGCGCCGGTCGCCTGCGCGCAAGCATTCCGCGGCGTATGCCTGGACTTGGCGCGCGCGATGGTTGCCGACGGCGAAGGGACGACCAAAACCTTGGAGGTGCGCGTGAGCCAAGCGGTCGATCTCGCCCAGGCGCGAACGATCGCCCGCGCGATCGTCAACAGCAATCTCGTAAAGACGGCGCTTTACGGCGAAGATCCGAACTGGGGCCGGATTATCGCGGCCGCCGGTGCCGCTCGTGCGAACCTCGACCCGCATCGCTGGTCGCTCTATGTCAATGGGAAGCCTTGGGTTGGTGCGGGCGCAATCGAGTTGCTTTCCGAAGCAGAGGCACAGCGGGAACTCGCACCGTCGAACGTAGCGGTCGAGCTCAAACTCGCCTTGGGAGATGCCGAAGCCACGGGTTGGGGCTGCGACCTTTCCCGCGATTACGTGCGCATCAACGCGAACTATCGAACGTGACCTACTTAGCGACGTACGAGCGCGCCCCGGTTACGATGGTGGCGGGCCAAGGGTGCGAACTCATCGATGACCGGGGACGACGTTATCTCGATTGCCTCGGCGGAATCGCGGTCTGCGCACTCGGCCACTCGCATTCCGCGATCGTGGAAGCGGTTTGCGCACAAGTGCGAACACTCACCCATGTAAGCAATCTCTATCATCACGAGCCAGCCGGAACGCTCGCACGCGAGCTCGTGGCACGCGCCGAAATGTACGGCGCATTCTTTTGCAACTCCGGTACCGAAGCCAACGAAGCTGCGATCAAGCTCGCGCGAAAATGGGCCTATCGCCGCGGCGAGCCCGAGCGTAACGTCATCCTGGCCTGTCTGGGTTCGTTCCACGGTCGCACGCTCGGCTCGCTAGCCGCGACCAGCAATCTCGCCTATCGGACGGGCTTCGAACCGCTACCCGCCGGCTTCGCCTTCGTGCCTTACAACGACGTCGAGGCGCTGCAAGGCGCCGTGGACGCGCGCGTGGCCGGGCTGATCGTCGAACCGGTACAGGGTGAGAGCGGCGTCCAGGTAGCCGATCGCGAGTTTCTGGTTGCGGCTCGCCGGCTCTGCGACGAGCGCGGCTCCCTGCTGATCTTCGACGAAGTACAGTGCGGCATGGGGCGCACCGGTTCGCTCTTTGCCTTCCAACAGTTTGGCGTTAAACCGGACGCGGTCACCCTCGCCAAGGCGCTCGCCAACGGGTTGCCGATCGGCGTACTGCTGGCAAACGAGCGGGCTGCCGGCGGGTTTCAACCCGGCGATCATGGCGCGACCTTCGGTGGTTCACCGATCCCGTGCGCCGCGGCGCTCGCCCACCTGCGCGTGCGCGATGAGCTCGATCTCGACGCGCACGTACGCATCCGTTCGGCGCAGTTGTTCGATGCACTGACGCAACTCGCGGAGTCACATCCCGCCATCCTCGGGCGGCCGCGTGGAATGGGTCTTCTCATCGGCGTCCCGGTGCTGGCTCCGTACGAAGCGCGCGCACTGGTTGGAGCAGCGCGGGAGTGCGGGCTTTTAATCGGCACTGCCGGGGGCAATACCCTGCGCTTCGCGCCGCCGCTGATCATTTCGGAGCAAGAAGTGGCCCACGCCGTGTCGCTGCTCGACCTGGCGATGTCAGGCCACGAGACTTCGGACCAAACCGCTCGATCGGGTTAGCTGAGGCGCGTAGGCTGCGCTACTTTGCGACCCTCGTCTAAATCGAGGAGATCGAACCAGGTTACGATCTCGGGGCGGCCGGGTGCGACCGTTTCGCGAAGATTTTCGAAATATTCGGCCGAGTGAGAGCCGGGTTCGGGATGCCAGCGCATGCGTTCGGCATTGAATGCCTCGATCTCGGCGGGCGTCTTCTTTGAAAGGAACTCCGACTGGGCCCAATTGGCGATGGCCTCGTCGGTGGCGAGTTCCTTTACCTTGCGCGCAAACTCTTCGCCATTCGTGCCGAGAAACTCGAAGAGCGGCTTATCGTGGGGGCAATCGTAGTCGTACTCACCTAAATGCCCTTCGTTGTACGCCTTTGCCTTGTCGAGCGTGCGTTTGAAGGACACGATCCCGGCAAGTTTGTCTTTCGCACTCCGGGGCGCGGTTGTCGTCAGATCCATGGCTGCTCCTCTCGGGGGCTTCGTTGCGTAAGTCCCCCGCGCGTTCCCCCTACGGCTTAGGGAAGCCCTCCTTAGGTATCCTGCGGTAGCGGGATGCGTTCAGCGATCGAGTATCCGCGTGACGTGGTCGGTCGCGGAAACCTAGGACCAGTTGAATGCTGTTCAGCAAGGCATGGAGACCGAAACGACGTTTCTCGTCCAGCGTGCCGGCGAACGAGTCTGCTTCGATCACGGCTGGTTACAAACGTGCCACTCCTTCAGCTTTGCCGACTACTACGACCCGAAGAACGTGAACTGGGGGGCGCTTCGCGTGCTGAACGACGACGTCGTCGCACCGGGTGAAGGGTTTCCAACTCACCCGCACCGGGACATGGAAATCATCACCTACGTCCTCGAGGGACGCCTGGAACATCGCGACTCGACCGGGAGCCAAGGCGTGGTCGGGCCCGGCGGAGCCCAGTTCATGAGTGCCGGCACCGGGGTCCGCCACTCCGAATACAACCACTCGAAGGGGGAGCCGCTGCATTTTTTGCAGATGTGGCTGACGCCGGGAAAGCTCGGCACGAGTCCGTCGTATGGTCAAGTGGAATTCACGGATGCCCAGCGTCTGAATACATGGCTGCCCATCGCAAGCGGAAGATCCGCCGTAAACGCGCCGGTGAAGCTGACGCAGAATGCTGCTTTCTTCGTGACGCGTTTGGAAGTGGATCGCGAACTTCGCCACACCTTCGATCCACAGCGGTTCAGCTTCTTATTCGTTGCCGAGGGGTCGGCTCAGGTCGAGGGCGCCCTCGACAAACTGGTCGTTGGCGCCGAGCCGGTGCGCACGGGTGACGCCATCCGCATGTCGAACGTCGAGCGGCTCACCGTGAAGGGCCCCGCGTTGCTCGTTCTTTGGGACCTTCCGGCCATCGGCTAGCGTCTCTGCCACACGTGTGGCATAGCCAGGTGCTAGGATACGTGCATGCAACGCCTCGACGGTCGGTTCATCTATGCCGCGAGCGATCTCAACGACTATCTCGAGTGTAAGCGTCTAACGGAACTCGAGGCACTGGTCACGCGCGGGAAACTCGCGCGACCGGACGCTGAGAACGCACACGTCGCCCTCATCCGGCGCAAAGGCGAAGAACACGAGCAGCGCCATCTCCAAGAAATGGTCAAGCACCATCAGGGAGAGGTCGTGCAATTCGAGCGCGCCAAGGCCGGCATTGACGGCTATTTTCAGGCCGAGCGGGAGACGCTCGACGCCATGCGCGGTGGAGCGCGCATCATTTATCAAGCCACCTTCTTTGACGGCACGTTCGTCGGGCACGCGGATTTCCTTCGCCGCATCGAAGAGCCGTCGCGCCTGGGAGAGTACAGTTATGAGGTCATCGACACGAAGCTGGCGTTGACGCCGAAGCCATACTTCCTGGTCCAGCTTTGTAACTATAGCGAGCACCTGGAACGCCTGCAGGGCAGGATGCCGGAGTTCGGCCACATCGTCTTGGGCGACGGCGTGGAAGAGCGCTTTCGCCTCCACGACTATCTGGCCTACTACCGTCATCTCAAGTCTAGCTTCCTGGAATTCGCCGGCGAGCGCACGAGCACACCGATCGCCGAAGCGCTGGAATATCCGAACCCGATAAAACACTGCGCCATCTGTCCCTGGGACGAAAGTTGTGCACGCAAGCGGACCGAGGACGACCACCTTAGTTTAGTAGCCGGGATGCGCCGCGACCAGATCGTTAAGCTTGAAGCCGCCGATATCAGGCTCGTTTCTGAATTGGCGACGACGCCGGACGGAGCGCGGCCCTCCGGGATGAGCCCCGAAACATTTACAAAGTTGCGGCGCCAGGCGTCGCTGCAAGTGCGCGGACGCACGAATGGACGGCCAATCTACCAGCTGCTGGAGCACGAACCATCTCTGGGCCTAGCCCAACTGCCGGAGCCGTCGCCTGGTGACGTCTTCTTCGACATGGAAGGTGACCCGCTTTACGAACCCCGCCGCGGGCTCGAGTATCTCTTCGGCTGCTGGTCCTCAGACGGCGAGCCTCGCTTTCGTGCTTTCTGGGGACTCGATCGCGCCGAAGAGAAGCGCGCCTTCGAAGCGTTCGTGGACTTCATCGGCGAGCGCCGCCACCGCTTTCCGGCCATGCACGTCTATCACTATGCCAATTACGAAAAAGTGGCGCTGCGCCGGCTCGCACAAGTGCACTGCACGCGCGAAGAGGAGATCGACGCGCTGTTGCGCGGCGAAGTGCTGGTGGATCTGTTCGCAGTCGTGCGCCAAGCACTCGCAATTTCCGAAGACGGCTATGGCCTCAAAAAAGTGGAGCGGTTCTACGATTTTTCGCGCAAAACCGATGTCAAGAAAGGCGACGAGTCGATCGTCATGTTCGAAGGCTGGCTGCTCGAAAAAGACCAGCGCATCCTCGACGATATTCAAGCGTATAACCGCGACGATTGCCGCTCGACGCAATGCTTGCGGGACTGGCTGCTCGAACGGCGCGTGGAAGCAATCGCAACATTTAACCGCGAATTGCCCTTTCGTTCGGTAAAGTCGCCGCTGGAACCATGCCATCTCGAATTCGTCGCGGCCTGCAAGGAATGCACGAAGCGCCGCAACGAGGAGCGAGAGGAGGGGCGGCGCAGCGAGCTCGAGCGATCGCTGCTTGAAAACGTCCTGTCGCCGCAGTCCGAGCAAGAGTACCAGCTGATGTCTGCCGACCGGCGAGTGCGCTATCTGCTCGCCGGGCTCATGGCCTATCATCGGCGCGAAGAAAAACCTGCATGGTGGGAGTACTTCGATCGCTGCGAAAACGTCGACGAGCTGATCGAATTCGATAAAAACGCGATCGGCGGGCTCAAGCTGCGCGAAGATATTCCGCCGGTCGAGGAAAAAAAGAGTAAGGTTTACGCCTACGAATTCCCCGACCAGACACACAAAATGGGCGCCGGTGACGATGCGGTCAATCCCCGCACCAAGAAAAGTGCCGGCAAGATTTTCGCCCTTGACGAGGACGCAAATCTCCTCCGGCTTAAAACAACCGCGGCAGTAGAGGCGGCGCGCTCGATCAGCGAGTTGATTCCGCCCGGCCCTCCTTCAACGAAAGTCCAACGCGCCGCTTTGGCACGTATCGCCAGGTCCTACTTGGACGATCGTCTCCCCTGGGAATATCCCGCATCATACGACCTGCTGGTGAACGCCTGCCCTCGCGTGCGCGACCGGGCAACCTTGACGCCCGCGAGCGTCACGGCCGGTGCAGTCTCGGCCGCCGTACTCGCCCTCGATCGCAGCTATCTCTTCGTACAAGGTCCGCCCGGCAGCGGCAAGAGTACGATCGGATCGCAGGCGATCTGCGATCTGCTCGAGTCCGGCAAGCGCGTCGCGGTCACCAGCACCAGCCACAAAGCGATTCACCACCTCCTGCACAAAGTCGAAGCCTGCATGATTGAGCGCGGCCGAGGTTTTCGCGGTCGCTATAAGCACACCGCGACAAATCCCGATTCCCTATACGCATCGCAGGCCGGCTCGCGTTTCATCGAGTCGGCGCACTCGAACGAGGCATTCGATGGTGACGATTATCAGCTCGCCGGCGGGACGGCTTGGCTCTTCGCCCGCAAGGAGCTGACCGGCAAGTTTGACTACCTTTTTATTGACGAGGCCGGGCAAGTTGCCCTCGCCGACGCACTGGCGATGTCG
The DNA here is from genome assembly GCA_049696515.1 of Candidatus Cybelea sp. GTDB lineage: Bacteria > Vulcanimicrobiota > Vulcanimicrobiia > Vulcanimicrobiales > Vulcanimicrobiaceae > Cybelea. Next base: position 1,665 of record JBAVTZ010000209.1, on the reverse strand, counting down.
CTCTGCGCGAAGAACGTCGTGTTGCTCGGCGACCCGTCGCAGCTGGCGCAAGTCAGTCAAGGACAACAGCCGCCTCACGTTGGGGACTCGGTTCTTGCGCACTTACTGGGCGATGCGCAGACGGTGCCGCCGCACCGCGGAATTTTCCTCGACGTTTCGTATCGCATGCAGCCCGAAATTTGCGCCTTTGTCTCCGATGCTATGTACGGGGATCGTCTGAAGTCCGCTCCATTGACGGCAATGCATCGCGTTGCAATCGACGGACAGGATCTCGCGGGGCTCTACTTCGTGCGGGTAAATCATGACGGCAACAGTTCCAGTTCGGTCGAGGAGGCTGACGAGATCGTGCGGCAGATCGCGCTTCTGCGAGCGCGCGGGAGTGTGGTAGATTCGTGGCCCGCGGAATCAGACGGCCGCCCGCGGTCCTTCACCGATCGCGACATTATCGTCGTTACGCCGTACAATGCGCAGCGCCGGCTTATTCTTGGTAAGCTGCGCGAAGCCGGGATCGGTATCGCGGTGGGCACCGTCGACAAGTTCCAGGGGCAAGAAGCCGCCGTGGTCTTCTATTCGATGGCGACTTCGAGCGGCGAAAACGTGCCGCGCAACGTCGAGTTTCTCTTCGAGCGAAATCGCTTTAACGTCGCCGTGTCGCGCGCCCGCGCGGCCAGCGTGCTCGTCTGCAGCCCACGTTTGCTCGATATCGCCTGCCGCACGCCCGAAGAGATGGCTCTCGCAAATTTGCTCTGCGCATTTGCCGAAAGCGCTCGATCCACGACGCTCTCCTAACCCGTGGCGCTTGGTCACTCCGGCTGCGTGGGGTGCGTTATTCAAGCGTCATGACGCTCCGGGCGGCCGCCGCTCGAAGGAGGTTGCGCACTTGTCAGAGCTACACCGCAGTTTGTGGGTCGCGTCGTTGGCGGGGATCGCCATTTCTATCGCGATTCGGGCGGATGGAAGTGCCCCAGCGAAAGTTTTGAACAAGCCGCTACCACCGGTCTTAAACGTAACGACCGGCGAATTGCCGAAGACGCCGACGGCCGCAGTACAAATGCGCGCGGGGGTCCTTGCGCCCGAGACCTCGACCTTTTGGCATACGCACCCCTCGCCGCCGTTCATCTACGTCGAGAGCGGCGTGGGCATTTGGGAGTACAAGGGGCGCCCATCGGAGACTCGGCGAGCGGGCCAAGCGATCATGGAACCAGCAAACGTCGTCATGAGAGTGGTAAACGCCGGATCGAGCCCCTTGAGACTGATCATCTTTCAGGCCTCCAAACCTGGCGATCCGGTCATACTTCCCGCGCGCTAGCGCGCGGCCGCGCGCGATGGTTTAGACGGCGAAGGTGACGGTCGTTCCGTCGGATGAGCGCTCCAGGTCGAATCGGCGCGTACTTGCCCGCAAAAGCGATAGACCGCGGCCGCGTTCCGCGTTGGTGGTGGCGCTTCGCCAGGTTCCGAGGTCGCGAACTTCACCGGCGATCTTGTCGTCGCGCACTGCTAAGCGCAGGATAAAATCGCCGGTTGTGCCGCGATATGCGTGTTCGATGACGTTTGCTACGGCTTCGCCGACCGCGATCGTCAGGTCAAAGGTACGCCCAGGATCGAGCTTGGCGACCCGCGCATAGCGCGCAGCCAGACGCCGGGCGATCGGGGCGGACGGTGAGG
>JBAVTZ010000208.1:0-28000 GCA_049696515.1 Candidatus Cybelea sp. | reverse complement strand
GTTCGGGCTCGTGCAGGGAACGGCCAATGCGATCGCGCCGGGAAAGCGCCCGCTCTCCTCGATGTCGCCGACGATCGTGCTCGACGCAAACGGGAACCCGATACTGATTGTCGGAGCCGAAGGCGGCCCGCGCATTATTACCGCGGTGCTCGATATCGTGCGCGGTGTCATCGATTTTCACGAGGGCGTCTTCGGGGCGGTCGCACAACCGCGCGTCCACATGCAGTGGCTTCCGGATCTCGTCTATGCCGAGTCGGGCGCCTTCGCACCCGATGTTCTAGCAAAGCTGCGAGCGATGGGGTACCGTCTCAGGTTCGAGGGCGCCGGCTCCGGGGCCAACGCGGTCGCCGTGGCTCCCGACGGGACGAGGACGGCCGCACACGATCCGCGCACGCCCACCGGTTCTGCGATCGCCCGTTAGTGGAAAATTGTGAGGTTGCCTAATGATCGGGCTTGAGCCGTGTCAGTGTTACCACAAGCTGGAGATGTTCACGCTTCTCATAACTGTACCGGTGGTAGTGGGTATAGACGATCTCATTCGCATTTTTTAGGCTTAGAATCGATCGGACGTGCTCGTTATGAACGCCATCCTCACGCGGCACGATACCTTGCGTTAGAAACTCTTGCCGCTTGCTATCGAAACTTCCGGTTTCAGTAAAGTGATGCGGCCAAGTATTAAAAAAGTAAGTTTGTTCGTACTGGTTAGAGTCGGCGTTAAAAGTAGTGAGAAGAATCCAAGAGTAGCTTCGCCTAGGGTCGCTCTTGCGGCGATGCCCGGCTTTCCATTCCAGGTACGCATCGTCGAGGACATACGATATCGTATACATCCCTGGAAGGGCGGTCGTGCCGTCTTTATCATAAAATCGCCAGACCGAGCGCCAGGTTCCGACCAGCGGCGCAAGTTTCCTCATGGCATCGCGCATCTGCACGTATTGCCGTTCGGTCGCCTGCGCGGACCCGATCGGAGCGACTACCATGAAGACGAAGATGCTGGCCAAGTAGATCGAGCGCCTCAAAATGCTCGCAAACATTGCATCCTCCTAAGATTACGTCTATAAAATTTTCTTAGCCGGCTAATCTGGTCCTGTTATCAGCAAATAAATAAATATCACGAAAACGTTGGGCGTTGAGCCTTGCCGGCCACGGCGATGACCGCAATTTCGACTTTATATTCCGCCGTCGCAAGCCGGCTCTCGACCGTCGCGCGAGCTGGAGGATTGTGCGGATCGATCCAATGCTCCCACGCGCGGTTCATGTCATCGAACGTCGCCATGTCCGAAAGCCAAATGCTTGCCGACAGTACTTGTGATTTCGAGCTCTGCGCCTGCTCTAAGAGAGCGTCGATCTTCGCCAGGACATTCTTAGTCTGTTCGCCTACGTCGGCAGATTGCGCGTCGACTTGGCCGGCCGTGTACAGCAGTCCGCCGTATATAACGCCCTGGCTCATGCGTGGACCAGGCGTTACCCTTACGATCGATTCACTAACCTTAACCAAGATATGCTCCCTTTAGGATTCCTGAGAGACTCTCGAGGGTACGAACATATTCCGGTGCGATCACGTCGTGCACGCGGCTCTGCGCCTGCTTCCAAAGCGGAAAGGCTTTTCGCAGGACCTGTTTCCCTAGAGCCGTCAGTTCATATCGCTTTGTACGGTCGTCCTTACCGCGCCCGGATTTGACCCAACCACCGGTGATTAGCAGACGCAGTCCCCGCGATAGAGACGTGACGTCCAGATCGCAGGCCGTAGCTAGCTCCCCCAGACTGCAGTGAACGAGTCGATCTAGACGAGCGAGAACAGCGTACTGCGTTTGCTTCAGTCCCACCGGTTCGAGAAGATCGTCGTAAATCGCCGTAGCGCGGCGCGCGAGTCCTCGCAGCGTTGTGCAGGCACAAAGCCCTCGGTCTTGCGGAAGAGCGTGCGTTATCTGTTTCTTATTGTTAGTTGTTGGCACAAGTCTTGCGTATACAATACTTACGTGCTATCGTTTAGTCAAGAGGGGGCATCCACGCGCTGTGGCAACGAAGAAACGAGTTCTCGGGCTCATTGTTGGTCTCGGCCTTGGCGCGGGAGTGTTTTACTATAAGCGAATCGCAAGAGCGTTAGAGGCGGGTTCTGATTCAGGCCTAATGCTCGCGCACGCCGACCTTCGTAAGGTTCTCAACGCCGTTCGCGGCGGCGACATTGGGAGCCTAGCTGAATACCTCAATACCATGATTACTGGGCTAGCGAACGCGGGTGCTACTTTATCGGCGATTTCTGCAGTCACGCCGCATATCTGTATAACGCAGCTAACGCGCAGTGCGGCAATTCCAATTATCAGTATTCTCGATAGTGTAAGGGCGGAGATTGAAGGGGGTTCCGTGAGGCGCGTTGCTCTGTTCGGAACCCGTTACGCTATTGAGACCGACATGTTTGGAAGCCTTCCAAATGTGGACATTGTACGGCCGACAGGGGCCGAAGTCTCCCTGATCGATGAAGTCTACAAGGGGCTGGCGGCTCGTGGTTACGGTATTGCGGAGGATCGAGAGATGCTCAATAAAGTAGGCTTGGCGCTTTGCGAGCGGGAGCACCTTGACGTTATTCTGCTGGCTGGAACCGATTTGTCCATGCTTTTTGAGTGTAAAGAAACGGCATTTCCATCGCTTGACTGTTCAGTCGTTCATATTCGTGCAATCTTGGGAAGGTTAATCGGATCGTGAGGCACACTATACTTGGCGCCGGGGCCGTGAGCTGGGGCGTACTATGAACCTAAAACCGTTCCTCCTCGAACAATGGCTCGCAAGCTACGAGCAGGACATCGAGTATAACCTTGCCTCGAGTACGGGTCCACGCTGGAGCGTCGAGGAACTCCTTGACCTCGCCGGTGAGGACGCTCGCCGGCGACTGTTCGCGTTGCCGCTTACCTATGGTCCGCCGGCCGGCACCACGAGTCTGCGAACTGCAATTGCCGACATGCAAGGCGTAAGTCCCGATTGCGTGCAGATTGTGACGGGCGCATCGGAGGCGCTGCTCATTCTATTCTGGCTTGCCGCTGAGTCTGGGGCAAACGTTATCGTGCCCGCGCCGGGCTATCCCGGCTTTTCGGCGCTGCCTCTGTCGCTCGGTTTAGAGACGCGGTATTACCGAATTGGAAGGGAACGCGGCTTTGCCGTGGATGTCGAGGAGATTGAAGCGCTCGCTGACCGAAAGACGAAACTAATCCTCGTCAGTAACCCACATAATCCGACCGGTGCGGTTCTGAACGACGACCAGATGGACCAACTCCACGCGTTTACTTCAGAGCGTGGAATCCAACTTGTTAGTGATGAGGTCTACCATCCGATCTATCATACCGGGGAGGTCCAATCGGCGGCGAGGTTACGTACGGCGACGGTTATCAATGACTTCTCCAAGGCATTCTCGCTGCCGGGCCTACGAACGGGTTGGATGATCGAGCACGATGCCCAGAAACGGGAGCGCTACTGGAACGCGAGAGCGCTATTTACAGTTTCCAACAGCCCATTGGGAGAGCTTCTCGCGGAGATCGCCGTGAACAACCGAAGAGCGGTCATCGGTAGAGCTCAAGAAACCACCAGTCGAAACCTTCGAGTGCTTACGAACTTTATGCAAGAGCACAAATCTGTGTTTGGATGGATTCCTCCTCGAGGAGGAACAATCGGTTTCCCCTGGATGCTCGATGGTCAGAGTGCGAGGGCCTTTTGTGTCGCAGCTGCGAGGGAAGGACTACTGTTGGCCCCAGGGGACGTCTTCGACGAGCCCGAGCACTTTAGAATCGGCATCGGCGCAAGCGGCGATGGCTTTATCGGGGCAATGGAGCACTTAAAGCGTTTTGTGGACCATTGGCTCCTCAAGCGCGAGTGGGATCACGGCCCAGTCACGGAGTCAGCGCAAAGATAGTTCCGCGATTAGCGGTGCCGCCATTATCCGTTGTGCCGTATAGCGTGCCGTTTACACGTAGTAGAGCAGCCTCAGGATGCCGGCCGTCCTTGGCCGCGCCGAAGCTATGCAGTACTCGTTCGCCGCTCCCGTTGAGGCTGACGCTAAACACAGTGCCCCAAGTAGCGTAAGCGCCTCCACCTATGGTCGTCCCATAAAGTCTGCCGTTCGCCTCGATTAAGTTCCCCATCGGGCCGGCACCATCGTTGGCCGTTGTGCCGAAGCTGTAGAGCACGTGCTCGTCGCCACTTAGGCTGATCCTGAAGATCGTGCCCTTATCGTACTGACCGCCGGCGAACGTCGTGCCGTAGAGCGCGCCGGCGACGACGATCAAGCCCGCCACGGGATTGATGCCGTCGGATCCGTTCCCGAAACTGTGAAGCGCGTGCTCCTCACCGCTCGGGCTAATGCTGAAGACGGTACCGTCGCCGGGGCAGGGTGCTGATCCGCAATGATTGCCTCGCCCGTACAGGCCGCCTTCATAGGTAGTCCCGTAAAGCGTGCCGCTTACCGCGACCAAGGCCGACGCGGGAATCTGGCCATCGCTGCGATACGGCCGCCCGAAGCTATGCAGCACGCGTTCCTTTCCGCTCGTGCTGATGCTAAACACCGTTCCGAGGTTCGATGCACCGCCGAAGTTCGTTGTGCTGTAGAGCGTGCCGTGGTTGTCGATCAAGCTCGATGACGGTTGCATCGGGGAAGGGCCGAACTCTCCAAAACGGTACAGCACCCGTTCTTTGCCGCTCGTCGTGAGACTGAAAACGGTGCCGGTGTTAGCCTTGTTGCCGAGTTCGGTGGTACCGTAAAGAATGCCGTTCACGTCGAGCAAGGCCGCTCCAGGGTAATTGCCGTCGCGGGCCATTGACTCGAAATCGTGCACCACGCGCTCCTTACCGCTCGTGCTGATGCTAAATACGACACCATTTTTAGGGGCGAGCCCATGGGTACCGCCGCCCGTCGTCGTGCCGTAGAGCGTTCCGTTTACCTCGATCAAGCTCGCGAGCGGGTAAGCGCCGTCGCGGCCGCTGAAGTCGTGGAGCACGCGATAGCTGGAAGTATCCGGCATGCCCCGCAAAAAGCTGAGGGCACTCGGCTCGTATTTCGAACCGGGCGTCGCATCGAGGTTTGCACCACAGCCCGCCAACAATAAAACGGCCGCGACCATCCAAAGCGCAGAGCGGCCGAACGAAGAAGTTCTCACGTGCCCCACCTCGCGTAACAGGTGCCGGATCGATTTAAAACTGTTCGGCGCTCAAGCATCGAGCTCCGGTCGCTAAGCGCGCCAAGCGCCTCGTACGGGCCTGTCCAGCCGTAATGGCTGGACGGTTTTGATTCCTAGCTATCTGCTTCCGACGCTGCTCTGCCGACGCTGCGCCGATAGCGGCAGCGCGAATACCGCTCCGCATCCGTAGGCATAGCCCGCGCCCGGGCAATTCGTAGAGGAATAGGTTCCACCCGAGGCCGCCGTGCCGAAGAGCGTCCCGTTGACGTCGATTAGGCCGGCGCCCGGCAGAGCCGCGTCAGGCGGAGGCCCGAACCGGTAAATCATGCGCTCTTTCCCCGATGGATCGATCGAAAATACCGTCCCCACTCCCGAGTTCGTCTCGCCGTAGCTGATGCCGCCTTCCCATGTAGTTCCGTAGAGCGTACTGTTGACGTTGACGAGGCCTCCAAAGGGAAACGCCCCGTCCGGCGAGCCCTTAAAACTGTGCAGCACCTTCTCCTTACCGGACGTCGTAACGCTAAAGACGGTGCCGCTACCGTAGTTGGACCCGCCAAACCACGTCGTCCCATAGAGCCGGCCATTTAGGTATACGAGGGCGGAGCCCGGCCCTTGGGCGTCATGGCGATAAGGGGCAAACCTGTAGATCACTCGCTCGTTGCCGGACAAAGTGAACTTGAAAACCGTGCCTGCCCCCGAGCCGCCGCGAAACGTCGTGCCGTACAGAACGCCACCGAGTTCGGTCAGACCGGCTTGAGGCGATGAACCGTCGCCGTAGGAGCCGCCCTTGAACGAGTAGAGCACCTTCTCGCGACCCGATGGCGTGATGCAGAAAACGTTGCCGTAGTTGTGTGCTCCACCCTCAGAGGTCGTACCATAGAGCTTTCCCTCGAACTCGATGAGGTTTGAATCGGGGCTCGCGCCGTCGGCTTTGCCCATGAAGCTGTGAAGCACGCTCTCCTTTCCGGATTGCGTGACGCTGAAAACCGTGCCGAGGCCGCCCGCGCCGCCGTAACCTGTCGTGCCGTACAGCGTGCCTTTGACGTCCACCAGGCTTGCACTCGGAGCCGCGCCGTCGGCGCCCGAGAAACTGTAAACCACATTTTCCTGACCGTCGGTCGTCACGCGGTAGACCGTTCCACATCCACCCGGAAAGCATAGCGATCCGGCTGTCTTGCCTCCGGCAGTCGTCGTTCCGTATAGCGTGCCATTGACATTCAGCAAGCTCGCGTGCGGAACGGAACCATCTCCGCTTGCACCAAAACTGTGGATAACGGTTTCTGTCGCGGACGCGCGAGAAAGTGTCGACGGCGAGCCGCCAACGGGCATAACTTGAAGCCCTTGCTGACCGCCGGCGCATCCCGCTAGAACCAACAGCGAAGCGGCCGCCAAAAATATTGGGTCAGTCCGTAACAGGCGCATGCTCTTACCTTTTTGCCTTCGATCGATGGGTCGATGGTGCAACGGAAAAAACGGTTCCACATCCACGGTAGTCGCCGCAGGCATCAGAGCCTCCGTTCTCCGTGGTTCCGTACAGCGTACCGTTCGCATAGGTCAGGCCGGCGTACGGAAACGCCCCGTCCGGCGACCCGCTGAAGTCGTGAACGACCGTCTCATTGCCCGACGTATCGACCGCGAAGATCGTCCCGCACTCGCTGTTTCTCGTACAGTTGTAACCCCCGCCACCCGCCGTGGTTCCGTAGAGCATGCCATCGACGTTTGTTAGGCCCGCATTTGGATTTGCTCCATCCCCGCCGATGAATTCGTAAAGTACTTTCTCGTTACCCGATGTGTCGATCGAGAATACCGTCCCGCATCCTAGGTATCCGCGCGAGAGAAAGCAGTAGCCCGACGGTCCTCCGCCTCCGCGCGCCGTGGTCCCGTAGAGTATGCCGTTGACTTCGGTGAGGCCGGCAGCCGGAGAAGCGCCGTCGGGCGGCCCCGTAAAGCTGTGAAGCACCGTTTCTTTGCCGGCGGGTGTGATGCTAAAGACGGTGCCGTACGAGTCAGCGCCGCCCGAGCTCGTCGTACCGTAAAGATTTCCGTTGACGCTGACGAGGCTTCCCGTCGGCACAAGGCCATACGACTTGACGAAACTGTGAAGGACTTTCTCGGAACCAGATGTCGTGACTTCAAAGACGGTTCCCAGACCGTATTTGCCTCCGTAAGCGGTCACACCGTACAAAACACCGTTCAAAACGGTTAATGCCCCGACGGGCTGCGCGCCGTCCCTCCCGCCTTTGAAAGCGTAAACCACGCGCTCTTTGCCGACCTTGTCGATCGCAAAGATCGCGCCGGCACAGGTACCGGCACGGCGCGACCGGCAGCGATTATTCGCAGCGGCGGTCCCGTAGAACTCGCCGTCCAGCGAAATCAGAGCTCCTGCGGGCGAGAAGCTCTGCCTTCCGACCTTGAAGTTGCGCAGCACGCGCTCGGCCCCGCCGACCGTTACTCGGTAAACGGTTCCAACCGTCGCCGAGCCGCCGGTTGCGGTCGTGCCGTAAAGGGCGCCCCCGTGCACGTTCGACTCGGTTAGGCCCGATGTAGGGTACTCGCCGTCGGTGCCATCAAAGCTGAAAAGGACCTTTTCGCTCATCGTAGACTGCAGCCGCGAGGGCGGATTGCCGCCGTTTTGCGTGGCGATCTGCGGGCCGAACTGCGAGCTCGACGCCTGACAACCAGCGAGCACCGCCAAGGCAACACCGAGAGCCGCAACATTGCTGCTGCGAAGATTTGGAAGGTTCATGGATGCGCCATCATTGGAAGACCTCGAACCATCTATATAGCTCCGCGCAGCGAGCTATAACAACGCCACAAAGCGAAGCTCTGTGGCTCTGCCTCGCTGCTTCACCAAGCCTACGCGGGCCGTGAAGCTTGGTAAAGAGCCGAAAGTCCTACCGCCGGCAGGGCTACGGAACGTCGAAGCGGGAGGTCAACTCGTGCACGCGGCTGCGAAGGCGAGCAATCGCGAAGGGCGACAGCGTTATTGTACGCCGCGGGCACTTGGTGGATGAAGCAACGTGAATGCACCTTTAAAGGCGACGCAAGTGTGCACTTTCAGTTGCCAGACGTCGATCCCCGGCGGTGCTACATTAGAACTCTATGGTGAACCCAGTACATCGACTCGGCTTCCACAAGCCCAGCGATGTCGAAAATCGGCTCGGATTCTATCTAGGCCAAATCGGAAACATTGAGCTAAGCTTGCCGAGGCAGACGTGATGAAGAAGGCTCTTTTCCTAATTGCTGCACTTGCGGCCGCGACTGCAAATGCACACGCGGCGGAGATGGCGCAATTTGCGCCGGGATTTGCATCTCACACGGTCCAAGCCGGCGGCCGAACAATTTATTACCGGATCGGAGGGAGCGGGCCGGCGGTGCTTCTTCTTCACGGTTATGGCGATACCGGACAGATGTGGTCCGCTCTTGCTCTGGTGCTCGCAAAGACGCACAAGGTAATCGTTCCGGACCTCCCTGGACTTGGCAATTCGCGACCGGAAAATCCTACCGCGCAATATGACATGGCTTCAGTTGCGCGTTCCATCCACTCGCTCATGCAACAGCTTAAGATGCGGCGCGAAGCCGTTGTAGGTCACGACATCGGGCTGATAGTCGCCTACACCTACGCCGCGCAATTTCGTAGCGATGTCACGAAACTTGCACTGATGGACGGACCGATCCCGGGCGTCGGTCCGTGGCAGACGGTGCTGCTGTTTCCGGCAACGTGGCTCTTTCATTTTTTCGGCACGAATGCAGAGCAGCTCACGGCAGGACGCGAACGGATTTACCTCGATGGGCTCTGGGACAGATTTGCGTTTCATCCCGAAAGAATCGGCAATGCCGAACGTGCCGCGATCGCTGCATCCTATGCGCAGCCGGGAACTATGCGTGTCGGCTTTACGTACTTCAAAGACTTTGATGCAGATGCGCCCGCCGACGCGACATTCGCAAAGGCACCTCTACGAATGCCGGTGTTAGCGATGGGCGGCGAAAAATCGTTTGCGCCACTCATGCCCGCATTTGCGAAAGCCGTCGCGGTAGATGTTCGAACGAGCGTGATTCCGGATTCCGGTCATTGGCTCATGGATGAGAATCCCGCCGCGACGATCGCGGCTCTGAGTGCATTCCTCGCAGAACGATAAACTTCGTATAATAAGTACTGACGAATATAACTGCAAGAGCGGGCTCTACTCCATATCCTGACGGCTCCAGGGCTGTAATGTCCAGAGGCCGACGTTCGACGACATTCCGTCGACTATGCACAGGCCGTGTTGGTTCCAAACCAAAATTTCCGACGCGGCGCCACCTTGGAAGTGACCAATCGGCACCTGTTGGAGGGTCCACGGTAATCCGCTGCATCCCGACACGTTATGCCGCGACCATGGACCGGCGCCGCTGAATGACACCATGATGTTGCTGCCATCGGTCATCGCGAGGTCGGCTCGGCCGTCGCCGTTAAAGTCAGCAGCTACGAGTCCGTCCATTTTGGACGTCAGCGACACCGGCAGCGGTGTCCACGCTCCGCGAGCGCCATCGCTGGCCTGCCATTTTCCGGCGACGATCCCCATAACGTCGGTCCTGCCATCACCCACGAAGTTCCCGAGCAGGACGTCTCTAAGTCCGAAGCTCGAGGTTCCCACCTGCTCAAAGGGCCCGACGCCCGCGGCCGATACGGACCATGTGCGCCCGTCCGCAAGAAAGATGTCGTCACGCTTATCGCTCGGGGGCCGGTCGACGAATTTGCCAACCGCCATCTCGTTGAGAAAGCCTTTGATCGGACCAGGATTGAGCACCTCCCAATCCGATTCACCACCCCACGAAACCAGCAGGCGCGAACCACTCTGCATGACGATATCGGTGCGACCATCGCCGTCGAAGTCGCCGAAGAGCAAGCCATCGATACGGTCAGATTGGGCGTTGAGGAAACGCCACTCGGCCGTGCCGCCGGGCGAGTAATACCACGCCGTACCGGTCGCCATGAACAGATCGGCAACCCCGTCCCCATCGAAGTCGCCGACCGCAAGCTTCGCGGCCGGATCGGGAAACGGTATACTGCTGTTGCCGAACTGATTGTTCTCGTCGATGACCTCCGACGTCGGCACATCTGTCAACGGTGCGACCGGAATGCGTGGAAGATCCGGTCCTAGGACCTGTAGCGGGACGCCGGGGTCGCCCACATCGTGGAAGTTGATCGTGCCCGCGCCATCAGTCTGTCCCTGTTGCGTCCCGTTGTCACGGAAGAACATAGCGTCGCACGGGTGGCCGCGCAACTCGAAGTTGAAACGATTGCCACCGAGGAAGGTGTTGCCCGCGATGTCGAGTGCAAAGCCCCCGGTCCACCCGTAGCCGCTGCTCCCCCTTGAGTTTTCCCCGGTTCCGTGCATGTCGAAATCCTGCTGCCGACCCGTATCCCAAATACTGCCGCTGTCGCTCGACGAATAGGCCGGCACTGCAGAGAGGACGAGGTTGTACCACGCGCGGTATTCGTTGTGAGGGTCGCCGCTCGAAGCGATAGCGTGGCGGTTCGACAGGTACGTATTGCCGAGGATCACGGCTCTTCCCCCGCTCGACACGACGCTGCCGTAGCCGCCGCCCCACCGCTCGTTGTTGTGCATGAAGTTGCGTTCGATGCGCACGTCGTTCAAAGTCGCGGGATCGTCGTTTACCGTCACGTTGGCGTGCGCGGCGGGGTCGAAGATCGAGCAGCTGCACGACTGCGAAAACGTCCGCGGGCTGCCGCTCAGGTCCTCGCGCACCGAGCAGGTGTGATTGGCTGTCTGGCCGTCGTATGGTCCCTCGATTTCGACGGTCGCGTTTTCCCAATCCGAGATGTCGTTATGATCGATCGTCACGATATATTGGGTCGTAGTTGCAATCTTTGCCGGCTGAATTGCCTGCGCCGGAGGCCACTCGACTTCAATCGCGTCGCTCTTTTCTACGAGCGTGTTTAGGTCGCGACTCTGACCGTGCAACCGTAACCCGGTGACGCGAACGTAGTCGCCCTCGACTTGCAGCATGCACCAGGGACATTCGCCCGGCGCCCCTCGCTCGTGAACGTACGCCGCGAACAGTTGAGCGCCCTGATCGGTCCCCCGCCGCTCGCCGCGTAAGGTGACTTCCGACGAAAGAACCAGCGAAGGATAGAGGCTCATGTCGATGCACGGGCCCGCGACATCCGGAGTGTTGCGACATCCGTTCGGGTCGTCATCGATGAAGATCACGCTGCCCGGGGCCGCCTTACTGGTGCAAGCAACGAGAAGCTGTCCGTCGTCGGGCTGGCCGGGGTCGTCTATAACCGGCTGATTGCCGTTCAACTTCGCGTGCGGTGCGCAGACGGCGTTCCACAAATCGAGGCTCGTCGCGACCCGCACGAATCCGCTGGTCGGGAAGGCTCCTGGACTATCGAGTGTATTGAAGTCCCAGAACTCATACGACGCAAGATTCCGCGGCGCCGCAACGAGCGGCGAGCCGTCGGCCCCACGACCGTGTTGGATCTGAACGACCATCTCCGGCGGATGTGGCGGACACAATACCGTCGCTGTGGCCGAGTTACTACACGGACGACTGCTCGTCAGGATGATGCTGTCGCCGTCGAGAGTGAAAACTTGGTTGGCAAGGTCATGTTGCAGCGGCCCGGGGGGAGCCTGCAACTCGAGCGGATACTCCGCAGGCTGCTGAGGCGCTGAGGCGCCGCTTGTCGTGGTCGTGTTCGAAGCGGGATTGTGGATGCCGATGACCGCGGTACCGGCATACAGCACGACGTCATGCCGATCGTCGATCTCCTGAACCCCGATCGGGTGCGCGATCGCGCAGTCGTTGAGGTAAATCGCGATCGAGCGGTCGCCGCGGAAGCGCGGCCCATAATCGAGACATTTGCCGCCATAGCTCTTGACGAGAAAGAGTGGTCTCACAGCCGGAGCGTTGGCTGCGCGACCTTCACCCGCGGCAATGACGAGTGCTAGTGCCAGTCCCGCCGAAAGAAGCTGGACTTTCGCCTTCTGCATTTCAGTTTGTTGCGCCAATTGCTCCACCGTCGGAGCGTAGGATCCCGAATGAGCTCGGGAGCGGGCAGGCGACGATGGTAAAGGGCGGGTCGGCCGGGTCACCAGGAATCGAAATGTTTTGGTATCGCATCTTCGCGCCGATTAGGTAACCGAACGAAATGAAGGTTGGGATCGCATCGACAAGCGTTTGGAAGTCCATGCGTGCCGTATTCGCCTTATCTTGGAGATGGAGGTCGACAAACAGGCCGGCAATCGCAGCGGACCCGGGATCGATACTGGCGACTAGGTTCGTATCCGCCGGCACGATCTTGCCGTTGCCGTCGATAATGAAACCGGTCGATAGGGTAATCTCCAGATTGATTCGATGAAACACCGGTTCATGGGTCTCAACCATAAAATACAGCACCAGATTCATCGTGCCTGGCGTGAACGACAGTTGCGACTGCAGAGATGGCGTGGCGTCGCTTGCCAAAGAAAGGTCGGGATTGGCTCCCAGCGCGCTCCCTTCGCAGTCTCGCAGCAGCGAGGCACGGAATCCGGGGGACGCTTCGACCGTGATGCAACTCGCCGTGTCGACGGAGATACCCAGACTCCCCAGTACCTTGCTCGCTGAACCTGTGGAAGCCACCAGCGTGTAGCCGGTACTGACGCGCGGCGCCACCGTCATCTGCGCGACGCGTTGCACGGGAATGCCGTTGAGCATGACGCCAAAACCATCCGGTCCGGTGACCGCCCAGCTGAGATCCGCCTCGCCGAACGGTTCGAGAGCGTTCGGTGTCGCCGCGAAGTTTTCTAATTTGATCTGTTCGAAAATATCTAGCTCGTTCTGATTGGGGTTACCAGCGATGGTCTTCATTGTGCGCTCCCTGAAGTCGTTTCATGGGTCAATGATGCGCGCGATCGACGGTCGCAACAATCGACATCTCTACAAAATACTTACACAATGTTGGTGGAAACGCGCGCGTAAGGACCCCGTTACCGGCTGCGCGAACCTTCCGGGGATGGTAGATGACGAGGAGCGGTCGTCTGCTTGTACGACCTTCGGGGCACTTTTACGACGCCATCGGCTTGCGGCAGGGCTCTCGCAGGAGACCCTTGCCGCGCGCTCTCACGTGAGCACTCAGGGGATCGGCGCTCTCGAGCGCGGGGATCGCCGGAGCCCGCAGCGCGGAACGCTTGCGCTTCTGGCTGAGGCGCTTGGCCTCGACGTGGAGCTGCGCAGCGAGTTCGAAGCAGCCGCGGCGCGCCCAAAGGTGTTGCGGCCAGGCGACGGCAGAGTCTCGAGGACTCTTTCTCGGGTCGTTCATGAAACGGCCATGCGGCACAACTTGCCGCGACAGCTGACGTCGCTGATCGGACGTCAGGCAATCCTGGCCGAAGTCGCGGCGTTGATGAGGAAGTCGCCGCTCGTGACGCTCGTCGGGTCGGGCGGTGTCGGCAAGACGCGGATCTCACTGCAGGTCGCCGCGGGTCTGCTCGATACGTTCAAAGACGGCGTTTGGCTCATCGAACTGGCGCCGCTGTCGAGCGGCGACTATCTTCCGTCAAGCGTCGCGCAAATTTTGGGTATCGCGCTCCACGGCTCGGGCGACCCGCTCGAGTCGCTGCTGAGCAAACTTCGTTCCAAAAACGCCCTGCTGATCTTCGACAACTGCGAGCACCTCGTCGAGGAAACACGACGTGTGGTCGCGGCCATTTTGCGCGCCTCTCCGCTTATTCGCATCCTGGCTTCGAGCCGTCAGGGCCTCGGCATTTCCGGCGAGGCGACATTTCGAGTTCCCTCGCTGCCGACTCCAGATACCGCCACGAACCTCGCGGGCGCCGATGCGGGGAGGTATGCGGCGATCGCGCTTTTTGCCGAACGTGCTGCGGCGGTCGACGATCGCTTCGTGCTTAACGACGAGAACGCCCCAGCGGTTGGGGAGGTTTGCCGCCGACTCGACGGCATTCCGCTGGCCATCGAACTGGCCGCGGCCCGGACAACGATGCTTAGCCCGCGGCAACTGCGCGATCGGTTGGACGAACGGTTTCGTCTGCTCAAGGGAGGGCACGACCTCCTGCCGCGCCAGCAGACGCTTCGCGCGACGCTCGACTGGAGCTACGACTTGCTCGACGAGCGCGAGCGCGTTCTCGCTCGACGACTCGGGGTGTTCGTGAACAGTTTCACGCTCGAAGGCGCGGTTGCAGTTGGCAGCGGCGAGCACATGGACGACGCCGATGTTTTCGACGGGCTCGCCTCACTGGTGGACAAGTCGCTGGTGTTGGCAGATGACGACGGTCCCATGCGGCGCTACCGAATGCTCGAATCGACCAGAGCGTACATGCGCGAAAAGAGGGAAGCCGCGGGCGAAGCCTGCGCCGCACGCCATTTACGCTATCTGGGTGGCATCTTTCGCGAAGCACGAAAGCAACTCGAGGAAACGGGTCGGTACGCGGACATGGAACGGCTCGTGGAAACCGAACTTGAAGATGTACGGTTTGCCCTCGATCGAACGGTGCAGGGAAGCGAAGAAGAAGCAGGCACGTTGCTCGCCGCGATCTGGGACAGTTGGAAAGATCTTGGTCTTGAGAATGAGGGCATCGCGCGCTTGAGGCGCTTCATCGCCCTCGGGACTATCGAAAACCCACGCCTGATGTGCCAACTCTGGACATCGCTCTCCCGCCTAGCGCACAATGGGCAGACAATATTAGCGTACGAGAGTGCCACTGAGGCGCTGACGCTTGCGCGGACGATCCCCGACTCCCAACTTCTGGCGTACGCCCTCCAAGCGTACGCTGATGCGACTGGCTTGTCGCTCAGATTTGAAGAAGCCAAGGCGGCCATCGAAGAAGCGGAGACGCTTGCGTCACGGCACGAGAACGTTGACCTCCGACTTACGGTTCTTCAAACGCGAGGCATACTCGGTAGCACTTTCGGCGATCAAGAGGTAGCCGCACGAGCCTACGAACAGGTGCGGGCAACTCTTTTATCCTTGGGACAATTTCAACGAGCAATTACCCCTGGGCTCAACCTCGCCGAAGCCGAACACCAGAGTGGCCGGACCGAACGCGCCCTGGCTCTCGTGCGGCAGTTGCGCGTCGACCTCGACAGGAGTTCGCACCGTATGCAGCATCTTCACACCACGCTCATCGATAACGAGGCTGGATATCTCCTTGCGCTCAATCGAATTCCGGAGGCGCGCGCCGCCGCCCGGGAAGTGATCAGAACCGGTGACCGAAATCACCCATGGGTAGCAATTTCGATCGAACATCTCGCATTGGCGCTGGCACTCGATGGCGATCTCACGCGCGCCGCACAACTTGCCGGCTATAGTGATCTCGCGTTTTCGCGCGCCGGCTTCGAGCGCCAGTTCACCGAGCAAACGACGCGTACGCGGTTGGAAGCATTATTCCGTGACTGCATGGCTCCGGAAGACCTAACGCAATTGTTCGCGCGAGGTGCGGATATGGCGCCCGATGACGCGGTCGCACTTGCGCTCCAAGCACCTTAAGTGTGGCTTGCGCGATGCCGCATGCCGGGCCGGGATCGGTTTCTGCCCGTCGCAGGTTTTTTCTCCGCAAAGCGGAAGTATTTTCATATAGGGATCGCGTTTAGCAGTTCCTAATCGTTGAAGGACGACGAATGAGCGTCTATCGCTTTGGAGAGTATCGCCTCGACGTCCATCGCCGTCTGCTGATCGCGGGCGAGCGTGTGATTCCGCTCTCGGCCAAGATTTTCGGCGTCCTGTTCCATCTCGTTAGAGCGGTCGGCGAGACGGTCACCAAAGACGAGCTAATCGCCGGCATCTGGCAAGATGAGAATACGTCCGAGGCAACTGTCGTCGAACACATCTGGCTCGTGCGCAAGCTGTTCGGCGATCGCGCAAAGAGCCACAAGTATATTCTCACTATCCCGGGCAAGGGATACCAGTTCGTTCCGCGCGTCTGGCACGATGCGGGCACCGATCTCGTTCCGAGTGCGGAACCGGCTGTCTGGCGCGAGTACCTTCTCGCCTCCCATTGCGCGGGTCCCCGCACCGCTGCCGGCGATGCCGCCGCGCTGGAACACTACAATGCCGCGCTCGCGCTGGACCCGTCGTTCGTTCTCGCGCATATCGGCGTCGCGGACTGCTATACCAACATGGCATTCCAAGGCTTCGTCAAGCTGGAGTGCGTGCTCGATCCGGCGCTCGCCGCGATCGACAGAGCGATTGCACTCGATCCCGCGTCCGCGCCCGCGCACATCGCGCTCGCTCAAATTCGACTCGCACAATGGGACATTCTCGGATGCGAGCGCGCGCTGGAGCTCGCCGCAAACCTCGATCCCCTCTCCGCGGAAGCCTACGAGTTGCGTGCGTTTATCCAAGTTTGGCGTGGCGAACCCGAATCGGCCGTGGCCGACGCCAAGTGTGCCTTGGCGATAAGTCCGACGGACCTGAACGTTCACGGCACGCTCGCCAACGCATTTGCTTGGGAAGGTGACTACGCTAACGCAATCGCATCGTACTCCAAAATTATCGAAATCGACCCAACCCGAAAAATCGCGCGCCAGGGGCGATGCCAGGTGTACGTAGCGACCGGCGAGCTCGACCTCGCGTTGCGCGACCTCGAGCAGCTGCCCCCCACGCCCGCAAACTTGAGTCGGCGCGCCTGCGTCCATGCGTTCATGGGCGACGAGCAGAGCGCGAAGCGCCTGTTGAGCGATCTACAGCGGCGTGCGTCGACCGAGCATGTACAGCCGTACTGCCTGGCGCAGGTACACATCGCTTTGGGTCACACCGACGCCGTTCTGTGCTTGGCGGCCGCGGCGATTGAACTGAACGATCTCAGGTTTCCTGCGCTGCTGGACTCGCCGCTTTTTGCCAGACGAATAAATGACCGTCACTTGAAAGAGGGAATGAGCGACGTCCGAAGACACCTCTGTGGCGGCCGGAGGAAAATCGGCGGCCACATTTGATTCACTCAGCTACTTGGTGGTGTCGCATGAGAAGCTTCGCTCAATCCACACTTACCATCGGTCTGGCCGCCGCACTGCTTGTAAGCTGCGGCGGATCGCAAGCACCGGTCGGCGCGCCAGGTCTTAGCTCGGCGCAAAGCGCAGGCCGCACTGCGACCGCACGTCACTGCCTCTACGTGACCGACGGTGGTTCCCACGTGGTTTCTGCCTTGGCCATCGACGCGAGCAGCGGTGCCTTGAGGCGGCTGCAGAGCTCGCCGTTTAAAACAGGCTCCAGGCCGGTCGGGGAGGCGATCGATCCGACGGGCGCGTTCATCTACGTCGCCAACAGCAGCTCCGACGACGTTTCTGCCTTCGTCATCCACACGAAGAGTGGTCGCTTGACGCATGTGCAGGGCCAGCCGTTTGCAGCGGGCTCCTTCCCGTGGCAAGTGGCGACCGACCCGACCGGCAAATTCACCTACGTGGTCAACTACAATTCAAACGATGTTTCCGCCTACGCCATCAACGCGAGCAGCGGTGCCTTGACGCTGGTGCAGGGATCGCCCTTTGCAGCGGGCTCCAACCCGGCCGGAGTGGCGATCGATCCGACCGGCGCGTTCGCATATGTGACGAACTCTGGTGACAACGATATTTCCGCCTACGCCATCAACGCGAGCAGCGGCGCCTTGACGCAGGTGCAGGGATCGCCCTTTGCAGCGGGCTCTGCCCCGAGGAAAGTGTCGATCGACGGCAAGTTCGTCTATGTGGCCAATAACAGTTCCAATAATGTTTCCGCGTACGCGATCAACACGGAGAGTGGTGCCTTAACGCAGGTACAGGGCTCGCCATTTGCAGCGGGCTCCAATCCGATCGGAGTAGCGACCGATCCGACGGGCTCGTTCGTCCTTGTGACCAACCACGGTTCCCATAATGTCTCCGCTTATGCCGTCAACACGAGCAGCGGTGCCTTGACGCAGGTGCAGGGCTCGCCCTTTGCAGCGGGTAAACTCCCAACTGCAGTGGTGATTGATTCGACGGGCAAGTTCGCCTACGTGGCAAATATTGGTAGTAACAATGTGTCTGCCTACGCCATCGACGCGAGCACCGGTGCCTTGACGCAGGTCCAAGGCTCACCGTTTTCAGCAGGCCGCAACCCGTTTGACGTGGCGGTCCGATAGTATGACAGCGCTGCGGGCCGCCTCAGCGATTCGCTAGTCGCGACCCCTGGCGTTGCGACGGTGCACGTAGTCGCGCAGGCTCGCGGAGAGTAGCCGCTGATCCGCGACGTCGGGAGCATCGAAGTCTGCATGCTGCAGGCCGGTTGCGTACGCGCGCGCCGCGCCCGAAAGCGCTTGTGGCTTTGGGTTGAGTCGATCAAGCGGAATTCCATTCGGTAAGGCGACGTACGGCCGAAGATCGGGCTCGGCTCGTAGGAACGGCTCGACGATCGCATTTGCATGTGCGTCAAACTGGGTAAGCGGACGCAGCCCAAGGATAAGCTCGATCGTTTTCAAAATGCTGGTTTGGTTGTAAAAACGGGTCGAGACCAAATGCGACGGATTATGTGCGCTGATGACGAGCGCCATCGTACGATGTCCGTCAACATGATCGAGCCCGTTTTGCGCATCGTCTTCGACCACAAAGATAGCCGTATTCCGCCAGTAGCGTGAATGCGAGACGGCTTCAACGATGCGGCCGAGCGCGAGGTCATTATCAGCAACTGCACTGTCCGGAACGGGATAACCGGGCGCCGTTCCTGCAGTATGGTCGTTGCCCAACAACATTAAGATAAGACTTGGCAGCCGGCCCGTGCGGTCGAATGTGCGAAACTCGTGGAGGAATTCGTCGGCGCGCGCTTGATCGGAGATGCGCAAAGTGAATCCGGGATACGCTTGGTCCACGTAAGGTACCAATGCCTTGATGTTGACGTTGTTTTTGAAGGCAACCGTGTGCATTCCTCGTGCACGATCGTTATAGAACTGCAGCCAAGTAGCATTGGGTGGTATGAAGGTAGGTTCGGACGTTACAAACTCGCCGTAGTCGCGGAATGAGAGATGCGCGTCGAGCACGCGCTGCCAAATGAATCCCTTCGATGAGTAGGCCAGCGGGTCTGTCCCGTCGCTCGGGTAGGTTCGCGCCCAGGATGCGGTGTTGCGCTCCACGTAGTCCGACGCCATTGCTTCATCGGTCCACTGGTGTCCATCCGCACTCATCGTGCCGTTTACGTAGAAGTTCGTAAACAGGCCAAACCGGTCTGCGAGCGCGTGGTGGTTGGGGGTCAGCTTACCTGGAAATGCACACAAGGCTGGGTCGCCGTTGCCGCGGGCGATATCGCCAAAATAGTCGTCATAGGTGTGGTTTTCTTTAATGATGTAGATGACGTGTTTGAAGGTTGAAGGCCAAACGCGCTGCGGAGGCGCCAACTTCGTGGCTACGCCGAAGGCTGCGGATGATGGGTTCACGCGAACGGTCGCGATTGAGGCTTGGCGTTGCAACAAACCAGAATAGTCGTACACGTTGTCGCCGGCTTTATTAGGAGGCACGAATAGCCGGAAGCCGAGGTCTCCATGCACGAATCCGAACTCTCTGCCGCGACTTCCGATGCCTTTGAGGCTGGTTATGTAGAGGTCTCCGTTTGGCGCGAATGCAACGCCATCGGGATACCAACCGGTCGCAATCTGCGAGATCGGTGAGAGAGTCTGGCCGTTCAGGATGAGCACTCGATTATCGCCGCCCTCCGCAACGTAGACGTTGCCGTTGATGGGCGAGACGGCAACTGCATTGGGTGACGCACCGTAACCGGCTTGCATCGGCATTGAGATGGTGCGGGAAAGCGTGTCGGATGCAATATCGATGACCCCAATCGAATCGCCGTTTGCATTTGTAACGAACATTTGTTGACCGTCGCGCGACAAGGCCATTGCGGTGGGATCGCTCCCCACGGCGATCTGCTTAGTTTCTCGCCTCGACGCTAGATCGATAACGGAGACGCTGCCCTCTAGTGCAACACCGGTACGCGGATCTACTCGGATGCGTTCCCCGCCTGAATCTCCGCTCGGAGTTGCGTTCGTCGGCTCTGCGCCCCCCATGTTGGAGACGTACAGCTTCTGACCGACTGTCAAAAGTCCGAAGGGGGCGGCTCCGACTGGGATCGTGTATCGGATCGTTCGCGACGACGCGTCGACCGCGGCGACGGTGTCGTTGCGGCTCAGAGCGACGAAGAGAGTGCGGCCATCGTCGCTCAAGGTAACGCCGGTAGGCACGGAAGCGTCGAGCTCGTGCGTCGTTGGATCCCGAAAGCTGCCCGATGGTCCGGGAAGTTCTACGTCCGGATCCCACGAGTAGCGCCCGCCGTTCTTTCGGGTAGCGGATCGCAGGAGGCCGAAGCCGTCGGGCGTCCACACGGTCGTTCCGTCTCGGTTCCAAACGATGCCGACCAAACCGTTTCCGCCTAAATTGAGCGGGTATTGCATGCGATCTCGCGGCAAACGCAAGTCCTGGATGATCCTGTTGCCGTCACGATCGACGAAAACGATTCCATGTGAGTTCTTGATCGCGACGGTACCGTCTACGGGAGAAACGGCCAAGTCGAGAGGGCGCCCGAAAAAGAGCAGACGCGTTCCGTCGGGAGTGAGACGCTGCCCCGTCGGAACTAGCGTCGGCCCCACCTGGGTTGGGTCGCCGCCGTTCGGCGCACTCGCCAGCAACATGGTGCAAACGCCCCACACTGCGATCGAACGTATCGCGACGCGGACGGACCCGGATCGGCGTGTCATAACAAAATCAATTGTTTTCAACTCGACACCGCGAGTGCATTGTCAACTCAGGGTTGTTGTCAGCTTCGCGGTCCTCCTTCGTTTAGACACCCCTCGCCGCAATCAAAGTGCCGACGGCACGAAGCCTACGAAGCCTGATTCATTCGTTCTGACACTGCTTGATGGCCTCCGTTGCCGTGATCGTGAAGACTTTTACCGGCGCAAGGCCGGCGATGGCGTTGTGCACTTTGTATGCGATCGTATGCCTGTCGATGGCGTACTGGTTGTACTGCGCGTTGCCCAACAAGACGACGTCACTGCCATCGGGGAATAATATGTTTTCGCTGGTGTAAAGGTTCGTATTGCCGTCGTGGTCGTAGACGGCGCGAGCGAACACCGGGTCGTTGCGAGTGTACCAGCCCATCGCGTAACTGTCGCCGGGGAGCCCCGCATTCTTTGGTAGGGCTAAGCCTGTTGGAGCGAACATCGCCTTTGCCAGCGCGCCTTGCACGAGGCGCTGCGCGCGCACGGCCTCGTCCCAAACGATGACGTCGCTTGCCGTCATGGCACCCATTCCCGCGGCGTCGGAGGTGGCAAAATTGAGCTCGGGACACCTGTGAAAGGTGCCGTCAGCAAAGCGAGAGTACCCGGTCGCTAGATTCGCGTCTGGCTGTGAACCCCGGATGTACGCAGTCTTCATTCCGAGCGGGCCGAAAACGCGCGTCTGCATCGCTTCGGCGTAGGTGACTTTGGTAGCGGCCTCGATGGTGCGGCCGAGCAGCCAGTAACCAACGTTCGCGTAGTCCCATTGCGTGGCGGCCGGTCGAATCGGCGGGTGCGCGTTCAGCTTTGCATAAACTTGCGCGACCGTGCTGTTACCAGTGGAGGCGCCGACGATGCCAAAAATCTCGTCCCCACTTGGCTGCGTTGACGCGCCTTGCAGGCCGCCGCTCATCGTGCTCAACTGTCGCAGCGTTATCCGATTGCCATAGATGTAGCGCGGGAGCGCGACGTTCACCTTGTCGTCGATTGAGAGGAGTTTATCCCGCGCAAGCGTCAGGAGCGCTCCCGAAGTCATCTGCTTTAGCAGCGATCCGATGCCGACGCGGGTTCGTGCCGTCATGGGCGCGCCGCTTGCGAGGTCGGCCTTCCCGTAGCCTTTCGCGAAGATGACGCGGCCGTGGTATCCGACCGCGACCGAGAGTCCGGGTACTTGCGTTCCTATGTAGGGAGCGACCGCGGCATCGACCGCCGTCGCATTGACTCGTACCGCCGGCGAATGCGATGGCGACGAGTTGCTGCACCCGAGAAGCGAGAGACACGCCGCAAGCAGAGCGTGCGGGCGTAGCCTCAAGCCCACCGGTCGGCTAACATGCGACGTACAGCTCGATGGAGATCAGCCGGTCTTGCCGGAACGAAAAACTCTGAAACTGTCCGCACGCCCCTCCGGGCTCCGCGAACTTCGTCTTCATGGTGGTATACGAAAGCGTCGTAACGCCCGGCCGGCCCTTAGCATCGTAGGGTCGAGTGGGTCCGTAAATCCGTTCGACTTGGGCCTGATTCATGCCGAGCGCCACGCCGCGCATCGTGTGAACGCCGCTCAGGTCCGCGTTGCTAACGGGTTTCGGCGGCAGTCCGAGGTTTGCGGATAGGGCGAAACCGCGCCAGGCGCAGCATCCCTTCTCATAGAGAACGACTCTCCGCGCGCGATCGTAAACGACGGTCCCCTTATTAGCCGGAGCGTACGCGAAGGACGTTCCCTTCTTCAGGAGGGGACAACCGCTGCCGCCGTAGTCGAAGCTTTCCTTTTTCTGGGTCGGCGCCCGTGCACCGCCGCAGACGAAGTAGTCGTACTGATTCGTTACTGTCGTTTGACCTTTACGCCACGCCTCGTCCCCGATGTTCGGGTCGGGAAGCCACGCCCCCAGCGCCGGATTCGAGTCGGCTGTAGCAGCCGAGACGGTGAAGGCTGCCGACGCTGCCACCGCGAGCGTAAGAGCGATCGCCCAAAGCGCTCTAAAACCCGAGATCTTCATACCGGGACATGCGACGGGCGACGGTCGTCCGCCTCCGACACGTGGCCGCGGCGTTTCTATCTGCGTGCGGCGGCGCGTCGGTACCATTCGCCATCGCAAAAATCTTTCGCGTTGAACCGCATAAGGCTGCGCTGGCAGATTCTAAAAAAATATAAATTACTAGATGCTCGACGACTAGGCACCGAGCCGTCAATCCCTTGCGACGGAATTTTACGACAGGACGCCTTCACCATCTCGTGAAGTCCGTCTTATGAGAAGCCTCGTCCACCTTCAGATTCGCTCGAGAGTCTAGGCGGAACAGCGTGCTTCTGCACATCTTCCGTAAGTCGGTGTTCGTTTTTGCCGCACTGACAGTCGCTCCGCAAACCCTCGCCGCTAGCGAAAGCGCGCCGCTGACACTCGGTTCCGAGACCGATAAGCTGTTCTCCCAGTGGACGCTCAACACGCCTGGCGCCTCGATCGCCATAGCGCGTCGCGGGAACGTGATCCTTGCTGCCGGGTACGGATCGGCCGACCTCCGCTTAAATGTTCCAATCACGCCTCGGACTATGTTCGCGATAGGTTCCATCACAAAGCAGTTTACGGCATTCGCAGTTTATCGGTTATATCTCAGTAGAAAGATTGCGCTGAATACTAGTATTCTAGACTACCTCCCGGAGTTGCCGCCCCTGATGGAGCACGTCACTGTCCAAGAGCTTCTTTGGCAAACGAGCGGCATAAGAGATTATATCGAACTTGCGGCCATGAGCGGCCATCAGCTAGGGGATTCGCTGGCGACTCAGGATGCAATGGACTTGCTGCAGAGGCAACGCCGCCTCAATTTTACTCCAGGCACTCAATACAACTACTCAAACTCCAACTACGCCCTGTTGGCTGAGATCATTCATCGTGTGACCCATGAAACGTTCGCTAAATATGCTGCCGACGCCATTTTTCGACCACTTGGTATGCGAGACTCGATGATCCAAGACTCTCACGCTTCGATCATACCGAACATGGCACGTTCATATTGGCCGGCCGACACCAAGGGTCAATACCAGGAAGCGGCTATCGGAACCGATGTTATAGGTGACGCTGGGCTGGTTACCACCCCGCACGATCTGCTCATCTGGGAATCGAACCTAATGGCGCCAGTCTTTGGCTCGCCCGAGATCGGGATGCTATTGCGCCCGGCACTTCTGAGTGACGGCCGTGCGGCGCACGGAACGGCAGGATCGGGCATAGACGTCGACACTGAGGATGGTTTGAAGGTCTTGCGATATGACGGCGGTGTCGCCGGCTTTCGTGCCGACGTGGTAGCCTATCCCGAAAAGGGAGTGTCGATCGCGGTATTTACAAACCTCGTGACCTTTTTCCCCGACGAGGAAATCAATTCGCTGGCCGATCTTCTCCTCGACCGCAAGCCGCTGCCGACGGAAGCCCCTCCCCAGCCGCAGCCGACGAACACCTTTTCCCTTGGAGCTGCCCGGCTTAACAACTATCGAGGCGGTTACCACAGCGATGAGCTAGACACGACGTACTGGATATGTCCAGCGGCTTCGGTCTTGATCGCAAGGCACGTTTTCGGTTCGCCCGTGACGCTCACGCCTGTTGCGAAAGACGCGTTCAACGGATCGTACTGGGGATTCAACAAAGCGGTGTTTACGCGCGATGGGGAAGGGCATGTCAACGGCGTCAACGTTTCCGGGTTCCGAGCGGCTAACGCCGTCGCTTTCAAGAAGATATCCAAAACGTGCGACCTAAAATGAGCACCGCCGTTAGGCCACAAATACCGGCCGCCGCAAATGGACGATCGAGGTCAGTAGGCTCTTGCCGCGGTCATACCAGACCGGGGCCGTGCGTTCTACGTTGTAGGTCTTCACGGAAAATCGGGTACTGACATGCTTTTAACAACCCTTCTGGTACTTGTTGCTCAGGTCGGCTCAGCTCCGTCACCATCAGCGACGCAGTCGACGCCGCCTCTCAAAGAGATCGGTCACGTACGGTCGTCGACGTTGTGTACTGCGCTCCGCAACAATCTCTCCCCCGCTGTTGAGGGTCTGCGTATCAATGACGCACTAATAGGTCGCGGCCAAGCGATTTTGGTAAGGACGGCCGAAGATGCTGCAGCCTACGCAGCTAGCGTTTCGCCGACCGACCCGACGAGCGCCGGAGATCCCTTCGCGCAGGAGGCGGGGGCAAATGCGGGCAGCGCTTCGGCAACCGGTGGTGGGAGCGCGGGCTCCGAGATGGACGGCTTCCAGCTCGGAACCGTCTCGCATAGCCTGGCCAAGAATCTCGACAAAGTTGAGGCGTTTCTCGATGATCCGCGCAGCTTCCCTGACAGTCCAACAAGCGACGACGAACGCGCGCTTGCGCTGGCAAAATCACGCCTTGAGGCCGTCGTAGCGCGGCAGCGTGCGTCACTGAACATAATCTCGGCCACCGCTGAGATGAACGCCGGCAACGATCTCAGAAGCCGCCGCGATGTAATTCCTTACGAGCACTGCATGACCTGTGCTCAAACGCCGCCGTTCACTCCCATCAGCGCGCCCCGCGCGCTCGCCGACGCAGCGAACCAGACACACCA
Organism: Candidatus Cybelea sp.; assembly: GCA_049696515.1. Taxonomy (GTDB): domain Bacteria; phylum Vulcanimicrobiota; class Vulcanimicrobiia; order Vulcanimicrobiales; family Vulcanimicrobiaceae; genus Cybelea. The sequence continues at coordinate 2,562 of JBAVTZ010000208.1, read as the reverse complement.
GACCGAGACCAGTGTTGCACCGGCGGTTCTTCCGATCGTGGCAGCCTGCCGGTAGCGTCGACGACGAATAGCCGAGAGGGGATGCGGCCGTTCAGGCAATCTGCGAAAGCATGTGTAGGTAGCGCTCGATTCGGCCAGTGAGGTCCGGGCCAAAATCGTGCTGAAGATCGACAAGCGTGCCTTGCGCACTGCTTCGCGTCATTTCACCGGACGCCATCCGCTTAAACATCGAGCCTACCTCAAAAAGCGCAGAGAGCTTCATATGCGAAGTCCCTTGCCGTTCTAAAGAATGAATAAGATCCGGCAGATGCTGCCCTTGAGCGTAGCGAAGCGCTATCGCTGCGACCAGCGAGGTATGGTAATTGGAAAACCAGGTCTTCTCGGAGTCGCTAAAAAGTTCGACGCCCGCTGGCGTCGGGCCAACAGCATATCCCTGGAGGTTTATGTCCGAAAACAAACGGGAGAGGCACAGCGCCGACCCCCCGATCGCATTTTTGTGCTTTAGCAACATCTGGCACAGCACTAGTTCAAGCGCTATGTCGATGTTTGATTCGGAAAGAAATCTCAGTATCCCGAATTCAACCGCGTCCTCGCTTTGCGGCACACTCTTGCCGTTAAGGCCGGGACCGTGTGAATCCAACCCAAGCTTCGTCGCAAAAAATATACTGTGCGTGTACGAATAATACTCGGAAGCCGTACTCCAACCGGCATGAGGAGGATGCGCGCCACTCCCGACCGACCATGCGCTCTCAAAGAGGCTCATCCGCTCATTCTCTGGATCGAGCTGCCAAAGACAGAACAATGCGTCCAATATTCGGCACGGCAGGCGCTCTGTTGAAAAGTAAAAATCGCTAGAAAAGACCGATATCGCGTACGCCCTCATTTCGCGCCACGATGGCAGCCGCTTCTGGACCATGTATATGATCGGATAGATGTAAAGGAGAAGTTCTCGGGGCGATGAGACAACGGTTGACAGATAACGGGCGTTAGCACACACGGAGCTTACGAAGTCGTGCATCTCTCGCGGAATCGTGGCGCGAGTACGCTCTTCCCCGATAGACAAGTACATACAAAGCTCGTCAAATGCTTTTAACTTATAACAGAGCTTGTCTCCCTGTTCTCCGCCGAAAGGGGAGAAATGATCCAGGTTCTGTACTATCCACGCATCCAGACTTCGAGTCGCCGAAGCTAAGGTGTCTTCGCAGGCAGCTGCGTCGTTCATAGGTAGCGGAGGTCGATCTGAAGGTCAACTGGTTTTTGATATGTGACGAGAGGGTGGATCATACGTGAACTCCACCCTCCCGCCTGTGGTTAGAGTTTCAGAGCGGCAACGACGTCCGCAACGGTGTTTTCTTCGGTAAGGTGTTTACCGCGAACCTCAAAGTTCTTGGTTGGCTCAATGGGTGGATCGGTTTTTATAATCAGAACATAGTGCTTGCTGCTAAAGATGATGCTCCAGTCCTCGTGAATCGTCGTAGCATCTTTTAACGGAGTGTGATTCGATTTCAGCTTCTCTATTAGAGCCGCAACTTCAGGCGATTTAGCGTCCATTGAAGGCATCTCCTCACTAAAAGCAGTCGTAATGAAAAATCACTTCTGTGGGGAACGGGTTCCGAATGACTTTCGTTCTCGAGGTTGGCTGAGTTCCCCCCTAGCCGGAGCGGTCGCCCTTTTCTGCACCGGCGTAGAAGATGAGCTCGAAGAGCGCTTGCGGCACGGTGACCAGCGAATTTGGGTCGCCGTACGGGGAAGCCCCGGCTGCCATTTAGGATTTCGGGGCGCGGGCGATAGAGCCGCGCCATGTAGTGCCAGCCGGGTCTAATCGGCAGGTAGTTGGGAACCGGTCCAGGCAGAGCATCCGGAAAAGCGCTACATGTTAACTCCTAAAGCCAAGCGCTACTTTCCGGCGCTCGCATCGTAGACCTCACGAATCGCGGTGACGACGGTATCAGGCTCGTCGAAGACCACGTATTCCGAGCTACGGTCTGCATAGACTTGTTTGGAGTTGGACGAAAGCTCCAACAAGTGCGACTGCGCAAGGTTGGTCTCGTATTCGTAACGCAGATGGGCCAGGCTGGGCGGGCGGGAACGCGTGAGCGAGCTAACGCCGTGATTGCCCGTCGATATCACGATGAGGGGGCGGGAGCCCAAGGATCGGCGGTGCGCCTTAAGATATGCCTCATCCCACGGCATTTGTTCCATCTCGGAAATGTACGCATCGTACATTGCCACCTTGGTTTGTGCGATATGCAGCAGGGCGGCATTCAGCGCTGGCGACCATGCCGTTTCGGGCAGCCCGCGAAAGAACTGTTGCGCACACGTACTTGTAGCATTCCCGTGACGCCCGTGCAGCAGCGGAAGCGACGTCCTCTCGGCGACGGCATCGCGGCATTTGCGTAACTGCGCGATCAGAGCGGCCTCCCCGCGATGGTCGGTGGCTTGCATGTCGGGGGGCTCGTAATCGACGGCGTCACCGTCGACAAAGACGAGTCCTGCGACCTCTGAGGGATACCGGTCGGCGAACGCGCGAACGTTGTTGGCGCCGAAGGCGTGTCCCACCAA
>JBAVTZ010000207.1:0-2239 GCA_049696515.1 Candidatus Cybelea sp. | reverse complement strand
CATTGGAGCCGGCCGCCCGGCCGCGACGCCCTCGCCGGCCCCCGCTTCGGAAGCTGCGGCCACGCCCGATTCGGTTACGAGCCACACGATCACGCTCGGCGGAAAGACCTACCCGTACACCGCGCGCGCCGGCACGATTACGCTGGAGAATGACAAACACGAAACTACCTGCCGGATGTTCTATACGGCGTTTACCGTCGACCACGCCGATCCGCGCACACGACCGGTTACCTTCTTTTATAATGGCGGCCCCGGCAGCTCGACGATTTGGTTGCGAATGGGCTCCTTTGGACCGATGCGCGTGCAGGTGGGTGACGCTGCCGCGACGCCCAACGCGCCGTTCAATCTCGTCGACAATCAATATTCGCTGCTCGATCGGACCGATCTGGTGTTTATCGATGCCCCGGATACCGGTTTTAGCCGAATAACCGGCGCCGGAAAACCGAGCGATTTCTTCGGCGTCGATCCCGACGTGCGCGCTTTCGGTCAGTTCGTCTCTCGCTACCTCAACACGTTCGGCCGGTGGAACTCGCCGAAGTTCCTATTCGGCGAATCCTATGGAACGCCACGATCGGCGATGCTGGTAAACTACCTGCAGAAGCAAGGCGTCGGCATTAACGGCGTCGTGCTCCTCTCATCGGTACTCGATTTCGCCCTCACGTGGGACGTTAACTTCGATCCCACCGGAATCGGGGGCGGCGATTGGGCCTTTCCCCTCTATCTTCCGACTCAGGCGGCCGCGTCTTGGTACCGTCAGGCCCTTCCTGGGCCGCAGACTAGCCTGCAGGTGCTCTTGCCGCAAGTCGAGTCGTTCGCGATGGGCGAGTACTTAACCGCACTCGCACAGGGAGCCAGACTTTCACCGGCTACCTACAATGACGTCGTTGCAAAGCTTCATCAATACACCGGACTCTCCGAGCAGTTCATTCGTCAATCCAACTTGCGCATTCCGTATTGGCGGTACGCGACCGAGCTCGAACGCAACAACGGCACGATGACCGGCCGGTACGACGCGCGTTATACCTCGGTAATGCTCGATCGCATCGCCGATCGTCCCGACTTTGATGCGGTCGATGCTGCAATCGACTCGGCCTTTGTCGCCGGGGGCAACTACTTCATGCGCCAGCTGCTGGGATACCAGACCAGCCTTATCTATCGGCCCACGATCAACGTCTTCCGCCAATGGGATTGGAAGCATAACGGCAACCTGCCGACCAACACCGCGCAGGACCTGGCGCACGCCATGGCGTTCGATCCGAACTTACAGGTCTTCTCCGGAAACGGCTACTACGACTTTGCGACGCCGTTCTGGGCGACCGTTTACACGCTCAATCACCTCAGCCTACCTGCGAAGCTGCAAAAGAACATCACGTACGGCTTCTACGAGTCCGGCCATATGGTCTATCTGCACCCGCAGGCGCTGGCGCTGTTCCACACCGACCTTGAGCGCTGGTACGCCCAAACGCTCCAAGCCGGCCGCTAGGAAGGCTTTACTTAGATCATCTCCGTCTTGCGCTTCGACCGAGCAGCGCCGTTTTGCAACGCTTTCAGCGTAGCCGTTTCACGGCGATAACGAGAAGACGGTTCCTGCGTTCTTCTCGCCACCGGCAGTGGTCGTGCCGTAGAGCGTGCCTTTTACATCGATGAGGCCGGCATACGGGTATTTGCCGTCCCCAGAGCCGCCGAAGCTGTGGAGCACGTTTTCCTTTCCCGAGGTTGTAATCTTGAAAACCGTTCCGCATCCGTGCACGTCGCGGTATCGCACACCGCATACAACCGAACCACCGTTGGAGGTCGTACCGTAGAACCTGCCGTTGACATCGAGGAGGCCTCCATATGGAAACACGCCGTCCCCAGGGCCGCCGAAGTTGTGGACCACGGTCTCCTCGCCGGAGTTGGTGAGCGAGAATAGTGTTCCCCAATCGTTCGTCCCGCCGTATGTAGTCGTGCCGTAAAGCGTGCCGTTGACGTCGAGGAGTACCGCCTGCGTTGGTGATTTGCCATCTCCCGCGCCGCCTTTGAACCTATAAAGCACGGTTTCCGCGCCGGACGGAGTGATCGTAAAGACCGTTCCGCAACCGCCTTTCAAGCTGCAGGTCGCGCCGCCACTGGTGGTCGTACCGTAGAGCGTGCCGTTGACGTTGATGAGGCCCGCGTATGGGTGTGCGCCGTCTGGTATACCTGTGAAGCTGTGGAGCACGGTTTCCTTGCCGGAGGTCGTGATCGCGAAGACCGTTCC
>JBAVTZ010000206.1:0-3496 GCA_049696515.1 Candidatus Cybelea sp. | reverse complement strand
GCCGAGCTTCTGCTGCCGCTCATTGCAACGGGCGGCGTGGCGGTGATGCAGCGCGGCGCCTTCAATCCTGCGGAGCGGACTTCGCTCGAGGACGCCGCGCTAGTGCTCGGCGGTGCGCTCGAGGACGAGGTCGAGCTCGATCGCGACCGCCGCATTCTCTTGGTCCGCAAGCAGGCAGCAACACCGCTTCGGTTTCCACGCCGCCCAGGCATCCCCGAAAAACGTCCCTTGTGTGAACCGCCGGGCTTTGCGTGAGGACTGCCTGCGCGACGTTTTGCTCGTTAGGGTTGTGCCGACCAGACTTGTTTGAGCGCGTTAAGCGTCGGACGGGGGGTCAGCTTATCGATGGCGCCTACGCTTTTCGAGATGGCGTTGAGGCCCCACCACGCTTCATCCTTAGCGCATCCGGGATAATAGCTTGTGAAGTTGAGGTCTCCCACGTGCGTGCTCCGAAACGCCCAATTCTCGCTGTCGGCCTTCCACCACTCGTCGGTCCACTCTAGATAGAACCCGCCGGAAACGGCGCCGTCGGTTTTGTAGCCGCTGTACAAGAGCTCTGCGTTGTTCTTCGCATAGTCCACCAGGCCAGCCATGTTGGGATTCTTATTGTTATTGTTCGGCAGCTCTGCGACGTCGCGAGTTAGCGGATTTGTGGCCTGAAGGGGATCGCACACGCCGTTTTTATTCGGGTTGTTTTTCGGGTATGAGTACGTGTTTGTTTCGACGGTGTGATATGCAGCCGAACCGCCGTATTCTGTCAGCATAACCGGTTTATCCGTGGTATCCCGGACCTGCTGGAGGAGGTTTGGGAATTCGGTAAACGAGCGCCCGCGGAATATGTTGTCGCCCCACGCGTCGACCGCCGCATGGTATTTCTCGCCATAGTAGATTTGGGCTATCTGCTGCCTGCCCTTGACCTCAAAGGTGGTGAGACCGTCGTAGTCGGACGTCGTCACAAGCTTCTTTGCGCCCCCGTCGTGGAACCCGCGTTTCGCCGCCTGCGCGACGCGGTTGAAGTTTGCCCACCACGTCGGGTTGTCCCAGACATCGGTTCCGATGATCTCGTTGCTGATCGCTACGCCCATGACGGCCGGATACTTCGCGTACTTTTTGTCGAGTTCGTAGTACTGATTCTCGAGGCTAGACACCGCGCCCGGGTTCAATAGCTTGTCGCTCGTGAAGTGGATGCTCATGAGCACAAAGATCGGGTTCTTGCCATTGTTCCAGGCAGCATCGAGGAACTCGTTGATCGTGCCCACATGCCCATCCGGGCCTTCGTCCCAAGGCGGCGGCGTGACATTGTAGATGTGGATCGCGTTGACGCCCATCGCCCGCATCAACGGAAGATCGCGCGACCAAATGCCCTTGTTGCTATTGCGCAGCGGCGAATTACACAGCGGCGGGTCCGAAACGAAGCCACCGATTGGGGTCGGCGAGTAGGACACCCCCTTAACGAAGAAGTTACGCGCCGCCCCATTTCCAAGGCGATATTGTATGTAGCGTCCGTTTGCGGTGAACTCGGTCTTCGCCGATGGTGAGCTGGTGCCGCCCTTGCCCTCGCAGGGATCGCCGCCGAGGCTGTGGAGGCGAGACGACGCCCCGGCACTCGCCGACATCGGGGTAACCGGGCCGCCGCCCTGAGATCCACCGCAGCCGGCGAGTAGAAAAATGGCCGCGCACGTACCTGCAGCACGGCGGCAAAAAACCAACGAGTTCATATACCTCTCCATAGCAGCTTTCCGCACTCCTATATGGGGTGCAAGCCTAGCGAACGTTCTCCTCGAACCACGGCTGGCCTTTACTCCCGGCGACTAAATTCCGCGGGTCACTACCCTAGTCTAACGAGGCGAAGAGCCTTCCAGTCTCACAAGGCGCCGAAACGTTTCACGGTGAACTCCTCGGTGAAACAACTGGGGAGATCAAGGTGGAAGAAGGGCTGTCGGAGTTCGAAAAGGGGCTAATGCTCGGCCTACTCATGGGGGAAGGCCACTTTGGCGGGGACGGCAAGCAGCCGCAGATAACGCTGAAGATGCACGTCCGGCGCGAGCAGCTCCTGCTCTGGCTGAACGACCGGATCCGCTGGTCGCGCCTCTACGGACCCTACCACCACGACGGGCGCCACTACCTGCAGCTGATGATTCGCGGACCGGCGCTGCGTTCGGAACTTGCCCCCATGCTGCTCCAACTGCCGTGGCGGGAGATCGACGAGTATTCGTACGGCCGCTTCGTCGCAATGCTCGAGCGTTATGGGGCGCTGGAGGAAGCAGTTGTTTCACCGGGTAGTTCGACGTGAAACTTCGTCCGCTCGACCAACAGCTCGCCGAGCTGCTCCCCCCCGATTCGCTCTACGCCGTCGGCGGACGGGTTCGGGACGAGATTCGGGCCGAGATCGAGGGGATCGATCCGCGGGTTGCCGATTCGGATTACGTGGTGGTCGGTGTACCGCTCGATGAGCTATTGGTGCGGCTAGGCTCGCTCGGCCGGGTCGATCTGGTGGGTGCCTCGTTCGCGGTGATCAAGTTGACGACGGCAGGCGAAACGGTCGACGTCGCGCTGCCGCGGCGAGAGCGCTCGGTCGGGGTTGGGCACCGTGACTTTCTTGTCGAGAGCGGTCCGGAGGTTAGCCTGGAGGAGGACCTCGCTCGGCGCGATTTTCGGATCAACATGCTGGCGCGGGCACTACCTTCGGGGCGCCTCGTCGATCCTTACGGCGGCGAGGCCGATATCCGTGCCCGCCGGATCGATATCTTGACCCCCGCGAGCTTCGTCGAAGATCCGCTGCGGATGCTGCGGGCGGCCCAGTTCTCCGCCCGTTTTGAATACGTGCCAACGCCGGCGGTCCTCGAGGCCATGCGCTCGGCGGCCCCATTGGTCACCAGCGTCTCGGCCGAGCGCATCGCGGAGGAGTTCATCAAGCTCCTGGTCCGGGCGGCGCGCCCCTCAATCGGGCTCGAGGTGCTTCGGGAGACAGGCGTCCTCGAGCACCTGTGGCCGGAACTGCTCGAAGGCGTCGGTGTGGAGCAGAACGAGTGGCACGCCTACGACGTCTGGCGTCACAGCTTGGCAACGCTCGATGCCACACCCTCCGGCAATCTGGTCGCTCGCTTGGCCGGCTTATTCCACGATATCGGCAAGCCACGCACCAAGGACGGCCCACATTTCTACCGGCACGAGATCGTCGGTGCGGAGATGGCCACGGCCATGCTGGAACGCTTTCGCTTCCCCCAGCAGGTCGTGCAAGCGACCGAGCATTTGGTGCGCCAGCACATGTATTCGGCCGATCCGGAACTGAGCGACGCGGCCATGCGGCGCTTCATCCGCCGGATCGAACCCAAGAACCTCGAACACTTGTTCGCGCTGCGCCACGCCGATATCCGCGGCAGCGGATTGCCGAAGCGCGACGGCAGCAACGAGCTCTTCGAAGCGCGGGTGCGCGAGGAACTGGCCCGCAAGCCGGCCTTCTCGGTTCGCGAGCTGGGGATCGACGGCGACGACG
>JBAVTZ010000205.1:0-3636 GCA_049696515.1 Candidatus Cybelea sp. | reverse complement strand
GCGGTGCCACCCGCAGTCGACGCGCCACCGCCGAGTCTCTCGCTCCCGGTAGAGGAACCGAAGCCGACCAAACCGGCGCGCCGCCGCCGGGCAGTGCCCAGCGGGGCAAAGGCTGAACTGAAAGGGGCAGCTAGTGCGATCGCGCTTCCGGCCCCGGAAGCTCCGCGCCGAGCCCGTTCGCGCAAGAGCGCGCAGACCGTACCGGAGGCTACGCCCGAAACCAAGCCAAAACGGACGCAGGCAGCACGCGTAAAGGCCCCACCGGCAGAGGCTCCCGAGCCAAAGGCGGCCGCTAAACGAAAGGCCGCGCCGCGGCGCAAGAAGCCTGCCTGAGCTCTAGGAGCCGGTCCTAAACGCCGTTTTCCTGGTTGAGGTGCGCCAGTTTATCGTTAAGGTACTGAATCGCACGTTCCAGCTGTTCGTCCCGTGCGGGCGCTCCGAACTGCGCGTGCTTGTTCTCGCTGACGACTACGTCGGGAGTGATCCCAAGATGGTTGATGTCGCGGTTACGGGGGGTTAGGTAGCGTGCCGTCGTGACCTTGACGGCGCTCCCGTCGGGAAGCGGATAGATCGTTTGAACCACACCCTTCCCGAAGGTCTTCGTGCCCATAATCGTGCCCACGCTGCTGTCTTGGATCGCGCCCGAGGTGATCTCGGAGGCCGACGCGGTGTAGCCGTTCACGAGAACGACCAGCGGCAGCGGATCGATCGCCGTGTTGTCGGCGTCGAGCGTCGTGATGTTGGAAGCGCGTGATTCGACCGATACGATCGGTCCGCTTGGAATGAACTTCGAGCTTACCGCGACGGCAGCTTCGAGATAGCCGCCGCCGTTGTCGCGCAGGTCGAGCACCAGCGCGCGCGCTCCTTCCTGCGTAAGCCGGTTGAGCGCCGTGGTAAGCTCGCTCCCGGTGTCTCTTCCGAAGACGGTAAGCGCGACGTAGCCGATCTTACCGGGAAGCAGCTTTTCATAGACGCTCAGCTGATGTATCTTCGCGCGCGTGATCGCGATCGGTGCGGATAATGGCGCATCGTCACGCTCGATCGTGAGCGTTACCCGAGTCCCTTCCTTACCGCGCAGTTTACCGCTGGCTTGCGCGAGGCTCATGCCTTTGGTCGAAAGTCCGTCGATCGAAGTGATCAAATCGTCTTGCTGGACACCCGCCTTGTCCGCCGGGCCGTTGGGTACGATGTTCTCGACCGAAATGTATTTCGTTTTCTCGTCAACCTGAATGACGATGCCGGTTCCGCCGAAATCGCCCCCGTCCAGGCCCTGGTTGAGCCCGGCAAAGTCTTTGGGGGTCATGAAAACGGTATATCGATCGTTGACGGACCGCATCATACCATCGAGTGCCGCGTAACTCAGGTCGTGCAGGCTGACCTTTGTTTTGGACTCTTTCCCCGCATCTTCGATTTCGCGGTCGATCTCTCGAACGTTGGCAACCGTCGCATCGTTTGCGTGCATGACGGGAAGCTCGGCATGCTTGATGCCGGCGGCCTTCATCGCCGAAAGCAGCTGCACGCGGACCGCGTCGAGAACGGCCTGCGGATCGACCTTTTTATAGAAATTGTCGGTCAAATAGGTATAGCTGGTCGCAATCTCACCGGCGTCAACCGAGGAGAGTTGGGCCGGTGTGGCCGAGGCCGCCGGCAGCTGGAGCAAGATAACGGCCAGTACGCCGGCCGAGCAAAGTGAAAAAATGCGTCTCATGATGTCCAAATCAACGTAAGGGAGTCTGTAAACGTGCCTTGGCCGCGGCAAGCTGCCTATCTGCAGGGGTGTCGATGATCGACGGGTTGGGATCCTGCTCGATGACCACGTCGGGCTCGATCCCGTGATGCTGAATGTCGCGTCCAGCCGGCGTCCGATAGCGGGCAGTCGTGATCTTGAGTGCGCCCTGATCGGGCATGGGGAAGATGCTCTGCACGACACCCTTGCCGAAGGTACGAGTACCGATGAGGGTCGCAAGGTGGTAATCTTGCAGTGCGCCCGAGGTAATTTCTGAGGCACTGGCCGTGTATTTGTTAACCAGCACGACCAGGGGATGCAATCCGTCGATAACATCGCCGAGCGCCGGCTCGCTGGAACTCCGTCCGAACCGAGGAATCGTTGAGACGATCGTACCTTGCGGTACAAACAGGCTCGACACTTGGACCGCCGCGTCGAGATAGCCGCCGCCATTGTTGCGCAGGTCGAGAATGTATCCGCGAGCGCCTTTGGCGCGACCATCCAGCAATGCCCTACGGACTTCGTCCCCGGAGGTCTTGCCGAAATCCGAAAGCCGAATGTAGTCGATACCCTGCTCCATCTTTGCGCGAACGGTCGGCACGTGGATAATCTCGCGGACGATCGCGTAAGTATGTTCGCTCGAGGGGCGATTGTAAGGGTGGGCCTGGAGGTGAACGACCGTTCCCGCTTCGCCGCGAATCAGTTCCTCAACGTGGTCGATGGGTAGACCGCGCACCGCTTTACCGTCAACGCTGTCGACGATCTCGCCCGGTTTCATGCCCACTCGCGCCGCGGGCATTTGCTCGATCGGCTGGACGATGATTCGGCCGTCTTTGAGCTGATAGATGTAGACGCCGATACCGCCAAAGTTTCCGCCCGTAAGCGATTCGCTGAGCCCTTGGATCTCGTGCGGCGAGAGATAGACGGTATACGGGTCTCCTACCGAGTTCATGATCCCGCGCAAAGCCGCGTCCGTGAGATCGCTGCGTCCAGTCGCGCCGACATCGGCGGCATAGTGCTGCTGGGCGTAGGCGAGGAGCTGGCCGGCTAACGCGCCGTCTTGGTTCGGTTCGCCGGTTGCCGTTTCGCTCGGCAAGGCGGGATTGCTAATCTTGTGCGCGCTTAAAAAGCTGCGTAAGGCTGCGGTCTCGCCCGCGATCGGCGTCTGCGGGTCGATCGGCTTGTAGTAGTCGTTCTCGAGCCGCTCTAACGCGGCATCGGCAAGGGACGTGCCGGAAGCGTCGCGGGAAGCGAAGAGGTCGCGCAGATCTCCGGTGGTCGCGACCTGAAGCGCGGATTGCCCCGCGAGCGTTCCTGTCCGGTAACCGACGAAGAGCGCGCCGGCCGTTGCGAGCGCGATGACGAGCAAAGCTGTCAGGAGAAGGCGTACTGAAGGGGTCATCTATCCTCTCTGGTTAGTACCCGCTTTGACCGGCTGCGAGTTTCTTGTTTCTGCAGAATACCCGCTAAGTCTTAATGCAGCCGGGGCGCCGGGTCAACAGGTTTGCCCGCAATTCGCACTTCAAAATGAAGGTGGGGCCCGGTCGATTGCCCAGTCGACCCGACCGCGCCGATGGCCTGCCCACGCTGGACGGCCTGCCCGCTCGCGACGTACATTGCGGATAGATGCCCGTATCCGGTGGAATAGCCGCCGCCGTGATCGATCAAAATATAGTTCCCGTAGCCGCCGTACCATTGGGCCATGATTACCGTGCCGGCAGCCGCAGCCGTGACGGTCGTTCCCATTGGCGCGGCGATATCGAGCCCCTGATGGAACTCAGGGCCGCCGCCAAAGGGATTTGAACGCCAGCCGAATGGCGAGGTGATCGTGCCGGTCACCGGCCAGGCGAACGTGCCCGAGCCGCCGCTCTCGACACCCCCGGCGATGCCGGCGGCTCGCTGCTGCGCCT
>JBAVTZ010000204.1:0-21091 GCA_049696515.1 Candidatus Cybelea sp. | reverse complement strand
CACTACAACCGCAAGCGTCGCAAAGCTGGTCTCGGACGTGAGGAGCAGGCCGAGGTCGAGTTGCTGAACGATTCGTCTGTGGATTAGTGGCGTGGGCGCGGTCGTCCGTCAAATCGCAGCAGGGCTTCTCCGCGAGAACGCAGGTTCGTTCCCGCCGGTTACGGTAAACCTCGGGGTGTACTCTTCGCAGCGGGATGGAGGTCCCGGGAAGCACCCGTGAATCAGTTCGTCCACCTGCACGTACACTCGGAATACTCGCTCCTCGACGGCGCGTGCCGGATCGATCGGCTCTGCCGCAGAGCCGCCGAGTCCGGCGCAACGGCCGTAGCGTTGACCGACCATGGCGTTATGTATGGCGCCATGGAGTTCTATTACGCGGCGAGAGAGCTGGGACTGACTCCGATTCTGGGGTGCGAAGCTTATTTGGCCCCCCGCGGACGCCTCGACCGGACGGCTCGGGAGGAAGCTCACGTAACGCTGCTCGCGGCCGACCTGATTGGATACCGCAACCTGATCGCGCTGGTCTCGAAGGGCTTCTTGGAGGGTTACTATTACAAGCCGCGCATCGATCTCGAGTTGCTCGCCAAGCACAACGACGGACTGATCGCGCTATCGGGCTGCATGTCCGGGTTGGTTGCCGCGCCGCTCCTGAAGGACGACTACGCCGGCGCGTTGCGCAATGCTAAAACCTACCGCGAGATCTTCGGCGACCGCTTCTACATTGAGGTGATGCGCCATGGCATGCCGGAGCAGGAAGGCATTAACGAGGGGCTAGTTCGGGTTGCACGCGAGCTTGGAGTACGGGTCGTCGCGACGAACGACTCACATTACCTCGAACAGAAGGACGCTTCGGCCCACGACGTACTCCTTTGCATCGGCACCGGCAAGACCGTATCGGATACCAACCGGATGCGTTTCTACTCCGATCAGTTCTATCTGAAGTCCGCGGAGGAGATGCGAGCGCTGTGGAGCGACCTGCCCGAGGCCTGCCAGAACACGGTCGAGATCGCGAACCGCGTGGACATTCGCATACCGGAGAAGATCTTCCATCTTCCGCAATATCCGGTGCCGAAGGACGCCGGCGGGAATGAGAAGAGCGACGCCGAGTATCTTCGCGAAATTTGCGAACTGGGCTTGCGTGAGCGCTACGGCGAGGAGCGCGTCGGTAGCGATGTCGCACTGCGCGCTCGACTCGAATACGAGCTCGGAGTGCTCACCAAAATGGGCTTCTCCTCGTACTTCCTGATCGTTTGGGACTTCATCAAATACGCGCGCGACCACGGGATTCCGGTTGGCCCCGGGCGCGGCTCGGCGGTTGGATCGCTGGTGGCCTATTGTTTGAAGATCACCGATCTGGATCCGTTGCGTTTCAATCTCGTTTTCGAGCGCTTTCTCAATCCGGAGCGCATCTCGATGCCCGATATCGACACGGATTTCTGCGTTGAGCGACGCGATGAGGTTATCGATTACGTTACTCAAAAGTACGGAAAAGACCGGGTCGCGCAGATCGTCACCTTTGGGACGATGGCGGCGCGGGCTGCAATCCGAGACGCCGGCCGCGCGCTTGGCGTGCCGTTGCCTGACGTCGACCGGGTTGCAAAGCTAATCCCTTCGGGTCCGGGCGGCCTTTCGATCTCACGTGCCCTCGAGCAGATCCCGGAGCTGAAATCGCTCTACCTGACGCGCCCTGAGATACGTAAGTTGCTCGATACCGCCAAAGAGATCGAGGGCCTAGCGCGCAACGCGAGCACCCATGCCGCGGGTGTCGTCATTTCGGCTGGGCCGCTGACTGATTACACGCCGCTGGTCCGATTTGGCGACGGCGGTATCAACACGCAATATGACATGAATTGGATCGAGCGGATCGGCCTGCTCAAGATGGACTTTCTCGGGCTGCGAAACCTAACGGTGATGGAGAACGCCGTGAAGGAGATTCGCCGCACCGTCGATTCGGAGTTCGACCTCGCGAAAATCCCGCTACATGATGGGAAGACCTACGAGATGCTGGGCCGCGGCGAAACGATGGGCGTCTTCCAACTCGAGTCGGAAGGGATGAAGCGGGTTTGCGCCGAGCTGCAACCCTCGCGATTCGAAGATATCGTCGCCTTGGTCGCGCTCTATCGCCCCGGCCCGATGGATTGGATTCCCCAATACATCAACAACAAACACGGCCGGTCGAAGGCTCAATACCTGCATCCGAAGCTCGAACCAATTCTCGCCGAGACGTACGGGACGGCGGTCTATCAGGAGCAAGCGATGCAGATGGCTCGGGAGATCGCCGGCTTCTCGATGAGCGAAGCCGACGAGCTGCGCAAGGTCATCGGTAAGAAGCAGAAGGAGAAGATTCCGCTTTACGAAGAGAAGTTCATCGCCGGCGCGCTTGCAACTTCCGGAATCGACCGGAACTTGGCCGAGCGAATCTTTCACTTCATCGAGCCTTTTGCTGGGTACGGTTTCAACAAATCTCATGCGGCCGCGTATGCGTGGATCGCCTATCAGACCGCTTATCTGAAGGCGAACCATCCGCTGCAATATTTAACCGCACTGATGACGTCGGTTAAAGATAAGACCGATAAACTCGTCGAATATATCGAGGAAGCAAAGCATATCGGCATCGATGTGTTGCCCCCGGACGTTAACGAATCGCTGACCGACTTTGCGGTTGTGGGAAACGCGATCCGCTTTGGACTGGCGGCGGTAAAGGGCGCCGGCGAAGCGGCGGTCGGCAGCATCATCGAGGCGCGAGTGCGCGATGGGCGATTCTCCGATCTGTTCGATTTGGCCCAACGTGTCGATGCGAAGCAGGTCAATCGTCGCGTCTTCGAAGCGTTGATCAAGTGCGGGGCGCTCGACGGCGTGCCTGGGAATCGAGCGCAAAAGCTGGCCGCACTCGACACGGCACTCGAGCTGGCAGCGCGGACGACGCGCGACGCCGAGCTGGGCCAAGTCTCGCTCTTCGGGGAGTCGAGCACGCAGATGCCTACCTTCGCCCCAAAGCTTCCCAATGTGGCCGCGCCGACGAGCCGCGAGATGCTTTCTTGGGAGCGGGAAACGCTGGGCATCTTCGTTTCGGGTCACCCGCTTTCGGAGATTGCGCCCCTGCTGACGCGCGCCGGAGCAATGCCGATCAAAGATTTGCAGAACGTTCAAGACGACGCTGCGGTCACCGTCGCGGGTACCGTGACCGCCGTTCGCCGAACCCTGACCAAGGCGGGCCAGCAACTGTTGATCGCGCAGCTCGAGGACACAACCGGGGTTTGCGACGTGATCCTGTTCTCGAAGGTATTCGCGCAAGTGCAGCACCTTTTCGAAAACGACGCGATCTTGATCGTTAAGGGCCGTGTTCGATTGCGAGAGCGCCCAAGCGCCTCGCCGGGCGACGAGCCGCGCGTCGAGATTTCCGTGGCGGCGAACGAAGTGACGCTTTTTGAGCCGCCCGCGGTCGTTGCTTATGGCGGCAACGTGCGCGGCTGGCACGTCAACGTGACGCACCGCGACCAGATCGATCGGCTGGCCCGATTGATCGACGAGTGGCCCGGCGAAGTGCCGGTAGTGATGCACGTGCAGGGCCGTTCGCAGCGCGTCGCCCGCGCCATCGCCGGCGACGCCCGCGTGCGCAGCGAACTGGAGCGCATCTTTGCTCCGCAAGGGGTGCGTGAGGACAGGTTGGACGCGTACGGATGAACGTCGTTTCGGCTTCCGACAAAACCGCCTTGGCGGGCATGCTCGATGCAGGTTGGATCGCTCCTCAAACGGTGGTCAGAGAAGTCGCGGAGTTGATCGCCGAAGTGCGCACTCGCGGCGATGCTGCGGTGCTCGAATTTGCGCGGCGTTTTGACGACGAATCCTTCGATTTGTCGAGGTTGCGCGCACCGATTCCGATGCTCGAAAGCGCTCGAGGGCTCGTGCCGAGCGAGATTGGCGCGGCGTTGGAGCTGGCCAAAGAACGCATCGCCCGGTTCCACCGGCGACAGCGGCTGCCGGATATCGCGTTCGTGGAAGAGGATGGCTCGCGGTACGCCGTTCAGCGGCGACCGTTGGGTTCGGTTGCCATCTACGTGCGCCAAGGCGGAGCGGGCTCGGCTGTTTTGATGGGCGCGGTCCCGGCGAAGATCGCGGGTGTCGGGCGCGTGGCGGTTTTTTCGCCTGTGGGCCGCGACGGTATACCGCCGTCGCTGCTTTTTGCATGTGCGCTCTGCGGCGTGGATGAGTTGTATGCGGTTGGCGGTGCGCAGGCGATCGCGGCGGCAGCCTTCGGAACGGAATCGATTGCGCCGGTTGAGAAGGTCGTCGGACGCGGCGGCATATGGACGACCGAAGCGAAGCGGCAGGTGTTCGGCCGATGCGGCGTCGACGCATTAGCCGGTCCCGCGGAAGTACTCGTGCTCGCAGACGACGGCGCGAATAGCGAGTACGTCGTTGGCGAGTTGCTGGCATTGGCCGAAAGGCCTGGGGTAACTCGTCTGGCAGTCCTTTCGGAATCGCGGCCGTTGCTGGAGGCCGTCGCACAGCTGATCGATACGCTGGATCTCGGAACGCCGCAGCAGGGTGAACTCGGGAACGCAATTGCAACCTACTGCCGCCTAATCGCGGCGAGCACCCGCGACGAGCTGTTCGACGTGCTCAACCGATTTGCTCCGGCATACTTGTCGCTCCAGGTTCGCGATGCATCGGCCTACCTCGACCGGGTTTTCGCCGCAGGAACGGTTTTCGTCGGCGATTTGACGCCGCTTGTGACCGGCGAATATCTCGCCGGTACCAATCACGTCGTTCCCACCTCGGGTACCGCGCGCTTTGCATCGAGCCTATCGTTGGAGGAATTTACCCGAAGCTTCAGCGTGGTTGAGAACAGCCCCGAGCGAATAGCCTCTGACGCGCCGTTGTTGGCGCTCCTAGCCGAGTTCGAGGGGCTTCCACAACACGCCCAAACCGCTCGGATGAGATACGGCAGTTGAGAGGTAAGCTTGTAGCCTTCGACGTGGATGGTACGCTGATCGGTCCCAACCTCGTGATATCAGAGATGGTCCGCGAAACGATCGCCCGCATGCAACGAGCGGGGGCGGCCGGATGTCTGGTAACCGGGCGAATGTATCGCGCGACGCTGCCCTTTGCACGGGAGCTAGGTTTCGAAGCGCCGCTCATCTGTTATCAGGGTGCCGCGATCATCGATCCGATGACGGACGAAGTGCTGGCCCACGCGGCGCTTGGGAGCGACCTCGTCAGCGAGCTCATTGGGGTCACCGAACGCGATCGCATGCACCTGCAGCTCTACCGGAACGACGAGTACTACTGCGAAGCGCGGAACCGTTTTTCCGATCTTTATGCGTCGCTGGCGATGGCCGAGCCGGTGATCGTGCCGTCATTGCGCGAAGCTTTCGCCTACAGCCCGGCGACCAAGGCGGTCGTCGTTGCGGACGCTTCGGTCGCGGAGCGCTACTTCGGCGAGTTACGCGAGCGTTTTGCCGGCCGGGCATATGTCACGCGCAGTCTGCCGGAGTTCGTCGAGTTGCTCGATCTAAAGGTTGACAAAGGCACGGCCCTGCGCTTTGTGGCGGCCCGGCTTGGAGTGGGGATGGAGGAGACGATTGCGATCGGCGATTCCTGGAACGATGCGCCGCTGCTGGAAGCCGCCGGTTTCGCGATCGCGATGGGGTCCGCACCTGCCGAGCTGCAAGCAATCGCCGACGCGGTAGTCGGCGATCTCGCTCACGACGGGGTTGCAGAGGCGATCGAAAAGTACGTCCTGGCGTGAAGAGTAGCCAGTGAGTGCGCGCAGGCGTAAGCGCTCGGCGGCGGCGCGCATCCGACCTTTTTGGATGCCGATTGCGCTTGGCGGCGCGGCCGTTGTAACCGCGTTGGTGGTCGCGGCGTTATGGCCGGGATTCGATCCGCAGGTAATCGACGTTACCGGCAACCAGCGTGTGTCGAGCGGCCAGATCCTGTCTCGAGCCGCAATCGCTTCCCACGAGAGTATCTGGCTGCAAAACACCGGCGCGATCGAGGCACGGATTGAAGCCATTCCGTATATCGCGACGGCCTCGATTCACCGCCTCCCTCCCTCGGCAATCGCGATTGAAGTCCACGAACGCGTGCCCTTCGCGATCCTTCGCAGCGGAGACGACGCGGTGGTGGTCGATCGTGCGCTCCGCGTTCTGGCGCCCGCGGGCGACGCCGAAGCGGACGCCGACACGAGACCCGTCTTTGTGGTAAAGCCCGGGCTCGATTTAGCGATGGGTAGGTTCGCGACGACCCGCGACGCGGTCTCGCTGCGCGACGCCTACGATGCAATGGCAGCTAAACGAATCGAGCCGCTCGAACTTTCGCTCGATCGCTTCGGGGGTTTGGTCGTCACACTCCCGGGAGGGCTGCGTCTGCTGCTGGGCAGCGAAGCCGATCTCGACCGCAAGCTTGGGCTGGCGCAGGCGATTCTTGCGCAGATCGTCCACGACCGTCGGCGCGTGGCCGCGATCGACTTACGGGCACCGGCAACGCCGGTGCTCATCTATCGATGAGGGGCCGAGCAGCGCGAATGCCTAGTGGGTGGTCAAGTCGGCGTAAACCATGACCGTCCCCTTGATGAGGGAAAGTTTGAGCTGGTCGTTCGCCTGAACCTTGGAGAAGTCTACGGTTGCGCGACCAGCAGGTAGGACTGCCTCGGAACCATTGTCCATCAACACCTGCACGTGTTGGGGATCGATAACCTTCTCGACCTTGACGGTATAGGTGCCGTCCGGAATGGTCGCCGGATTCACGTTCGCAGCGCGAGCGCAGATCGGCAGTAGGCATCCGAGGCAGAGGGCAACGAGCGAAAGCTTACGATTCACAGCGCGGGCTCCAAG
Source organism: Candidatus Cybelea sp. (assembly GCA_049696515.1). Classification (GTDB taxonomy): domain Bacteria; phylum Vulcanimicrobiota; class Vulcanimicrobiia; order Vulcanimicrobiales; family Vulcanimicrobiaceae; genus Cybelea. The sequence goes on along the minus strand of JBAVTZ010000204.1, from coordinate 14,252 downwards.
TCCTAAAATTGTGCGGTTAACAAAGCATATTGCAGGCGTTCGGCTCGCATGTTAGCGCGAGGCCACGTTGCTAGCGCCCATCTTTGAGTTTTTTTTGATGAGTCCTTGCGTCGCTATGGTTGTACCGCCCGCCAAGCCATGCACAGTTTCTCCTCATCATCGGCTACGCTGTCCGCAAGGAGATGGCGGAGCACTCGCCAACCTTGCGAATCCTGCTCGTGCCCGGCCATCGCTTGTAGGGATTCGAGCGGTTCAACCACAATATGTCGTGGTGAATACCGGCTATTTCTCCTATACAGGTGAACGGAGCGGATGAAACACGAGACCGTTTGCGGGCTCGATATCGGAACGACCAAAACTTGCACGGTCGTTGCGCTCAACGCGCCGACCGGGCTCGAAATCGTCGGCGTCGGTGAAGCGCCGTCGCTGGGAATGCGCAAAGGTGTCGTGGTGGATCTCGAGGAGACGATCAAGTCGATCGAAGCCGCGACCGAGAGGGCCGAGCGCATGGCCGGGGTCCATTTCAGTGACGTCTTCGTTGGAATTACCGGCGAACATATTCGCAGCACGAATAATCGCGCAGTCGTTGCCGTCTCCGGCGAGGATAGGGAAGTAACCTCAGGCGACGTGCGCCGCGTGATCGACGCTAGCAAGATCATCAATCTGCCCAGCGATCGTCAGATCATCCACGCGCTTCCACGCTATTTCACGGTGGACGGCCAAGAAGGCGTGAGCGATCCCGTCGGTATGGCCGGCGGACGGCTGGAAGTAGATACGCACATCGTCACCGGAAGCACGAGCTTCATTACCAATGTGCTCAAGTGCGTCCAGCGTGCCGGGCTGGAGAGCCTCGGAGTTGTTTTTGAGCCGCTCGCCAGCTCGGCCGCCACGCTCTTACAAGAGGAGAAGCAGGTCGGGGTCGTGCTCCTGGATATTGGCGGAGGTACGACCGACATTGCGGTCTATTCCTTAGGGAGCGCGATTTATACCGCGACCATCCCAGTGGGCGGAAACGTCCTCACCAGCGACATCTCGCTGGGCCTCAAGACCACCCTGGCGGAAGCCGAAGGAGTGAAAAAACGCCAAGGCGCGGGAGAGAATGGCGGGACCTTTGCCGTAAAGACCTTGGATGGCCGCGCAACCAAAGAACACACGACCGCCGAACTGCGGCAAATCGTAGTGCCGCGGGTCGTGGAGACGCTCCGGATGGCGCGGCAGAAGATCGTCGAGAACGTGCCCCGCGACTTAGTGCTCGGGGAAGTCGTGCTGACCGGCGGCGGTGCGTTGCTCCCCAATATCGAACCCATCGCCGAAGATGTCTTTGGCCTGCCGGTTAGGATTGGCGCGGCCAACCGAATCGGGGGGCTGACCGACGCGATGACCGCTCCGCAGTACGCGACTGCCTTGGGACTCGTGCTCTTCGGGGCGAACGGGGATCGTGAAGATGCGCTGCGCATCGGACGGCGCGGCGGCGCAACGCTAGCTCGAGTCCAGCGATGGCTGGCAGACCTGTGGTCGTAGCTCCTACAACTACTTTTTGACGGAGGAACCCGAAGCAAATGGCCGATGTACGACGTTCCGTATCTGAGCCCGAGCACGCAGCGACGATCAAGGTGATCGGCATCGGCGGCGGTGGCTGCAATGCCGTGAATCGAATGGTCGCCGCGGGCCTCGCCGGAGTCGATTTCTTTGCGGTTAACTCCGACGTCCAGGCGTTGCGTGGCTCGTTGACGGAAAACCGCGTCCACGTTGGAGGGAGTCAAACGCGAGGTCTCGGCGCAGGCTCTAACCCAACGTTGGGACGCGAGGCCGCCGAAGCTTCGCGCGAGGACCTCGCGTTGATCCTAGAAGGCGCCGACCTGGTCTTTCTCACTGCCGGCATGGGCGGCGGCACGGGTACCGGCGCATCGCCGGTGATTGCAGAAATGGCGCGTGAATCGGGCGCGCTGACGATCGCAGTCGTGACCAAGCCATTTGCATTCGAGGGCAAAAAGCGTATGCAAATTGCTGAGAACGGCATCGCCGAACTCGAAGCGAAGGTCGACACCCTGATCACGATTCCGAACGAGCGCATCCTGCAGGTCATTGAGAAGAAGACTCCGCTCAACGAGGCGTTTTCCTATGCCGACGACATCTTGCGCCAGGGTATTGCCGGCATCAGCGATCTCATCACTCAGCCTGGGCTGATTAACTTGGATTTTGCCGACGTCAAGACAATCATGACCGATGCCGGATCGGCAATGATGGGCATCGGCGAAGGTAGCGGCGAACACCGCGCGGCCGACGCCGCTCAAAAGGCGATTGCTTCGCCCCTGCTCGAAACGACGGTCGAAGGAGCGCACGGCGTCATTTTCAACATTACCGGCGGCCCCGACATGGCGATGTACGAAGTCAACGAGGCGGCTGAAATGATCAGCCGCGCGGTGGATTCGGAGGCGCAGATCATCTTCGGCGCGTCGATCGACCCAACCATGTCCGGGAAGGTACGTGTGACGGTTCTGGCGGCCGGTTTTGGTTCGCGCCGCGGCTATCGCGGAGCGCCCGGCGGATACGCCTTCGAAACCGGAAGGTTGGACGCAGTTGCTCCGGTGACGATGGACGACATCGACGTGCCAGCCTTCCTGCGTTATCGCGGCTAGAAGGGCCTCCGACCGGCACAAGGTTTCGTTCCGTGGCGTATAGCGCGCGTGTGTTGCTGGACTCCGTTAGCCCGGCCGGAGTTCGGCTTACCACACTCGAGGTGACCTTCCCGCGTTTTGTCTTAGCCGAATTTAACACGCACAGGAGCCTTTCCAGAAATTCCGCGAGCTCGAGGGCCGTTCCGACATCAAAACTGATTGAACGCACCCAAAGCGATCCCGCACTACCGTTGGAGTGGGGCCGGAATAAGGCGGGGATGTCTGCTAGTGATGTTCTCGACGGCGAATCCACCGAGGAAGCCAAGCGCGTTTGGCTTGCGGCGCGCGACGATGCAGTGGCGCACGCCCGGCGATTGCTCGAGCTGAACGTGCATAAACAAGAGCTGAACCGGATTCTGGAGCCGTTTCTCTGGCACACTGTGATCGTGACCGCGACCGAGTGGGAGAACTTCTTTGAACTGCGATGCGCGCCAAACGCGCAGCCGGAGATTCGAGCAGCCGCGCTTCTTATGCGCGAGGTGATCGAACGCAGTACGCCGCAGGCGATCGGCTACGGCCAATGGCATACGCCTCTGCTGCAACCCGACGAGGCGGCGTTAGACGTGGAGACGCGCCGGCGGATTTCGGCCGCACGCTGCGCGCGGATCTCATACCTAACGCACGAAGGTAAACGAGAGATCGAGAAGGACCTGGAACTCTACGAGCGCCTCAAGAGCGATCGCCATTTGAGTCCGTTCGAGCATGTCGCGACGCCTGTGGCAGATACGGGGTTTCACGCCAACTTTCGCGGCTGGCTTCAGATGCGTCGAGAAGTCGAAACTTCGAGCCTGCCTTCGGCAATCGCGGACTGACTCGGCCCGCGCGCCAAACGGGCGGCAATCGCCAGGGCGGCAAGCAGCGCCAGCCAGGTCGGGATCTTGATCGCAAGCCAAAGAAAATCGCGCGTACTGCGCTGGTCGGTGTAGTTGCGCCACTCCCGCTGCGCGAGCTCGTGTGGAGCGTAAACGCGCTCGATTTGCGCCGGAATGGGCAAGTGCGGCGGTGCAAGTTCGAAAAGATACATCGTCGCTGCGAGCGCGCACAGCGTCACGAGCGCGACCCTCAGGTCGATACGGAGCCGCAGCAAGATCACCGCGCAGACGAAAATGGCGGCGAGCAGGAGCTGCTTCTCACCCCAGACGAGGAGCCACGGAATGGACAACACGCACACGGCAATCGCGAAAACACTTCTGATTGGTCCTTGGGTCGCGACCGCCAAGACCAGAATAGCGGGCAGCGCGAAGCAGAGCTCCTCCTGATGCAGAAACGCTCCCGCGATCACGGCACAGAGTGCGGGAATGAAGATCAGCAGCTCGCGTCTTCCCAAGGCTCGCTGCAAGCGCGGTGCGAGCATTAGTCCGATTGCGAAGAGAATGAAATACGAGAGCGTTCCAGCGAACCGGGCGACGGCCGGCGCGAGTCCGGCAGACGCTAGCGCGTAGGTAAGGCTATATTGAAACGGAAACCGGATCTCGGAGCCGGCGTGCGCTGGAAGCACGAGAGTCAGGTATTCGACGGCGCTGCGCGCGCCGACCACCGCCACGGCTGCGAGTATAAGAAGTAGAGTGGTTACGGTGACCGCGATGCGCGCGCGGGGAACAAACAGCAGCGTCGCGACGATGACCGGAACCCCGACCGTCGGTTCGATCGCGGTAAGCGCGGCCAGTACTCCGGCCAGGGCCTCGCGGCGGCGCGCCAGCGCAAGACCGCCAAGAACGAACGCGAGCAACGCAAACGGAACGATCTGTGCGGTGTTCAGCTCGACGAATCCGGTCGACAGCAACAGAGCGGCGGCGGCGACGTCGAGCGGGACGCCCATGCCCGCGAGCGCTATGGCGCAGAGCACTACCGAGGCGACGATCGCGAACGCATCAATGCGGCGAGCAGTCGCGATCGGCAGCCGGGCCAGCGCCATGAACGCCACAAAATCATAGGGCGGCTGCGGAGCGGGAACGGCGATTCCGGGATTGCTTGCAAAGAGCTTGCCACGGAAGTTCGTACCGCTATTGACGAGATGTTCGCAAGTGCGCAGGGGCTCGTAGGTATACGGGCTCGCGCGGTGGTTCAGCGCAGAGCCGGCACAGTAGAAGTCGGCAAACTCATCCATGGTCCGCCACGGGAGCCCCGCTCCCAGGCGGCTCAGATCGCGCAAAGCCGCAAGGGCTAAGATGACGAGGACCCCCACCACAATGAGTTGGCGGAGCCGATCGGGCCGGCTCATGGCTCCCGTCGCGTAGCTCGCTCGCGAAGCGCGCCAACCGAGGCTGCCAGAATGCCGATCAACGCCGCCCAGGTCGGGAGCTTGATGATAAACCAGGTGAACTCCGTCCTCGGGAGTCGTGCGACGTACGCGCGCCAAGCCTGCTCAGCTAAGTCGGTGGGAGAGAAGGACTGCGTGATCCTCGCTGCGAGCGCTGCAGGCGGCACGAGTTCGACGAGATAGATTGCAGCAGCGATCGAAGCGAACGTTCCGACGGAAACGAAAGCATCCGCCTGCAGCCGAAGCAGGAGGGCCGCAACGACGAAGAGACTCGCGAGAAAGAGTTTTTTGGTAATCCAGACGGCGATCCAGGGAACCGCGAGCAGGCAAAGCGCTGGCACGGCAATGTTTTTGAGATTACCGCGCAGATGGGTCGCTAGCACGAGCGCCGCGGGGATCGCAAACGGCAGGTCCACCATGTGGACGTATGGGCCGCCGACGATGCTGCATGCCGCGGGCAGATAGGCGAGCAGTTCGCGTCGACCGAGCACGGCACTAAGTCGCTGCCCGAGCCAGACTCCCAACGCGAGCGAAGCGATATACGACAGCTCGCCCAGAATCAGCGCGACCGGCGCCGGCGAGCCAAAGCTGTGCAGCAAATACGTGAGGCTGTATTGATACACATATCCGGTCTCGGCCGCGGCCTGCGCTGGCAGAACGCCCCCGATATATTCCGCGACGCCGCCGAAACCGACGGTTAGCACGGCAACGACTGCCAAGAGAAGACCACAGGCGATGATATAGAGACGGCTTTGGTTCACCCACAGCAGCAATGCCACGCAGACCGGCAAACCGAGATGGGGCTCGATCAAGGTTAGTGCCGCCAGGATGCCCGCGGCGGCATAACGACGATGCGCAAGCGCTACGCCGCAGAAAACAAGCGCCGTGAGCGCAAATGGAACGACTTGGCCGGCGCTAAGCAAAAGGTATCCGGCGGGCAGGACGAGCGTCAGCGCCGCTACGTCGATTGGGATGTCCAGCAGGCTCAAGCCCCAAACGGAAGCGACGATAGCCGCCACAATGGCGATGGTATCGATTGCGCGCGCGGCCGGAACGCCCAGACGTGCCGCAAGCATGAAGGGTGGAAAGTCATACGGCGGAAGCGGCGCTGGGACCACGCGCCGCGGGTCTCGGCGATAAGCCTCCGTTTGATTGATGCGGTGCTCGCAACGATGCAAGGGCTCGTAGCGGTAAGGGTCCGCGCCCTGGTCGAGTGCTTCGCCGGCGCAGTAGAAGTCTTGAAAATCGTAGAGCTGGTTCCACGGAAGCGCGTCACCGAGACGGGCGAGATCGCGGAGCGCGCCAATCGCGAGAAGCCCCAGCGCCACCAGCAGTAGCGCTCGCCCAGCCTTCATACGCACCTGAGGCTCAGCGCCTCGCGCAAAGCGTTAACGCACGGAACGGCGCAAGGAGACGGCGCATTGCTGCAAACTAGCTACCTCGTCGCGCGAACTCCTGCACCCGGCTTTTGTCGACTTTGCAACGTCGTCCCGGAGTGCGTTGACGCGCAGAGATTCAGAAAGCCCTCACGTCGGCCACCAGCCAGGAGGCCGCCGCCATCAGGTAGTTCGCGCTGAATTCGCTCCAATCGGAGAGCAGTCCGGGGTGAGCTACGATCCGCAGGAGCCACACCAACGCGCCGAAGAGTGTCAACATTAGGGCCATCAGGCGCATCGCAAGACGTGCTTGGCGATTGATAAGAATGGCGACAGCCGCGAGTCCGAACGCGACCGTCGTGAGTATCGTCCAAAAGATCGCGTCGGCGAGATCCACGTCGGAACCAAGCTCGCCGTGTACTGAAGATAGACGATTTGCGCCCACGCGAACGAAATCGCGCAGACGCCAAGTGTCAGGCGCGCCGTTCGGCCGAGCATTGCCGACCGTGGGCGGCCTTGGAAGTGTGGCCTCTTACTTAATTGCTGACTGTAGCGCCGAACGACACACAGTAGTTCGGCCTACACAGATTTTTGTTCTTATCAATCGGCTTGCCGCCCGCTGGATACTTCCAAATGCCTGCCCATTCGTGTAAGGAGCCGGTAGCGGCGGCCACCCCTGACCCGTCGATCCAAAACTGCACGAGCCACTGGGCGTGGTCGAGGTGCACTGCGTCTTTCACCGTTCCTTTTGAACCGCTGATTGCAAAGCGGTAAATGGTCGTAGCATTCTGGTCTCCGATAGCCAAGTACGCGCCGTCCCATTGCATGGGCCCGGGCGTTCCAAACGTGCGATCGAGCGTCAGATCCGTAAACGTCTTGGCACCACGCGGAAGCTCGGCGAACACGGGGGTGCCGCTGTCGAGATCTCCATCGACAAACAGATTGCCCTCGCTGTCGTAGGCGCAAAACCACATGTCGTTGATCTGAGCGTCGGTGTAGGTATCCTTGACCGTGCCGCGGGCATGAGCGTAGAGCACCACATCGCCGCCTCCCTCGTCGTTACCGGCGTTTGTTACCGCAAGGTTGCCTGTCGTTGGATCGACGGTGCAATCGAACGGCCAATTCCCCGGGTCTTTCAGCGTCGCGATCGGGGCGTTACCGCCGTGCGCGTACTTGACGATGTCAGCGGCTGCGGCGTCGGTAACGAACACATCACCCTTAGCGTCGACGCACTCGCCCTGGGGGAAGAGGAAACCCGTCAGCGTTTGCTTCAGCACGCCACCCGGATACGTGAACACATATACGTTGTCCGTCGCGTCCGACGAAACATAGAGAAGCGCTCCGCTCGCGTTACCTCGAGCGAGCGCTCCAGGCGCGAGGCCAGGAGGCGAAGTACTGTTAGGAATCCCGCCGCCGCACCCTGCAAGCAACGTTGCGGCGATGCTGCTCAACGCGTAGAGATTCGCAGTTACGATACGCATACGGCGCCCTCCTGAAGCCCGAATGGATCGGGAGGTGATTACGTTCGCTACGCCCGCGCGCCGGCCTAGCGAGGCGCCCTCTCAGCCAGCTTCCGCAAAGCCTCCCAGTGGGGCGGATGCTCGCGCGCCGACCTGCGATTGCGGGGATGCCCCTCGGCGATCGCTCGCCTCGCACGAGGTTCGCGGCGGCGCTGCGGCGTGGATCATTCTCGCGAATCGCGAAGCCGTGGTTAGCGGTGCAGCTACACCAGCATTGCGAACGTCAGTCATTGTCCCCGAATGGATTGCTGTGCAACCGGTAAATGCCATCGCTGGATCCGAGTCGTAGTGGTCGGTCGGTGGCCGATAAACAGGCTGCAAGTCTGGAAACCGAAGTTCGAGAGCGTAGGTGGGCCCAACGCGCGACGTTATGAACCTCGCCCGAGCCTATTTCAAAACGCGGCTTATCGTTATGCCGACGAGCGACGCTGCCCCAAAATGATCGATGATCTTGATCAGCGACCCCTCTGGGTAGCTCCAGACACCCACCTTGTTCACGAGCTGGCATTGGTGGCATTTAAAAGGCGCAACGATTTCGTGATCCTCGATCCAAAACGTGCCTGGAAAATACAAATGTTTCGCTCTCGCGAGTTGCGTAGCGCCCACGAGTTGGCCGAACGTCCCAAAAACCTTTATGTGTTCAATAGCTTCGCCACCGATAGTGCGATCGGCGAGATACGCGCCGTGCCATTGGATAGACCCCCCCGCGCCGCGACGTGGTAGGATGGTTAGGAATGTACTGGCTTTAGATCCGGCCGGAAGTTCGAGAAGGAGATTCTTCCCTAAGGGGTAGTCGGCCTGAAGCGAGAGAAAAAGGTTGCCGCGGTTGTCGTAAGTAGAGGAAGGTAGCGCATCCGCTGGGGGCGCCGCTATAGTGCGAGGACTTGCGCTTTTCTTCAACGGCAGTGCAAAGATGTAAACGAGGTTGCCGCCGGCCCCGGGTCCCACAGTCACCGCAAGATTACGATTTGTTGGATCAACGGAGCAAGTCCCGGCTTCCGTATTCGGGAAACTCCTCCTGGCAATCGGCGTGGAACCCCCATGGTCGTATTCGGTGACTACACCGTGGCCGCCGTGATAGGGAAAGTGCGTAACAAAGACATGCCCCACGCTGTCGCTACACAGCCCCCAGGGGAGATCGGAGAAGTCGAGCGTCCCACCAAGTTGCCTCCGGGGAACGAAAGCACGAAAACCTTATCCTCTGCTATGTCAGAAACATAGATCAAATTTTCGCCTTTCGCCTCCGGCAACATCCATGACGATGCGCGCTGGACGTGCGTGGCGGCACCAACTATTCGTGAGCTCCCGGGCGAAGCTCCGATCGGTGGTTGTAAGGTCCCGCACCCTGCAACCGTAACAAGGCTTACGCAAACGCTTAGCGCCCAATAAATCGTCCGGGGACGAGGCTTCATGGCAATCCTCCTTTTGCGCTCTGCAGCGTTCATCTTAGCAGAACCCCGGCACGTGTCGACGGTCTCCCCTTCAAGAAGATACGTTTAGACTATGCTTTGTATAGTGCTAATGGCTCAACAGAGGACGCCGGGCAAACCGAACCCTCAATATAGACGCCATAGACGCCGCGCGAAGTTTTGGGGACGCGATTCGGCAGAGGACTCAGCGAAAACTGAGACGCGGACGCTTTGAAATGGGTGCCCGACGCTGTAGAATGTGCGCGGACCCCGAGCTTTGGAGCCGGGTCAGGGGCACGCGTCCCCGTCTCGGTCGCCGAACCGGCGATCGTTGCTCAGGCCTCACTGCCATTGCTTTTTCTCAACGGATTGGTCTCCTTGCAATATCGCACCATTCTTGCGCCCGCTCTAAGGTCAACACTAGCTAACGAATATCAGGAGTAGCGTGCCACCCGGTGGGCTTACTTTAGTCAACGATGTTCTTTACGGAACAGCCTTTCGAATTACTTCTCGACTGGGATCGCTGGCTTGCACGTTTCGTAGATCGCTAGTACCCGGATTTTTGACATCTGAGACAGCGCGTTAAAATTAGGTTCGCGCATATTGCGCTTTCAATAACGACGTAGTATAAATCCGTTACCCGGAAGTGCCGATGTCCGCGGTGGCCGACGGGTCTTTGCAGAACGAAGCTGGGGGTGGGTGTGGCTCTTCGCTTCCGTACAACATCGTTGGGACGGCTCGTCCCGACGACGCGCCGGCTGTGCTCGACGACGCCGCCGACGCCAGGAAGGCTACTCGAGCGCGAGCGGCTGGTCGTCCAATACTCGTACCTCACTCGACGAGCGGCGCGACGCTTCATGCGTCGTGGCCTCGATCGATCAGACCTCGAACAGGTGGGGGCGATCGGCTTGATCAAGGCGGTCGATCGCTACGATCAGGCGCAGACGGCGCCATTTGAGGCCTACGCATGGCTTCTAATCGTTGGCGAACTAATGCACTACGTGCGTGACAGCGAGCGAGTTTTGCGCGCACCGCGAGGGGTTCGCGAACTAGAGCGGCGTTGGGCTGCGGGCGAGCGAGAACTCTGGGCGTTACTGGGGCGCGAGCCGGCAGAGGCCGAGATCACACGGTTGATCGGCGCTAAGCCGGCAGAGCTGCGCGAGATACGCGCGTATCGCGCCAGCAATCGCGTCCTCTCGTTCGAGTTGCTGCGCAACTCGGAACATTGCATGCCGCCGTTCGGCATCGAGGATGTATTGGATCGATTGACCGTCGAGAAGATCCTCCAGGGCCTGGCACCGTTGGAACGGCAGATCGTCCGTTCGATTCATCTCGACGGCATCACCGTCGTCGAACTAGCCGCGCGACTCGGTTATTCGCGACGGCACGTCACGCGTCTACACCGTGCGGCGATCGAGCATTTGCGGCAGGCATGCCATCCGGCCTACGCTGACGGAGTAAAGTAGCGGCAAAGGCCGGCGCCGAAGGAAGCGCCCTGATGTTTCGCTATCTTACGGCCGGCGAATCGCACGGTCCGGCGCTGGTCGGGATTCTCGATGGGATTCCCGCGCATCTGCGTTTGGACGTCGAAGCGATCAACGCAACCCTCGCGCGCCGCCAAGGCGGGTACGGGCGGAGCGCGCGCATGAAGATCGAGCGGGATGAAGTGGAGTTTCTCGCCGGCCTTCGTGGTGGTCAGACGCTCGGTTCGCCGATCGCGGTAATCGTGCGCAATCGCGATTACTTGACGCCGAAGGTTCGTGCCTTGATGGATCCCATGAGCGGCGGAGGCGACCCGCTCACCAATCCGCGCCCGGGGCACGCGGACTATGCCGGCGCCTTGAAGTACGGTCAACGAGATTTGCGCAACGTACTGGAACGCGCTAGCGCGCGCGAGACCGCAATGCGGGTATGCCTCGGCGCGATCTGCGCGCAGTTTCTGGCCGCACTCGGCATTACGACGCGCAGCTACGTCACGCGCATCGGCAGCATCGAGGCGCCGGAGCTCGAAGAGTGGGATCAGGAGGAGGTCGAGCGCAGTGATGTCCGATGCCCGCATCGCGGCGCCGCGCAGGCAATGATTGACGCGATCGATGCGGCCAAACGTGCAGGCGATACACTTGGGGGGCAGTTCGTCGTTCGTGTTGATGGCATGCCGATCGGCATTGGGAGTAATCGGCAGCCGAGTCAGCGGCTCGACGGAATTCTCGCCGGTGCGGTGATGGGTATGCAGACCGTCAAGGCGGTCGAGATCGGCCTCGGTGCCGAGGTCGCGGCGACCCCGGGCTCGGAAGCCCATGACGTCTTTGCGCTCGACAGTGAGGGAGTGGTGCGCCCCAGCAACCGCGCGGGTGGCATTGAGGGTGGAATGAGCAACGGCGAACCGATCGTGGTGCGCCTCTCGGTGAAGCCGATTCCAACGTTGATGAAAGCCCTACCGTCGGTCAACCTCCATCAGGGTACGGACGCGCCGGCGACGATCGTGCGCAGCGACGTCTGCGTGGTTCCGGCGGCGGCAATCGTCGGCGAAGCGATGGTACGTCTGGCGCTGATGGAACCGCTGTTAGAGAAATACGGCGGCGATTCGATGGAAGAGACCTTGGACAATCTGAGTCGAAGCCGTGAAGCCGCCGCCAGCCTCTTTACGCGAGGACCCGGCACGAGTCTGCAATGAAGCGCCATTTGGCGTTGGTGGGATTTATGGCATCAGGCAAATCCACGATCGGGCGCAAGCTTGCGCGAAAGCTCGGCTGCGCTTTCTTCGACACCGACGACTTAGTGGTGCGCGAGCACGGCGAGGTGGCTGCAATCTTCTCCAACGAGGGAGAAGCAGCGTTTCGCCGCTACGAGCGGGCAGCGATTAGCAGCGTGCTCGAAAGCGACATCGCGGGGGTCGTGGCGCTCGGCGGTGGCGCACTCACGATTGAGGAAAACCGGGAGTTGCTGCGAAATCGCGCCTATCGAATCTTCATCAAAGCATCGCCCGAACAGATAATGGCACGTCTGAAGCGTACCCGGCAGACTCGGCCGTTGCTCGCCGGAAACCTGTCGCTGGCAGCAATCAAAGAGCTTTACGATCGCCGCATGCCGCTCTATGCCTCTGCGGAGCACGTCGTTGAAGCCGATCGGTTAAGCGGCCGGGAGGTTATCGACGACATCATCACGTGGTTGCGCACGGAGAAGATTGAACTTGGAGCGTTAGGGCGCTGATGTTGGGTTCAGCGGTCAATGACGATCTCGGTTATCCAATCGTCGTGGGCACGGACCTTCGTGCCGAGCTAGCGACGTTTCTGGAAAAACAGGGGGCGCCCAGCCTGGTGCTGTGTGATGCCAATCGTAAGGTTCGCGCGGTGGCAGCAGAAATCGCGGGCGGCCTCGGCCGAGCCCCGGTGATCGCGCTGCGGCTCGGAGAATCGCGGAAACGCCTGGCGACGCTCGAGCGTGTGCTGGATGCGATGGCGCTCGCGCGCGTCGAACGCACCAGCCTGGTACTCGGCGTAGGAGGCGGCGTGGCCAGCGATCTCTTCGGATTTGCCTCCGCGACCTACATGCGCGGCGTTCGATACGCTCATGTTGCAACTTCGCTGGTGGCAATGGTGGACGCGGCGATCGGCGGCAAGACCGGCGTCAACCTTCGGGAAGGCAAGAATTTGGCCGGCTCGTTCCATGACCCGGTCGGTGTTTTTTGCCAAGTGACCGCGTTAGCAACGTTGCCCGGCCGCGCTCTGCGGGAAGGGCTCGCCGAAATAGTCAAGGCGGCAATCATTGAAGGGGGCGAGTTTTTCGATACTCTCGAGGAGCTTAGCGCGCATCCGTTGCGGGTGTGGCCTTGGCCGGAGGTCATCGCCGCTGCAATCAAAGTAAAGACGATGACCGTGGCGGACGATCGGCTGGAGAGCGGCGAGCGCGAGATACTCAACCTCGGCCACACTTTTGCGCACGCAATCGAACGTGCTTCGAACTATGAAATCACGCACGGCGCAGCGGTCGCGCTCGGCCTGCGCGCTGCCGGGCTGCTGGCGCTGCGAATGGGGCGCTTCAGCGAGGCCGAGCACCTGCGCGTGCTCGCGCTCCTGACGCTGCTCGATTTGCCGATTCAGACGTCCTTAGCGCCGGAAGCAATTTTTGAAGCCATGCGCAGCGATAAGAAGAAGCGCGGCGGCCGCCTGCGGTTCGTGTTGCCGCGCGCGATCGGGGAGGTCGAGTACGGCGTCGAGTGCGCGGCTGTGAGCGTTCGCGCAGTGCTGAGCCGTCTGCAACGGCCGCCTGAGAGATTTCGTGCGCGTCGTTGATGCACTACCGGTAGTTCGTTCCTCACGACTCGACCTGCCCCTCACCTACGACGCCGGCACTTTGGACCTCAGAGTCGGCGATGTGGTCCGGGTCGCACTCGGAAGCCGCGAGGTACTGGCGTTCGTCGTTTCAACGGTGCGCGAGGTTGCGTCTTCGGAGCAGCGGCTCAAGCCGGTGCTCGAGCAACTGAACGTCCCTCGGGCTTTCGATGAAACCGGCCTTCACCTCGCCACGTTTATCGCGGAGCATTACCTCTGTACGCTCGGCGAAGCGCTCGGCGCCGTCGTCCTCAGCGATGCAATTCCACGCATGCGGGATTCGTTCGTCCGCATCACCGAGCAGCCGAATCCGCGGCGCTTTCCGTCGGTGCCGGTCCGTTTGCTGCGTTTGGTCTGGGAGGAACTGACCGACGGCTTTGGGCTGGAGCAGCTTCTACGCCATCCCGAAGCACGGCGCACAGGCGATCGCGGCACGTTGCTGCGACACGTAGGAGCGCTGGTGCGCGGAGGCGCGCTTCGGCGCGAGCGGCGTTTGGTCGATCCACGCACCAGCGAGTATCGCGTACGGGTGCTCGATTTAGGCGAACGCGCGATCAAAGGGAAGAAGGCCGAAGCGTTGATCGGCTACGTGCGCGAACATCCCGGGGTTCCGCGAGCAGAGGCGCTTTTGGCCGGTTTCAGCAATGCCGTGATCGCGCGGGCTTTGCGAACTGGGGC
>JBAVTZ010000203.1:0-4111 GCA_049696515.1 Candidatus Cybelea sp. | reverse complement strand
CACCGGTACCGCTCGCAGCGATAAGGCGCGCGACGCACTGCGGTCGGCCGGCTACGGCGTGGTAGCAGCCGACGTCCGCGATCCGGCGAGCCTCATGGGCGCCGCTCGCGCGAGCGAAGCGGTCGTTTACGCGGTGCAGTTGAATGAGGCCGATGCAGATTCCGTGAATGCCGCCGCGCTGCATGCGCTGGTTGACGCGCTCGCGGATTCGTCCAAGGCATTGCTCTATACCAGCGGCGTTTGGTATTACGGCTCGACCGGCGATCGCGTTGCCGACGAGCAGACGCCGCCGAATCCGCCGCCGGTCATCGCGTCGCGGCCGCGTCTCGAAGCGATCGTGTTGGAAGGAGCGAACCGCGGCGTTCGTTCGGTCGTGATTCGGCCGGGCGACGTCTTTGGTGAAGGCAAGGGTTTGCCGGCGATGTACGCTGCGTGGGCCCGCGAAAGCGGCACCACCCGCACGATCGGCGACGGTTCGAATCGCTGGGCGGTCGTGGATGTCGACGACTTAGGCCGTCACTACGCGCTCGCGCTCGAACACGCCCGCCCCGGTGACGTCTTCAACGCGACCGATGAAACCACGTTCACCCAACTCGAGATCGCACAAGCCGCGAGCCGAGGGGCAGGCAAGGACGGAACGTCGACCGCGTGGCCCGTGGAGGAAGCGTCTGCTGCGCTCGGCCCCTGGGCGGCTTGTCTCGCGATGGATCAGCGCGTCACGTCGCTGCGCGCGCGCACGGCTCTGGGATGGGCGACGCAAGCGCGGACCATCCTCGAAGATCTCGAGCGCGGTTCCTACTAAGAGCCCTTACTGACGACGGCACCAACCGGCTCGCCCGAGTGACTAAGAACCTTGGTAGGATCGCCGCCTGCGGGGTAATCGTAGAAACGGATCGCTCCTGCGAGTGCGTCCGGTGCGATAACTTTCGAGCCTTGTTTCCAGAATCCGATCACGATTTGCGATTGGTTTAAGAGCGTAGTTCCGACAACCGTTCCGTTTGTGCCTGAAACCTGCACCTGATAGATCGCCGCGGGCGAGAGCTGGCTGCCGAGGGCAACGTACTTTCCGTCCCACTGAACGCCGCCGGCAATATATATTTTCGAGGGTACGTGGCGCAGCGCGATGTTCGTCATCGTCTTGCTGCCGCGGGCAAGCTCGGCAAACTCAACGCGTTTGCGCTTGTCTATACCGTCCACGAAGAGGTTGCCCTTATCGTCGTACGCGCAGGAAAAATAGCTAGAAAATTTCGAGTCTGTGTACGGCACCGGAGTACCGGACGCATCGGCGTAGACTCCAACGTTGCCGCTGGGGCCGCTCACGCTGACGTTGGTGACGGCGAGATTTCCACTTCTCGGATCGACGGAGCAGGTGAAAGGGTATTCGCCTGGGTCGGTCAGGGTTGCGATGGGTTGCGTACCGCCGTGGGCGTACTCTTCGAGCTCCGAGGCTCCCGCGTTGGTGACCCAAATATCGCCCGCTCGATCGACACACAGCCCGTTGACCCCGTTGAAGCCGGTCAAGGTCCCCTTTAATTCACCGGTCCGCCATCGGTAAACGTAGACGGCATCGGCTCCGCTGTCGGAGACATAGAAGAGGTCTTCCTTCGACAGGTTGGCATCGGGAGACACCCACGACAGTCCGCGCGCGGCGGCGGCCAAACCGGAGGGATTGGGTTGCATCGCGGACCTGCAGCCCGCGAGGACGACAAGCATTAAAATGCTCGAGCTAATATTTCGCAAAACGGCTCCTCCACACTTCCCCTCTAAACGCATCCCGCCGTTCAACTGTGATCTAGGAAGGGTGGCAGGTTATCCCACCGGCAGTCTTATTCTCACTACCCTGCACGTAGACCGGCGCATGAGTGGCCAACCAAAGGCCGACCTCACTCGTCGTGTTCACGAGCGTATCGGGCCCCATAGCCTTCGCGTCATTTGGATGTAGATTTTCGTAATCGTCCACCGCCCATTCGCTAGGAACCGCGTTGTGGATCGCGAGTATCCTCACGAACGTCTTGGTGTCCTCGGTGAAAGCGCCGCGCTTTAAATAAGGCGAGACCAGTACGGTGGTTCGCAAGCCGTGGGCATTCCCCCATTGGATCGCTTGCTCGATAAATCGCTGATAACCTGGCCCACTTCCACCCGCCAGAAAAAAATCTGATGGAGCGTCGAGCGCGATTCCTCCACCGTACAACGCCTCAAACCGCGACAGTTGGTAGAACGAACTGTTCAGATCGTAGTACTGGCGGCGCGTATGCGGAAAGATTGGGTTGCCCCCCTCCCATGCCGCGTTTGGAGCGACGATTGGAGCCATTGAATCGATTCCGACTGACCTGCCCGCTTGCACCCACATCTTCCAGGCGTGCACGTTCGCTTGATTAAACTCGATGGCCGATGGCGGCTCATAAGGAACGTTTACGTTGGCCGCGTTGGGGTTGAGACCGCTTTCAACGTACTGATACTGATAGTAGCCGGGATAGCCGCCGGCGGGAAGCGTGAAGTAATTCGGGCCGACCAAACCCAACTCGGCCTCGCCCGGTCCGGTTCCACTAAATATTTTCTCGATCGCATTGAGAATGGCGTACGGATTTGAGGGCGGGCTGTTCGCTATGGCGGCTGCTATCGCGTTCTCATGCTCGTAGAGTTTCACGTGCCCCGTTGCAAGAAGCGCCGTGGTGAAGTCGCGACTAACCAGCGAATTGAAACCGGCGGTTCCCCCCACGGAAACGTATTGACCTAAAGCCGAACATCCGTCGGCTGCGTTCATCGAAGCGACCGGTGTCGCCGCACTGCCGCCGCATCCACTCATGCCGATCGCTAAAATCGCAGCTGCAATACTGCGGGCGGCGATTGGGATCGGGGAGCGCATAGTGGTGCTGCTAGTCCCGAAGGCCGACAGGTTCCTGGGCCCGTCTCGCCAGCGGTGCGGTGAAGGAGCGCCCCCGCAGGAGCCGCCCCCTCTCTCGCTTGGCCAACGCTAGGCAGCCGGACGTTTGCCGTTGAGGCAGACGCGGTAAAGATACGGGGTGGCTAAAGCGGCAATTAACCCCACAAACTATGATGCAATTCCGGCCTACGTTCCCGGCAGCGAGTCCAAGCTCGTGCACGCGGTTATCGAAACGCCGGCGCAAACCCGGCATAAGTACGCCTTCGAACCCCAGTATGGGATCATGGTGCTCAAGCTGACGCTCGCGGAGGGGCTGGCTTGGCCCTACGACTACGGCTTCATCCCACAGACACTGGCCGATGACGGCGACCCGACCGACGTTCTCGTCCTCAACGACGCCCCCACGTTCTCGGGGTGTTTGCTCGAGGTGCGAATAATCGGCGCCATTCTTCTCAAGCAGAACGGCGTTGTCAACAATCGCCTCGTAGCCTGTCCGAAGCGTAAGCCCGGCGTGACCTTAAAGACCGATAGTTTCGAACGATTGGACGACGTCCCAAAGGATACGATCGAGGGTGTCGAGCGATTCCTAGTCGAGTACTCAAGCGTCGAAGGGAATGAGATCCAACTTGAAGGGACGTGCTCGAGAAAGAAAGCGTTCGCGATGATCGACGAGGATCGCAAACGCTTCAAGAAGGGTAAGTAACCCTCGGCGCGCCGTTTCACGATTCGCTAACGTGGGCAGAATCAGAACGTGATGACGTCCCGACTCGATGTCGACGAGACATTCCGTGTTTACGTTCGCCCTGAAGGCGGGCACTTCGTTGGTTTGTGCGCAGAATTGCGATCCATCATTACCGGCTCGACTGTAGAAGAAATCGTCGAGCGAACCAAAGCCTTGATCGCTTGCGCCTCCAGCTTGGATCCCTGTTCCGCGCGTGTAGCGGTGCATATGGCCGGACCCTCGGCCAGCGCCTCGTTGCAGGAGGTCGGCGAGCTCTAGCTCGCGGTCGGCTACGCATTCCCTATCGCCTAACCGACGGCGAAACTCGCGGCCGTAATAGGTGTATATACATATTGTGAAGCCCAATAGCGAACCCGACCTGCGCGCCTGCCATGCGTGCCTGTGCCTCGCCTCGCGCCGGGCCAGCCGCACCATCACCCGGGCGTTCGATCGGCGGCTCCGGGCGCACGGCATCAGGAGCACCCAGTTTTCGATCCTGGTTAACC
>JBAVTZ010000202.1:0-7794 GCA_049696515.1 Candidatus Cybelea sp. | reverse complement strand
CCTTTACGTCGCGAATGCTTCGAGCAACGCGATCTTCGTCTACCAGCAAGGCCGCGACCGGCCGGTTCGCAAGATTACCAACGGCATCTCAAATCCGTTCGCGGTGGCCGAAGATCGTTCGAGCAATCTCTTCGTCGCCAACGCGCCGGGCGGCAAGGGCGGCTGGGTGAGCGTCTATGCACCAGGCGCAGCAAGACCAATGCGCACCATCGCGACCGGGATAAAGACGCAGTGGTCGATCGCGCTGGGTCCGTCCGGCGAACTTTTCGTCTCAAGTTTCCAAGCCGGCGCTATCTATGCGTACGCGCCCGGAGCAAAAACCATCGAACGCACGATCAAGCAAGGCGTAGCGGCACCGCTGGATATTGCCGTTGACGCCGCCGGCTATCTGTACGTATCGAACTGCCAAGACTGCCTCGAGCCGACGCCGCATAATACCCTAACCCTCTACGCTCCGAAGAGTGAAAAACTCTATCGCACCATCGAAACGAGCTACAAGGGGCCTGGGCAAGTCGCGTTCGACCACAGCGGCAACGCATACGTCGACAATAACGGCTCCATCGACGTCTATGCGGGGCACAGCGCGAAGCGCATTCGCAAGATAAAAGGCGCGGAAGGCACCGTAACCTTCGACGCGGCCGGCAATCTCTATTCGGGACAATTGAAAAATTTCAATAGCCGGGGCCGTGTTCTGGTCTACGCGAGCGGAGCTGGCTCGCCGGCGTACATAATAAAGAAAGGGATTTACGACCCGGAGGCGCTCACCACCGACTCCGCCGGCAACTTGTATGTCGCGAATACCCGTCATAACGACATCGTTGTCTATGCGCCCGGCAGCGGAGAGCCGTTGCGCACGATCACGATCGCGACGGGCCTGGATGCCCCGCAAGCCATTGCCTTCGATTCAGGCGGCAACCTGTACGCTGCGAATAGCTCTGAGTCGACGATCACGGTTTACGGCCCGGGAAGTAACACCGTGCTTCGCACGATCACCGCCGGCGTCCTGACACCTATGGCGCTAGCCTTCGACCGAGACGGCAACCTCTACGTTGCGAACTATTACGACAACCTGTATGTTATCCGCATAGGCTCTCGCAGTGACACCGGCGCCATCACCGTGTACGCTCCCCTCGCCGCGGATCCGTTCCTTACCATCCGGAAGGGCATCCACGGGTGGAACTATTCGCTAGGCTTCGATCGCTCGCAGAACCTCTACGTCGCAAGCGGATGTTTCAATCACAACAATCCAATTAGCGTCTACGCCCATGGCAGCGGATCGTTGCTGCGCACGATCTCGCAGGGCGTCTATTTCCCCTGCGCGATTACACTCGATGCCTCGGGAAATCTGTACGTCGCCAACTATGGGTCTAGCACCGTTGCGGTTTTTCCCACGGGCGCCTCCGAGCCGAGCCGCACCATCAACAACGGCGTCGATTATCCCTACGCGTTGACGCTCGATCGCTCCGGCAATCTCTTCGTGACAAACTTTAGCGGCGGGAACAAGCGAAGGTGGGGCTCCATTACCGTCTATCCACCCGGCCACGCGAAACCGTCGCGGAAGCTAAGTCGGGGGCTCAATAGCGGCGGCAGCCCCTACGGTTCGGTACTCGGACCGTCGGGCGAGCTTTACGTCGTCGATTCACCCACGAAGATCGTCGTCTATCCGCGAGAGGGAAGGGTGCCGGTTCGCACGATCACACAGGGCCTCGATGGACCGACCTCGCTAGCTTTCGATCCAAACGGAAATCTGTACGTCGCGAATCTTGACAGTAGTACCGTCGCCGAATACGCTGCCGGAAGCAACAAGTTGATTCGTACGATCCCTGCCGTCGAGGGTCACCCGGTCGCACTTGTCTTCGGCTCACCTTGAAAGCACCCGCGACAGCCTAGGGCGGCGGCAACGAATCGGGTCCGAAGGAGCAAAGAATGCACGTACTAGCAATGTTGCTGGGTCTGATGCAACCACAAGTGACGGCAGCGTCATCTACCGATGCTCTGTGGCAGATCGGCGATCCAGCGGTTACGGCTAATACCGGGCAATGCGGAGTCGCAACGCATCCGACGGCTACCTCTGCCGAATTTGTATTGGTCAAGAATGCCGGCTGCATGCGCAATCAGTTGAATCCAATCGGCAATGGCGGTTCGGGCGTCTTTCTGCTCGACGCAGGCCAAACGTATACCTGGAGCTTTCAAACCGTTACGCACATGGGGATCGACGTTGGTAAATACACCCAGCGTTTGGTTTGGCAGATCCACGATTACGCTTGTGGCTTATCGCCGATTACCGTGCTCGGCATTCAAAACTTAGCCGGCGGCGAAAACGGGCAAACGTGGTATCTCGGAAGTGGCAACGGTACCGAAACGTTGCCCTACGTTGAAGGTGCAACCGATACGTGGAAGATCACCGTATTGATCTCATCGACCGGCACCGGACACATACAAGCATGGCATAACGGGACGCAGTTTGCCGACGGCAGCGGGAAAACGTTCACCTGCGGCGCCAAGCCTTGGTTCAACTTTGGTCCATATATGTGGAATTGGACGAATGGAAATGCGGTATCGAGTTTGGCGCAAGTCGAAATCCTCTTCAACTACATGCGACTAACCAACCTGTGACGCGTCCCAGAGGAAATTAACAAGCGCCGACGTCGCTCCAACAACGAGCCGTGCGTACCGCGGCTGTAATTCTTTTGTCTCGGCGCTTTTGCCGTGGCCGGTTCCATAAAGTGCCTGAAGCGCGGCGATGTCGCCGGCGATCTTGAGTGCCTTGGCGGTAGCCTTGAGCAGCCCGCTCAAATCAGCCGTCTTGCTAACCGTTACCCCTTTTGCTTCCAAAATCGTCTTGCAAACGCGCTCGATGAGCTCTTTCGACGATGCTATGGCAAAAGCGGGATCGCGCTCAATAGATTCTTCGATGCGTCGAAGTTCGTCATGAATCGCGGGATCGGCAACTGAGGCGGCCCTGATTCGCCCGTCCCGGTAAACGTACCCATCGCTTTTCAGCGAGTGCAAGGCAGACGTGAAGTCGCGCCGGGTGGAGGCAAGAACGCTCTCAAAGACCTTTAACAGCTTCTTGACATCCGCAGCCCGCGTGAGATCCAGCGAGGCGTAATAAAGTTCGACTTGAACGCGCCTAGCGCCGCCTTTTGCATCCACATCGGCACGCGCGGCTCGTGGTATCCCCGCAGCGGCGAACACGCCGTCAATCTCGCGTAAAACCCAACCCGTCATGCGATCGCGAAATTCCGTAAGAGTCTTGCGGCTTATTAGGGAACGAGGCATCGTTCTTCGTTTCTTCCGCGATTGGCCAGAAGAATCTTGGGCAAGCAGGAAAGGGAGCGAGCGGTAGCTCGCAAGAAAAGGAGTACATGAGCATTTTAAAATCGTCCGCGTACGCATTGGGTGTAGTAGCCGCGGTATTATTTGCCGGGTGCAGCGAAGGAACGCAGTCGTCAGCTTTCGCGCCGGCGTCCACGGCGTCGAGCACGTTCATCACCGTGACGCAACCCGGGGCGCCGCATCCCGATCGCCAAAAGTCCTGGATCTCACCCGACGCGAAGCGCGCACCTCGGCTCGCCTTTCTGTCCGACTTGGGCACGGGAGACATCTATATCTTCTCGTTGCCGACATTTACGTTGAAGGGAACGCTGACCGGCTTCAGCCAGCCGCAGGGCATGTGCTCGGATACCAGCGGCAACGTCTACGTCGCGAACACCGAAGCCACGCAAGTGATCGAGATCTCGCGCACGGGGGAGCTGCTGAAAACCTATGCCGATTCGTACGGCTTTCCAGTTGGATGCGCCGTCGACCCAGCGACCGGCAACCTCGCCGTGGCGGACATCTCGGGAGTCTCCGGCGGGGGTCAAGTTCTCGTCTTCCCGAGCGGCTCGCACACGCCGATCGTCCTCAGCAATCCGGCGGAGTACTCGTATTATTTCGTAGGATACGGCCCGAACGGCGCACTCTGGACGAGCGGCCGCGACATTACCGGCGCCTACATCGTCTCGACTTGCGGCGCGTCGGCGTGCAGCACAATCACGCTAAGCGGCGGCACGATTTACTTCCCGGGCCCGGTGCAGTGGGACGGCGTGCACCGCAAATGGGTTCTTTTCGATGAGGTATGCGGGGACACCGCAGCGGCGTGCAGCTATCCCGTCTCGGCAAAGGGCGTGCTGGGAAGCCCGACGCGCTACGATAATTACAACGGAGGCGGCGTCTGCGGTATGGCCCAAGGCGTGATCGCCGCCAACCAGCTGAACTTCGTAGTCGGCAGCGACGCTTCGTGCGGTTCGACCTCAGCCGCGATCGCTCGCTGGCACTATCCGGCTGGCGGCAACCCGACGAACTTTGTCACGCTCTCAAATCCGTACTCAATTCCCGGCGGAGTGGCAATCAGCACGAAGTAAGCTGCTACGTGCCGGGACTGACTGCGAATCCGTACGACCACGGACCGGCCCCGTGCGCCGGATCTTGAACGAAGAGCTGACGTCCGCTCGGATACGCAAACTCGGCCGGCGTTCCGGCGATATCTGAAAGGTTTTCCGCGATGTACGCGGGCGCGTAGAAGCGATTCCCAAGCAAGGCAAAGAATTTGAACGCCGTTCCCCACCCCGTGCCGCCGTATTGAATCGTGCTCGTTGGTTTCTTGGAACCGCCCGCGAAGGTCAGAACTTGATTGAGCGTCGCGTCGTCTTGAGCGTTCTCGATCACGAGATCGCCTTGCGTCGTCACCGCAATCCCGCCGAGCTCCGGGCCGCCGGGCACCTGCAGATGCATCGCCTTCCCTTTCGTCGACTGATAGGCGTACTTGATGACGTCACTCTCGAGGAAGCCGGTCGAGGGATAGTACGTGTACGTCAGATAGAGGTTGGCCTTGGCGTCGACCGCAATCGCGCTCGGACAACCCGGAAAGTCGCTAATGGTCCGCGTCGGCGTCATGCTGCCGCTTGCGTACTCGACGACGTCCCCACCTGGGCCGCTCCCTTGCCCGCAGCCGGCGCCGCCGGCGTTGGCAAGGTTCGCCACGTAGAGCGTGCCGTGGTGATCTACTGCGACGTCGATCGGCGCGGTTAGCCCGTCGGTATAGGTCTTACTCGGCTGCGTCGCTCCACGCGGGAAGACTTCGACGCTCGGCGTTCCGGAGGTGAGCGTCGCGACCGCAACGTAGAGGTTCTGCGCAGCGTCAACGGTCAGACCCAACGCGATCGATTGCGACGGAAGCGCAAGCGTTCCGGCGGGCTTGAAGCCCCGTGGGCCGAGTGCCGAGATTCCAACGATGCCGAAGAACGGCTGCGAGGTGTAGACGAGCGTCTCGTCGCCGCGACTCGAGTTCCAGCTGCGGTTTGCCGGGTGGATTGCGGTGCGCAGCCGCGCGCACATCACGGGCGTCAACGGCAAGTTGAAGGCGCAGCGGGCGCGCACGCCCGGCGCCGCGTTATGTGCAGCCCCCGCGCACACCACGAGGATTGCAGCGCTGATGAGAATTCTGGTACGCAACACTTTCGTCTCCTTTACTTTGCCGGTTGAAAGACTGAGTCGTCGCCGAGGAGATTGTAGACGCTCCATGCGGGCTGCGCCTGGCCGGATAGGTAGCCGACGATGGCCGATGTATATCCGAACCACTCCTGGCCGCCGATCAGTGCGAGCGATAGCGGCGCGCTGGCAATCAGGACGTCGCCTGGGTTCGAGACCGAGAGCATCATCGGCTCCGCGATCGTGCTTGCAGAATTATATGGCGGCCCGGGCACGACGATCGTCTTTGATGGCGCAGTGGCTCCTCGCGCGTAAACGGTAACGTTCGACGAAGCGCCTAGGTAGTTGCTCACGAAGAGATTGCCACGGCGATCGAGCGCGACGCCGACCGGCCGGCCCAAGCCTTTTAAGTGCAGCGATTGCGGCGTCTTCGAGCCGTGCATCAGCTCCAGCACGTCGTTTGCCGAGCTGTCGGCGATGAAGAGATCGCCCGTCTTGTCGACGCTCAAGCCGTCGGGGCCGCTCAGGTTTTTCTTGATCGTTTCACTTGGTGCGCTCTTTCCTTTGGGGAAGAGGACGATCGAGCCCCAATACTTGTTGCTCGCGTAGACCGTTCCGGAAGAATCCACCGCGACGCCCGTCGTCGTGTTGAGCCCAGTCTTCAGCATGCGAGCCGGCAAGGTGGTGCCGCGCGGATACTCTGCGATCTCACCCGCTCCGCTCGCATCGGTCTGCGCATTGGCGACGTAGAGCGTGCCCTGCGCGTCGACCGCCATTTGCGCAGGATCCGATACGCCGCTGAGCTGACCGGTCGGCGGCAAGAAGCCGCGGCGGATGTCGCCCTCATTGGCTGGGGAGATCCAGACTGTGTTGTCATCCTCATCGGAGACGAATACGATCCCGTCGTAGCCCTTGGTGGCGCCTCCGTGGATCGCCGGCGCAGCCGCGGACACGCCGGCCGGCGGTGCGACCGGGGAACCGGCGCCTCCGCAGGCGGTCAACTGAGCAAGCGCGGTGACGCTAACCAGGGTGAGATAGAAGCCGAAGCGATGCATGCAATCCTCTCCTTTTGCGCATCACTCCAAGCGAAGCGGGCGCGGTTCCTCCGGCGAAGCGGAAACGTGGCATTCTCAGCGCGAATTGACCGCGCGTCCGATGAGGAATGCCGCTGCCGCAGAAGTAGAGGGCCATGGCGCGCAGCTCCGACCGAGAGGATCCGCTCTCCGAAATTCGGCGATCGTTACGAAGGCTGCGAGCGGCGCCCGGCACACAGCGAGGTACCGCGCTGCGCGGTTCCGTCGAGATCGCTCTGTTTCGATTGCCGTCGCGACAGCAAGCAATCCTGCGACGGTACGATCTCAACGGAGAGCGCGCGCCGAAGATCCAACGCGAATTAGGCCTGTCGCCACGCCAATTCTTCCGCGATCGACGTGCCGGACTCGCCTTGCTGAGCACTTACGTCTTTGAGACCGAGCACGTGCCAAAGGCCGCAAACGTCCGCGTCGCGCTGGAAGTGTCAAGCGAGGCGGGGATCGCCGCACGAGCATTCGCTCGCAGCCTCGCGCAGACGGGAGACACGCGCTGCCTCGACGTGTTGCGCGATCTGGCGGCGACGGTGCGAGAGCCGGTCGATCGCGCCGATCTTCTTCTCGAGCTGGCGGATACGGCGGCCGATTGCAGCAACGAGCAGGTCGCGGCGAAGGCGACGGCCGCGGCATCGCTCCTTGTAAGCTCGATCCGCGATATCCAAGCCGGCGAGCTGCTCCGCGGCCGGCTGGCGCGCGTGCGCGCACGGCTTAGTCAAAGTCTAGACGACGCGCTCGCGTTCGTCGCAGAAGCGCTCACGATTCTTCGCGCGAGCGTTGCCGGCGGCAGCAGCGGTTCGGAATCGGCATCGGCGCTGGTCGACGCCCTCGGCGACGCTGCGCTGCTGCACTTTTCGCTGGGGGCATACGCGCGAGCCCGTGCCGCGTCGCTTGAGGCCGTAGCCTTAATCGATGCGTTCGCGCTGCGCAGCCGCCCAAAGGCACTTGAGATTTTGGCGATGCATGAGGCGATCGAGGCCTGCGTCGGCGGACGAACCTCGGCGGCAATCGCCGAGGTCACGTCGCTGCTGCGTCTCGCCGTCGATTCGGGCTGGTCATCCACCGCGTGCCGATTGGGCGCGGATGTTGTGGGCCTGAATGCGATTTGCGGCGATTACGACGAGGCGATCCGCTGGTATCAGCGCCTCATGCCGTTCTCGCAAGGCGGAGCACGCCCGAGCGATCGCGCGAATCTGGCGATGGAGGCGGCGCATTCGTATACAATGGCCGGACGCTC
>JBAVTZ010000201.1:0-22408 GCA_049696515.1 Candidatus Cybelea sp. | reverse complement strand
CGTCGGGGCGCTGGTCGAAGCGGAGCGCACGCGGGTCAGCGACGAGCTCGCGGAGTTGCTCGACGACGGCAATTTCATGGTAGCCCTGGATGCGATCGGCGCGGCCGAAACGCTCGGCGACGCGCGTCTGCTTCCGGCGCTCGACCGGCTTTCGCAACAGGCCTTTGACGGGCGCATGCGCCGCGACGCGGCCGAGGCTTCCATTCGCATTCGCAAAGGCGGTAAGGTTCCCACGCAGGTGAAGGCAATGCGCGAAGACATCGATGAGTTACGTGAAGAACAGCGTCGGCTTCAGGACCAGATCGAAGCGTTCTCGCGGACTTAGGCGCCGCGCGTTCGCTCTCACGCTGCTGCTTGGCATAGCGGTGGTTGGGCTGCTTGTCGCACGGGTACATTCGGCCTCGAGGACGCTCCCTCCGGACATCGTGTCCTCCGGTCACTCGACTCGATTTTCCGGAGAGCAAGCTTTGAATAACACCTCCTGTGTTGCCGGAAAATCGAGACGCCTCTCAACCGAACGTACCTGTGCGACTGCGCCATCGGTGCCGGCCTCATGGTCAGCAGCCGATCGCGAACGGCTATTGAAGGAATTGCATGGTGCGTTTGCTCCCGCGGTAGCGGGAGCACAGGCTTGGAGCTTTGCCGTGATGACCGGTGACGATCGCACCATCTTCGCCGATCGCGCCGACCGCGCGGTCGCGCCGGCTTCGGTCCAAAAGCTGATCGTTGCGGCGAGTGCGCTCGATACTCTGGGGCCGACCTATCGTTATCACACCCTTTTCGCGGCCCAACAAGGCGTAAGCGACGGTAAGCTCGACGGAAATCTCTGGCTCATCGGATCCGGCGATCCGTCGCTCCAGTCGACGGATCTTCGAAACGGCGTGGCTATGCTCGCGCATTCGGGCCTGCGGCGCATCGGCGGCGGGGTCGTCGTTGACGCGACGGCATTGAACGGGCCTGAGCTCAACCCACATTGGGAACGCGACGACGACGGTCAGGACTACGCGGCGCCAATCAGCGCGATCTCGGTCGATGGCGACACGGTCGAAACTCATCAAGTGATCGGTGGAGTCGAGCAAGCCTATTGGACGCCGATGCAGGATGTCGCGCGCTATGTAGCAACGCAGACGCAGGGAATGCTTCGCGCGCGGGGGATAGTACCGGCCAGACCGCCCGGCGTCGGTCCGGCGCCGCTCGACTCGACCGTTCTGTGGGATCACCGGTCTGCTCCGCTACAAGCGCTCGAAGGGCACATGCTTTTTGTTTCGGACAATCACTATGCAGAGCAACTGCTGCGTACCGTCGGTGAAGAGGAGATGAATAGACCCGACGATACCGGCGGCATCGTCGCCGAGCGGCAGTTCCTCGAGCGACAGGGAATTCCAACGCCTGGACTTCGGCTCTTCGATGGGAGCGGGCTCTCCGACGACAACCGCATTGCTGCGATCACGCTCGTGCGTCTTTTGACCGACCGCGAGCCGTCGCTCTATTTGCTTCTGCCGCGCGGGGGCCGCGAAGGAACGCTTGAAGATTATCCGTTTAGCACCGCCCTCGGCCGGGTGCGCGCGAAGAGCGGGCATCTTTCGAACGTTTCGGCACTCGCCGGCTATGCGACGACACTTCATCACGGTCGCGTCGCCTTCGCCTTTTTGATCGACGGCTCGCCCGGCGATCCCGACGATGCGATCGTTCACGCCGTCGACCGTTTGGTCACCTTCTAGTGTCACGTCTCGTAGGCTCCATGTTCGACGAGGCAGTCTTCTCGCAGTTGATCGCTCGCGCGCTGCAACACGGTGGAGAGTTCGCCGATGTTTTCTGCGAGCGCCGGCGGACGATCTCATACCGTTTGCAAGACGGGCACATTCACGATGCCTCATACGGCGTGACGCTTGGTGTCGGGATTCGCGTGGTCGTCGGAGAGTCGGCCGGCTACGCCTGTTCCGACGACCTGAGTCTCGAGGCGCTGCTGCAAGCTGCCGATGCGGCCTCGCTCATCGCGCGCACGACGCCGGGAGGAGAGGGGCGGGTCGTGGATTTGAGCCCTACCAGCGTTACGCCGTTTTACGATCGCGAGCTTACCGAAGCGGTTGACGCCGAACGATATGTTGCCTTGCTGGAGCGCGCCGATGTCGCCGCGCGTCGATACGACCCACGCGTCGTTGCGGTGAACGCGCACCTCACCGACGAGATTCAAGAGGTCTGGATCGCCGCCAGCGACGGCGAACTCGTCCAGGATCGGCGTCCGCTGGTGACGTTTGGCGTTCAGGTCGTCGCCAGCGACAAGAAAGAACGCGGCTCGGGTTACGCGGGCGACGGAGGGCGTACGTCGATGGCGTACTTCGATCGCCAGACGCCGGAAAATCTTGCCTCCGACGCAGCACGGATTGCGACCGTCAATCTTACTGCCTCTCCGGCTCCCGCCGGTGAAATGGAAATGATCGTCGGCGCCGGCGGAGGCGGCGTGCTGCTGCATGAGGCAGTTGGGCACGGCCTCGAAAGCGACTTCAATCGTCGCGGCACGTCGCTCTACAGCGGGCGCGTTGGCGAGCGTGTCGCCAGCGAGCTCGTAACGATCTACGACGACGGCAACCTGTACGAGGAGCGCGGCAGTCTCAGCGTGGACGACGAAGGCGTGCCCGGGCAACACAAGATTTTAGTCGAAAACGGCGTGTTGCGAGGCTACATGCAGGATCGCCTCAACGCGCGACTGATGGGCGTGGCATCCACCGGCAGCGGGCGGAGGCAGTCCTTCCGGTTTGCGCCACAGCCTCGCATGTGCAACACGTACATGCCCAACGGCGACGCCAGTGTCGACGAGATCGTCGCGTCCACCCAGCGTGGCATTTATGCAAAGTCGTTCGCCGGCGGACAGGTTGAAATCGGTAAAGGCGACTTCGTATTCATGGTCGGCGAGGGCTACTTAGTTGAGCGGGGCAAGATTAGCGCGCCGCTTCGCAACGCCACCATCATTGGCAATGGGCCGGATGCGATGATGAAGGTGGTGGCG
The DNA here is from genome assembly GCA_049696515.1 of Candidatus Cybelea sp. Taxonomy (GTDB): domain Bacteria; phylum Vulcanimicrobiota; class Vulcanimicrobiia; order Vulcanimicrobiales; family Vulcanimicrobiaceae; genus Cybelea. Next base: position 19,401 of record JBAVTZ010000201.1, on the reverse strand, counting down.
GTCGGCAACGACAGCCGCTTGGCGCGACGTCACTATACCTGCGGCAAAGGTGGGCAGTACGTTCCGGTCGGCGTCGGGATGCCGACGGTCAAGATCGCTTCGATTACGGTGGGCGGGACGCAGCATGAATGAATCGGCCGCCAGGGATCTGGCCGGCGAGGCCGTCGCGCTCGCTACCGGGGCGGGAGCCGATAGCGCCGAAGCCTCGGTTTCAATTGCGCGACGCTTTCACGTCGAGGCACGTGAAAGCGCGATTGCACGGCTCGAGGGATCGACCGGAAAGAGCCTCTTTTTGCGCGTCTTTCGCGAGGGGCGCAAAGCCACGTTATCAACGTCCGATTTTACTGCGGAGGGCCTGCACGAAGCCGTCCGGCGTGCGGTAGCGCAGGCTGCGCTGGTTGGAGCCGACGAGTGTGCCGGTCTTCCCGATGAGGTATCCGGTGACGGAGCGCAATTGAGGCTCTACGATCCGGCAATCGCGCAGCGTGAGGGCGTCGATAAGATCGAGGACGCGCTGCGCCTCGAGCGGTTGATTCGGGAAGCCGATTCACGCGTCGTCAACTCGAGCGGCTCGCACTATACGGACGCGGTCGCGGTCACGGCGATCGCGAACTCCACTGGTTTCGCGGCGGCCTATACCTGGACGCGAGTGGGGCGTTCAACCGGACCGGTAGCGATGGACGGGACCGTAAAGCGCATTGCCAGCTACGGGACGGCAGCACGCCACCTCGACGACCTCGAAGGGCTCGAGACCGTTGCCTCAATCGCGGTGCGTCGGGCGGTTGACCTGTTTGGTGCGCGTAAGCCGGCGACAATGCGCGTGCCGGTTATCTTCGAGCGTGACGTGGCAGCAACGCTGCTCGACGATCTTTTTGCAGCTATCTCCGGCGCCAACGTCGCGGTTGGAAACTCGTGGCTCAGCGGGCGCGTCGGAAATCGAATCGGCAGCGAGCTCGTGACCGTGGTCGACGACGGAAGGCTTCCGGCCGGCCTTGGCACTTCGCCATTCGATGGCGAAGGCGTCGCAACACGCCGCACGCCGGTCTTCGAGCAGGGCGTGCTGCAAACGTTTCTCTACGACACCTACTACGCCCGCAAGCTTGGCGCAACGAGCACCGGAAACTCCACCGGCGGCGGGGTGGGGCCCAGTAACTTTTATTTGGAACCGGGCTCGATGACGCTGGCTGAGATGATTGCGGCCACGCCCAAGGGAGTGCTGGTGCTCGATACCATTGGCTTCGCGACCGAGCATGCGTCCGGCACCTATAGCCGGGGTGCGCGCGGTTTTTTCATCGACGGCGGAGAACTCGCCTATCCGATCGATGAGTTCACGGTTGCGGGTCAGTACGCGGAAATGCTGGCCGGCGTAGATGCTGTAGCAAACGATCTGCACTTCGACGCCGCGGTGATTTCGCCGTCCTTTCGGATCGCCGAGTTGACGGTAAGCGGAAATTAGCGGCGCGCGAAGTCGCTGAGGAGAGGTCCATTGGTAATATCGCAGCCGGCTATTAGCTTGACGATGATCCTGCGGGTCGAGGTGCCGAACGAACCCGGCGCCTTTGGCGTTCTCGCGAACGCGATCGGAGATGCGGGCGGCGCGATCGGCGCAGTCGACATGCACACGGTCGGCCGAACGCGCGTGGTGCGCGATGTCACGATTGGTGCCCCGTCCGAGGCAGTGGCCAACGACGTGCGCGCGGCCGTCGAAGCGCTCGAAGGAGCGCGCATCGTCTTTGCCTCCGACTCCACCTTCCTGGCACATATCGGCGGCAAGATTCGAATCGAGCCGAAGATCGCGATAAAGAGCCGTCAAGACCTTTCAATCGTCTACACGCCTGGCGTCGCGCGCGTCTCGATGGCGATCGCCGCCGACCCCGCGAAAGCGTTCCAGCTGACCATCAAACGCAACACCGTTGCTGTCGTAACCGATGGGACTGCGGTGCTGGGTTTGGGCGACATCGGACCGCTCGGCGCGCTGCCGGTGATGGAAGGCAAGGCGATGCTTTTCAAGCAGTTCGCCGATATCGACGCCTTCCCAATCTGTCTCGACACCAAAAACGTCGACGAGATCGTCGAAACGGTCGTTCGCATCGCACCCGTATTTGGCGGCATCAACTTGGAAGACATCAGCGCCCCGCGGTGCTTCGAGGTCGAGGACCGCCTGATCGACGCACTCGACATCCCCGTCATGCACGACGACCAGCACGGCACGGCGGTGGTGATCTTGGCCGCGCTGATCAACGCCGCTCGGGTCGTGGGTAAGCGTTTGGAGGATCTCCAGGTAGTGGTTTCGGGTAGCGGCGCGGCGGGAACCGCCACGATCAAAATGCTTCTCGGGGCCGGCGTGCGGGACGTGATCCCGGTCGACCGCAGCGGTGCCCTCAATCGCGCCGGCCGCTACGAAAATCCCCACTGGCGGTGGCTGGCGGAGCACTGCAATCGCGAGAACCGCTCCGGATCGCTTCGCGAAGTGCTCGAAGGCGTTGACGTCTTCATCGGCGTTTCGGCGCCGGGAATTTTGCAGCCGGAATATATCGCGCGCATGGGGCGCGACCCGATCGTCTTTGCGATGGCAAACCCGACGCCGGAAATCATGCCCGACGTCGCGGGACCGGTGGCAGCGGTCATCGCGACCGGGCGTTCGGACTTTCCGAACCAAGTGAACAACCTGCTGGCGTTCCCCGGTATTTTTCGAGGCGCCTTGGACGTCCGCGCGCGACGCATCACCGAGCGGATGAAGCTCGCCGCGGCCTACGCTATCGCGGAGATCGTCACGGAACAGGAGCTCAATCCGGAATACGTTATTCCAAGCGTCTTCGATACTCGCGTGGTAGACGCGGTCGCTAAAGCCGTGGCGGTCGCCGCGGCCGAAGATGGCGTCGCGCGCAGAACCAGCGCAAAGGACGAAGGAGAGGATCTCGGCGCGAGCGTCTGAGCAATCCCGCGGATTCCGAGAATCGCTGAAGCTCGAGCCGAGCGACCCGCGTCCACTCTACGTGCAGCTCGCCGACCGGATCGTCGAAGCGATCGAGAGTCGCGCGATTGGTCCAGGCGAGCGTCTTCCGGCAATGCGCGACCTTTCGCGCCAGCTCGATTGCGCATTGGTTACCGTTTCGCAGGCCTACGATCTCCTCTCGGCGCGCGGACGTGCGATCGCTCGTCCAGGGAAGGGCACCTACGTTGCCTCGTTGCCGGAGCGCGGCGAGCCGTTTGCGCGCCGCTGGGAGCCCGACATCGGACGCTTCGCGCGCGACGTGCGATTGGAAGGCGTCATGGAACGATTGACGCGAGCCACCGAACCGGGAGCAATCACCTTGGCCACCGGTCACCCCGCGCCGGAAACCTTTCCGCTGCACGACTTCGCGCGCGCTTTTCACCGCACGCTGCTCGACGATTCGCCCGAGCTGATGCAGTATCGCTCTTCAACCGGCGACCGCGATCTTTGCGGAAAGCTCGCCTCGTTTTTGCGGCAGCGGGGCTGCAACGCCGACGCTTCCGACGTGATCGTCTGTTCGGGCGCACAACAGGCGGCCGATATCGTCGCGACCGTGGTCCTCGACGAGCGCAGCGTCGTTGCCAGCGAGAGCCCTACCTATTGGGGAAGCCTCGGCGTCTTCGACGCGCGTGGCGTTACCTACGTGGAGGTGCGAAGCGACGACGATGGCGTGCGCACCGACGACGTGGAACGCGTCTTTGCCGAATACCGTCCACGTCTCTTTTATGTCAACCCAATCGCGCAAAACCCGACCGGAGCGGTGCTCTCGGCGCGGCGTGCGAAGCAGATCGTCGCCTTGGCGCGACGCTACGACGTGGTCGTGCTCGAGGATCAAACCGGATGGGGATTGACCTATGACGGGGCGGCACCGGCTCCGCTCGCGGCTTACGATACCGACGGGCGCGTGATCATGATGGAGAGCCTTTCAAAGTCTATCTTTCCGGCACTGCGCATCGGCTATCTTTACGCCAAAGGTAGCATCGCCGAAGCCCTCGAGGCTGCGAAAGTGCGAGCCGACGTCTTCACCTCAACGCTAACGCAGCGCGCGCTCTGGCGTTTCATGGAGAGTCCGTCCTACGCGCGCCACCTTCGCTCGACGCGCGCCCTCTATCGCAAGCGACGCGACGCTTTCATCGAAAATTTGGCACAAGCCGTGCCGTGGGCGAAACCGCGTGCGCCCGGGGCCGGGGTGAACGTCTGGCTCTCCCTTCCGACCCGCATATCCACCCAAGCGGCTTTCGACGCGTGCGCGCGCGAGGGTGTGCTGGTCATGCCCGCCGAGCCGTTCTATCCAACGCGCAGCGGGCCGCCTGCACTACGTCTTTCTTTTGGCCACCTTGCAATCGAAGAGGCGCGAGAAGCAGTTTTGCGGCTCGGGCGCGCCCTCAACAAGCTCGTCGGGTCGTAAGCGCGCGCTCTTCCACCCGGATGCGCCACGAGAGCAGCGCCGCGTTGAGGATCGAGAAGACGATCGCAATTTCAACGGCTCCAAAGGCGAGCGGCAGAATTGCTATTTCCGCGCACACCACTATATAGTTTGGGTGGCGGAAAAAGCGATACGGTCCGCTTCGAACGAGCGGCGCTCCCGGTACGGTGACGATGCGCGCGGTCCAATATGGGCCGAGGGCCGCAACGGTCCACAAGCGTATCGGTTGAATGAGCAGGTAGATTCCCAGCAGCCACCAGTTGGGTGCGCGGGTCGCCGGGATGAAGACGGCCATACTCGCCAGCCAAGCGACGTGCAATGCTACCAAGAACGGATACTGCACGGGGGCGACCTCAACACCGCCGCGCGCAAGCAATCGGCGCGTGTTGCGCGCCGAGTAGAGCACCTCGGCAATGCGCTGCAGCGCGACCAAGCCGAGCACGATCCAAAGAACGCTCAACCGGCTGACTAGCCGTTTTCGAGCAAAGTGAAAGCGGCGGTAAAGCCCGGTCCGAGTGCGGTCACCAGCGCACGCTTCCAACCAGCGCCGATCGTGCGCTCCAGAACGAACATCACGGTAGCAGACGACATGTTTCCGTAATCGCGCAACACTTCACGCGACGACAGAAGACGCTCGGGGTCCACCTCGAACGCCACCGCCAATGCGTCCAGAACCTTTGCGCCTCCCGGATGGCAGACGAAACAATCGATATCCTTCAGTGTTAAACCCTGCTCGGCGAGAAACGCGACCGCCACATCGCGGAGCTTCGTGGTCACGAGCTCGGGTATATCGCGGGAGAAGATCGCTTTGAGCCCCTCCCGGGTAACCTCCCAGCCCATCACGTCGAGCGAATCGGGCCAGGTATACTCTCCGCCCGCGACGATCCTCGCCCCATCGCCGGTGCTCGAGATCAACGTCGCGGCGGCGCCGTCGCCGAAGAGGGCGGTTGCAACAATATTGCTCTTCGAAAAGTCGTCTCGGCGAAAGCAGAGCGCGCAAAGCTCGACCACCAGGAAAAGCACGAGCGAACTTGGAGACGAGCGGGCCAGCATGCCAGCTCGCGATAAACCAATTGCCCCGCCGGCGCAGCCCAGCCCGAAGATCGGCAACCGCTTTACCGTCCGTCGCAGCTGCATGCGCTCCATCAGCAGCGCATCTAAGCTCGGTGTTGCAATGCCCGTCGTCGAGACGGTCACGATCGCATCGATTTCATCCGCACTGCGCTGTGCGCGCTCGAGTGCGCGCCGGGTCGCCGACTCGAGCAGATCAAGTGCAGAATCGAGATAAACTTGGTTGCGTTCGGGCCACTCGTGAAGATTCTCGTACCACTCGATCGGGACGCATGAATAACGCCGCTCGATGCCTGTGTTGCCGAACATCGGAAGCAGTCGCACGATTTCGCGGGATTGTGAACCAAGCGCGACGATGCGGCGCATCACTTCGCTCTGACCGAGTACGAAGGGAGGAACGGCGGTCGCGACCGCCAGGACTCGAGGAGTAGAGTTCATCGGTTAATGTTGCGCCTTTTCGGCAGGGTCCCCGCAGCCGGCATTGTAATGGCATACCTCCCGTGTCGTTTAGATCAGTCGTAGCGGCGCTTTTAGCTGTCGCTTTATTGGGTGCAAAGAGTCGACCCGATCCTCTCATCGTCTACTCTACTCCCGCAGGCAGCCGGCCTACTGGAGCCGACCGCCTACAACCCACCAATTCGATTCTCCCCAACGGTAGAATCGCCGCACCGGTAGGTAAGAGCCTTTTCGTCGGCTCTAATCCCTTGGGCTTGGCGCTCACGCCGGATGGGCGATACGCTATTCTCTCCAACGACGGAGATACCGCTCAAGGGGGCGTAACGCTTGGCGTGACAGGAATGTTAGTGCCCGGTTCCTCGCTCGCTGTGGTTGATACTCGAAGCATGCGTCTTGCCGGAGTCTACCACGATCCCGGGGCTGCCTTCTTCATGGGGATCGCGGCGGCTTCCGATCCCAACGATCCCTTGAAGACGCTGGTCCTCGCCTCCGACGGCGTGGCCGGGGCGGTGCGAGTCTTCGATCTCGACGGCAGCGGGCAACTCACCCCGGAAGCCCAGGCAATACCATTGCCTGCGGCCGCCAACCGGCACGCCTTCCCGGCCGGCATCGCGATTGCGCCCAACGGTCGCACCGCTTACGTGGCCGATAATCTCGGCGACGCCGTGACGGCGATCGATCTTTCGTCCCGAACGGTGCGCGGCTCGATGCCGGTGGGCGATTTTCCGTTCTACGTAACGGCCGGCAACCGAACCGTCCTCGCCAGCGGAAGCGGTCTCTCGGCCTATGCGACCGTCGAACCTCCGGCCTCAGACCCGCAGTTCTCGGCGCCGGCTTTCGATCCGGCGAAATCGTCCGCGCTAACCGTATTCGGCCTTTCGGAGAGTGGGGCAATTGGCGATCCCGCAACCGTTCCCATGGACCCGGCTCCTGATGGGACGCAGATCGTGGGTGGGGCCGCGCCGGGGGCGACCGTGCTGAGCCGCAACGGACAGCTTGCGTACGTCGCGCTCTCCAACGTCGACCGAATCGCGGTGGTCGCACTGGCCGGGGCACCGCGCGTGATGTGGGGCCTCGATTTGCGCCTCTATCCAGGTGCGCCCTTTGGGGCCGAGCCGAGCGCGGAGGCGCTCAGCCCCGACGGGAAACGACTTTATGTTGCCTTGGCTGGTCTGAACGCGGTCGCCGTTCTCGATGCCCGCCGGCCAACCCGCTATCGTTACGGTTTAATCCCCACCGCTTGGTATCCGACGGCGCTGGCGCTCTCACGCGACGGGCGCTACCTGTACGTCGTCGACAGCAAGGGAGTCGACGGCTGGGGTATTCTGCAGCGCGTCGATCTCAAACATACTTCGCTTGTGAAGGCAACGCTCGCTGCGCTTCGCTACAATCGCACGCCGCACGTCGCGCGCTTCAACTCGGTGATCCCGCCGTTGCGTTCGAACAAGCGGAGTGCAGTCATCGATCATGTTGTCTATATCGCGGTAGGCACTCAGGGTTACGATGCAATGCTCGGCGACTTGAAAGACGATTCGGGCACGCCGCACGGCAACGGTGACCCGACGTTCAGCCTTTACGCCGAGAGCGTAACGCCGAATCTGCACGCACTTGCCCGATCTTACGCCTTGGCCGACAACTTTTACGCTTCGGACGCCGACCTGGACGTGGCCAGGCAGTTCGGAACGGCTGCCGGTGCCACGCTGTACAGTCAGTTGGCCGCGGCCGCTGGCGCGGCTCGTTCGCCGATGGACGACCATGGCGCCGATCCGGAGGATTATGGACGCGACGGTTACCTCTTCAACGCGCTCACGCGCGCCGGATTGCCGTTCCGCGACTATGGTGGCTTGATGGCTCTTTCGGGCTACGACGGTTTGGGCTATCATCTCGACGTGCCGGCTTTGGCCGCGCTCAGTGGAAACGTCGATTTGAGTTACGCAAGCTGGAATCCGAAGATCACCGACAAAGCACGCGCCGCCGAATTCAACCGCGATATGCAGCGGTACGTGCAATCCGACCGCATGCCCAGCTTCACCTATGTCTGGCTTCCAACCGGAGCGGGTGAAGCAGGTGTTGCTGATGCCGACAGCGCAGTCGGCGCAATCGTCGACTTTATCTCGCACACCCCACACTGGAGTTCGACCGCGATCTTCATCGTGCCGGAGGGTTTGCAGGGCTCGGTCGACCATGTCAATACTATGCGTAGCTATGCACTAGTCGTTTCGCCGCTGGCGCGGCGCGGGTACGTGGGGGCCGAGCACCTCAGCGTGGCGAGCGTGGTAAAAACCGAGGAGGAGATCCTCGGCCTTCCGCCGCTTGCGCTCAACGATCTGCTCGCCTCCGATATGGCCGATTTTTTCTCCGAAGCCCCGGTTCCCGAACCCTATCAGGCTCGATGACATCCGCTCATTCGGTTCATTTTGGCCCACGCTTGGTGGCCACGCCTACCGGGCGTTTGCGCGCGGCGGTTCTCGTGAAGCCCACGCCCGGCATGGAAGGCGCGGCGCCATTAATCGGCGAGCCGGCCGCGGTTTACGCGCGCGCACTCGAACAACACGAAGTCTTTCGGCGGACGCTCGAGTACTTCGGGGTCGAGACGATCGTGCTGGAGCCTCGCGGTTCGGATCCGTACGAAACGTCCACCGCCGATGCGGCGGTCGCCTTCGAGGATGGCGCGGTGCTTATGCGGCTCTCCGCGCTGTCGCGCCGTGCCGAAGTCGATCGCATGGAGTCCGAGTTTACGCACCTCGACGTACCGCTCGCCGGGCACATCAAAGCTCCCGGATTACTCGACGGTAACGACGTCATCTTAGCGGGTCAGACCGCCTTTATCGGAGTTGGTCCGCGCGGAAACGAATTGGGACGCCACGGCTTCGCGCAGCTCGCCAGTGCCCACGGTTATCGCGTCGTGGAGGTGAAGCTTGCGGACGGCGTCAGCGCGTTGCGCGCGGTGGCGACCGCGGTCGCACCGGAAACCGTCGTCGTGGGCTCCGATAAAGCCGACCTGGCGGCGTTTGCGGGCTTTCGCACGATCGTGCTCGCGCGAGGAGAGGAACTTGCTGCAGGCGTGCTCTGCTTGGGCGAAAACCACGTAATCGCCGACATTCGTTACCGTACCGCCTTTTCAATCATGCGACAGGCGGGCATCGCCGTCGAAGCGGTCGACCTCTACGAATTTGCGAAGCTTGGCATAGCGCCGTCGATGCTTGCGCTGGCTCTCAAGCGTGAGTGAGGCGGGGGGATAGTGCGCATCGCGGTCCTCTCCGACATCCATGGCAACCTCTTGGGACTCGACGCATGCTTAACGGATCTTGCTTCGCAAGGTGGCGCCGACGCGATTGCGGTTGCCGGCGATCTCTGCCTAGATGGACCGAAACCCAAAAAAGTGCTCCAACGCCTCGAAGAGATCGGCGCGCAGTGCGTCAAAGGCAACACCGATCGTTATCTCTCCGAGGAAGCGCAGGGGCAAAACTTTCCGCCGGCTCAAGCCGCGCAAATTGCCTGGACGCGGCGGGAGCTGGGCGAGCGATGGCTCTCGTGGTTGCACGGGTTGCCTTTTGCCTTGCGCATCGGAGAGGATGAAAACCAGTTGCTGATCGTTCACGCCAACCCAAAGAGCGATGACGAACACCTCTGGCCCGATTCGGACGGTACGATCTTGCAGCGCCTTGTGGGGGAAGAGCGCGCGACGACGATCGCCTTCGGCCATCTCCATATCCCCTACGTAAGAATGTGGCGCGGAAGGCTGTTGGTGGACGTGGCCTCGGCCGGCCTGCCCAAGGATGGCGATCCGCGAGCGTGCTATGCAATTTTCACCGAGCGCGATGGCGGCTGGCAGGTGAAGCACCGCCGGGTACCGTTTGATGTGAAGCGAGTCGCAACCCAACTGGCCGATTCCGGGATTCCGGAGAGTGCAGAACTCATCGCCACGCTCCGTCACCACCGGTACAAGCAATTAAAGGATTTGATTCCGTAACTCTACTGTCCCCCAGCGCACCAGCCATCGAAGTCGATCACCTCGTGAAGCGGTATGGTGATTTCACGGCGGTCGACGACGTTTCGCTGCGCGTCAAGGACGGCGAGTTCTTCGGCTTCCTCGGTCCCAACGGTGCCGGCAAGACCACGACCATCAATGCCATCGTCGGGCTCGCGCGCAAGAACAGCGGCTCGATTCGTATCTTCGGCTACGACAACCAAAGCCAGTGGCGCCAAGCCCGAGGGCTGATTGGCCTTTCGCCCCAGGAGTTCAACTTCGACCGCTATCTCTCGTTGCGCGACGTCTTGATCTTTGCGGCCGGGTATTACGGGCAGCACGGGAAGGCCGTGGCCGAACGCGCCGACTCGTTACTGGAGCGCTTCGGTCTGACGTCGCACGCCCACCTTGAGTACACGAAGATTTCGGGAGGGCAGAAGCGGCGCCTCTCGCTTGCGCGGGCGCTGATACATCAACCCAGGCTGCTGATACTCGACGAGCCGACCGCCGGGGTTGACGTCGAGCTGCGCCTCGAGCTTTGGCAGTGGTTGCGCGCGCTCAACGACGATGGCTTAACGATTTTCTTGACGACCCACTACCTCGAGGAGGCGGAGGAGCTGTGCAAACGCATTGCGATCATTCGTCAGGGGCGGATCGTGACCGAAAAGCCTACCAAAGAGCTGATCGCGGAGGGCGCCTCCCTGCAAGACGTTTTCCTGGAGTTGATGCGCAATTAACGCCTTTGGACTTTGGACGCTGGTAAAGCGTGAGATAATTCGTAGCCTCAAGATCATCAACCAGGTGATCTGGCCGCCCATTATCACGACGCTGCTCTACGTATTCGTCTTCGGCCTGGCCATTGGAAGCCGCATCCCAAGCGTGCAGGGCGTCACCTATGCGCAGTTTTTGGTACCGGGTCTGATCATGCTCCAAGTGATCGACGCTTCATACGGCGAGTGCTCCAGCTCGCTCTTTCAGGGGCGTTTTATGAACTCAATCCAGGAGCTCCTCATCGCACCGATGTCGGCTAGCGAGCTCGTCGCCGGATACATTTTGGGAAGCTTGGCGCGGGCACTCCTGATTGCCGGACTGATCACCATAGTCGGGATCGTCTCGGTGCACATTGCGCCGCGGGATTGGGTCCTCTATTTCGGCGTGCTCGTACTTGTCTCGGTCTGGTTCTCGGCGTTGGGGCTAATCTTTGGTCTCGTAGCGGAGAAGTTCGATCAGATAGCTATATTGACGACCTTTGTCATTACCCCGCTCACATTCGTCGGCGGCGTTTTTACGTCGGGGCCGATGCTTCCGCCGCCATTACGCGCGTTCGAACTCTTCAATCCAATTTTCTATACGATCGACGCCTTTCGGCGCAGTTACACCGGGGAGAGCTACCTCTCGCCCGCATTCTCGATCGCGATGATTACGCTGCTGACCCTCATCGCCCTAGGAATCGTCTTGCGCATGACCGCGATCGGTTATAAACTCCGTACGTGATGGACCGAAGGAGACTCCAGTGCTGATCGGCATTGCCATGCTGCTCGCGCTCTCGCAGCCCACAACCCATTTGACGATCGAACCGTGGACCGGCAATGACCTTCAAGTGACCACCGCCCAAGCCGCAAAGTATCGGCTGAAAGTGACAGGCCGGCCCAGCGCCACACTGCGGCTGCGTACCCAAGGGGTCGCGCAAGGGTGGCTGGCGGCATTCTGCACGCCCCGCGTCTGTTCGCCGCAGCGCATCGACGTCGAGCTGCCCGCTTCGGGTCAGGTGGTCGTCCAGTTCGAACTAATACGCGAATCCGAGAATGCGCCGAAACAGAGCGGTGCGACGATCACCGGCAACGACGGCGTGTCGGTCACCGTCCCGGCTGCATACCGGCAGTAAGAGGTTCGCTTTTTTAAAAGAACGGGTTGTGCTGCTTTTCGAGTTCGATCGTGGTTGGCGGTCCGTGTCCGGGCATGACGACGGTGTCGTCGGGTAGTGCGAACAGCTTACTGCGGACGCTGTTGAGAATATCGCCGTAGGTACTGGCGTCTCCGTACGCGCCGCCGACGCTGGCGGCGAAGAGCGTATCGCCGGAAAATAGAGACTCTCGGAAGAGATAACACGACGACCCATCGGTGTGGCCGGGCGTGTGCAGCATTCGAATTGTCGAGGATTCGCCAAAGGGCAGCGTTTCGCCATCGCGCAGGAGAAAAGCCTTACTCGCGAGCGAGCCGATGGCGTGTACGTCGAGTTGATGCATGACGATTTGAGCGTTCGGAAAGGCCTTTGCAACTCCGGCGGTGGCATCGCAGTGGTCGGCATGTTTGTGCGTGATGAGGATGTATTGCAGATGGTAGTCGCCGTCGCGTAAGATGCGCAGCAAATTCTGCGGGATGCCGGCCGGATCGACGAGCGCCGCGCGGCGGCTGCCTTCGAGGAAGAAGACGTAACCGTTGCTGGGGTGCGGGTTCTGCGGGTGGCGTCGGACGTCCGGAAGCTCGACGCTTGGCGGATACCATCGCTGGGCTGCGCTATCGGCGAGCTTATCGCCGTTGAGGTTTAAGACTTTGGCTACGAGGCGCGCCTGCGCGTCGTCGGCCGCGCCGTCGTCTTTGAGCCACGCCGCGATCGTCTTCGCGGGAATACCGGTCGCGCTCCCAAGCTGTGCGTTGCCGATACGGTGGCCTCGCATCGCCTTGCGTAGCACGTCGCCGAAGGTGTCTTCCAGTGGCAATCGATCCGACATATTCCGAGCTTCGACGTGGGGCGCCCGGCCGGCTGCAACCGGAATGCCCCAGCAAGCGGTCGAAATCGCGGGAATGGAACGCGTCATCATCATCGGATCGGGTCCCGCCGGACTTACCGCGGCTGTCTATGCGGCACGAGCCAACCTGAGTCCGCTCGTCCTTGCGGGAGGCCTTTACGGCGGTCAGCTCATGCTCACCACCGACGTTGAGAACTACCCCGGCTTTCCGGAAGGCATTATGGGCCCCGATCTCATGATTCGCTTTCGCGAGCAAGCCGAGCGTTTTGGAGCCCGAATCGAAAATGTCGACGTGACTTCGGTCGATTTTACCCAGACGCCGCTGGTCGTGCGAACACCCGACGCACAGCATGAAGCTGAAACGGTTATCGTCGCGACCGGCGCAAACGCGAAGTGGCTCGATATCCCCGGAGAAGAACTTTTACGTGGGCGCGGCGTTTCCAGTTGCGCAACCTGCGACGGAGCCTTCTTTCGCGACAAGCGGATCGTTGTGGTCGGCGGGGGTGATTCGGCACTTGAAGAGGCCCTCTTCCTGACGCGCTTTGGCAAGCAAGTGACGATCGTGCATCGCCGCGACCGTTTGCGTGCGAGCAAGATCATGGGCGACCGCGCGCTCTCGCACGAGAAGATCGACTTCATTTGGAACACGGTCGTCGAGGAGGTCCTGGGTGATACTCACGTGGTTGGCCTGCGGCTGCGCGACCTGCTCGAAGACCGCACCTATGACCTTAAGGCCGATGCGCTCTTCATTGCGATAGGCCACACGCCGAACACCGCAGTCTTTCGAGGGCAGCTCGATCTCGACGAGATGGGTTACATCGCATCGCCGGACGGGACGTCAACCAACGTCGAGGGAGTTTTCGTTGCAGGCGACGTCAACGACTTCCGCTATCGGCAAGCCGTAACGGCGGCCGGCGCCGGATGCCGGGCCGCGATGGACGCTGAAAAATATCTCGAGGCCCACGAGTTCAAAGTAGATCTGCTAGCGCGCCCTTGAGATCGGGAAACTCAAAGCGATAACCCAGTTCTTGCGTGCGCCGTGGAAGTACACGCTGGCCGGCTAGCAGCACCGTCGCGCCTTCGCCGAACATCATGCGCAAGGCGACCGTCGGAGCGGGAAGAATCGCCCGACGTTGTAACGCGCTAGCAAGGGTCTCGGTGAAGTCGCCGTTGGTTACCGGATTCGGTGCGCTCGCGTTGACCGGTCCGTCGGCGCGGTCGAGCGCCATCAGGTAAATGCCGACCAAATCCTTGACATGTATCCAGGACAACCACTGTCGCCCGCTTCCAACACGCCCGCCCATGCCTAAGCGGAATGGCGGAAGCATCTTTGCCAGCGCTCCGCCGTCGGCGCTGAGCACGACTCCAGTACGGACGAGCGCGACTCGCATGCCGAGATCCGACGCACGCTGTGCCTCACGCTCCCACGCGATGCAGACGCGGGCGAGAAAATCGTTCCCCGCGGTGCTCTCCTCCACGAACGTCTCGGTCGCGCTTGTGCCGTAGTAACCGATCGCCGAGGCGCTGACGTATATTTTGGTTCGTCGTTCGCGCTGCGAGAGCGCGTCGAGGAAGCGCCGAGGTAAGTCCACGCGGCTCTCTTCGATGCGTCGCTTAACCACGGCGCTCCAGCGCTGGGCGATTGGTTCGCCGGCGAGATTAATCACTGCGTCAGATCCCGCCGCGGCGTCGGCCGCGGCCTGCGGATCGCGAAGTGAGATGCTCGTAACCTCATCCCCCCGCTCGCGCAAAGCAGCGGCGAGGTGTCTGCCGACGAATCCCGACGCGCCCAGGACGAGAACCTTCATCTGTGAGGTCGTAGCATGCCTTAGCCCGTCGCTCCTGCATTGAAGCCTTTCGAGGAGATCGCGCGCACCGTGGAGCAGGCTTTCGCGAGTGGAACTCAAGGGCAAAGTCGCAGTCGTTACCGGAGCGGGTGGAAGCGGCTCCGGGCGAGCTATCGCCGAGCGCATCGCCCGCGATGGCGGGCTGGTCGTTGTCTCCGACATCAACGACGACGGGGGTGCCCAGACCGTGGCAGCGATCGCTGCGATCGGGGGGCGAGCGCTCTACCGGCGTGCCGACGTGAGAAACGAAAGACAAGTACGCGAACTCGTCGCGTTTGCGGACCAGTCGTACGGCGGCTTGGACATTATGATCAATAACGCTTCCGGCCCGGAGTACCGTCCCGATCTCCCGTTCGAATTTTGGAAGGACATCGTCGAAATCGAACTGCTTGGCGCGATGAACGGCGTTCGTCACGCGCGCGAGGCGATGCGACGTCGCGGCGGCGGAGCGATCGTCAACGTGAGTTCCACCTCCGCGCTGGAGTACGGCCGGTTGCGCCCCGGCGGCTCGCCCGCGTACGATGCCGCCAAAGCCGGAGTGCTCCATTTAACCACGATGCTGCGCTTTCTCGCCGGCGCCGAGCACATTCGCGTGAACTGTATCGTTCCGCATTGGGTGGCGAGTCCAGGACCTAAAGCGTACTACGACTCGCTTACGCCGGAGCAGCGCGAGCAGCTCGGCGTCCCTGAGGTGCTCATAACGCTCGACGAAATGGCCGATGCGGCCGTTCGCCTCGCTACCAATGAGTCGCTAGCGGGACGCGCCCTGATCTTGTGGGGCGGTCGCGACCCCACACTGATTCCGATCGGGGATCGCGGCTACGAACGGGTCGAATCGATCTAGATTCCGCCGACGAAGCGGCCCGGATTCAGCGTGCGTTTTGGATCGAAGATCTCTTTGAGCGCGCGCATTCGCTCGATGGCCGGCGGTGGCTGACCCCAAACCCGCAGGTAGATGCGGTGCGGATGTTTGCCGGCAACAACCTGCGCGTTGGGCTCGAGTTCGTGAAGGGCGTCGTCGAAAGATTCGATCTTTGCTCCCAGCGCTCGCGTATTCAAATCGCTAACGCGCAGGACGACGTCGCCGTTCATCACGTCAAGGATGGTGTCGGTGCGCAGCTCGAAACGCCGTGCCAGCTCGTGCAGACTCATCGCTCGCCGCTCGGACTCTTCCACGGCGGGATAAATGCGATAGGTGATCGAGCGTTCGCCCAAGCACGTGAGGTAAGCGTCAATCACGCGCTCGAATGACTCACGCGCCCCCGCGTCTATGACGTGCGTCTCCGGAACGCCGGCGCGACCCAGCGCCGAGCGCAGATCGCGCGTAGCACGTTCGAGCAGCGCGCTGCTGCCCTCGAGCATTACCAGCACGCGCCCCTCGGGGCCATCCTCGCCGTCAACGGCGTTGCCAAATCCCTGGATCCAAAAGGCCGCCGCGGGTCGAATGGGCAGCGTTGCGAGCTGCGCGCAGGTGCGCTCGCGTGTTTCTTCGGGAAGTGGCGCGAGGAAGCAGCGCGTATGCTGCGGCAGCGGCAGCGTCTTAAAGTTGGCTTGCACGAGCACGCCGAGCGTGCCGAATGACCCGATGTAGAGCCGGCTCATGTCGTACCCCGAAACGTTCTTGACGACCATGCCGCCGGCGCGCGCGACGGTTCCATCGGCAAGGACGATGGTCGAGCCGATAAGATAGTCGCGCAGACGCCCGTAAAGGTGCCGGCGGGGTCCGAGCCATCCGGCTGCGAGGGTGCCCCCCACGGTTGCGCATTGCGGTTGCGGCGCATCGAACGGAAGAAACTGATCTTGACCGGCAAGCAGGTTTGCGATGCTCGCGATCGGCGTTCCGGCTCGGGCGGCAAGGGTTAGATCGGCGCGCTCGTTTGCGACGATGCCGGCGAGCTCGGTGGTAAGGAGCGTGAGGTCGGAACGTTCCGGCGGGAAGCCCATTCCGGCCAACGTGTTTCCACCCACGATCACCACTTTCTCGCCCGTGCGATCGCAACGAGCGAGGATCTCACTCAGAGCTTGCGCGCTTGCCGGCGCCGCGCGCTCCTGCGTCCCTCTCAAGGCGGAGCGATCTCAGGACAACGCGTGCCGCTCGGAAATATCTTTTCGGGGTTCAACATGCCGGCCGGATCGAAGACTTCGCGCACGCGTGCCATTGCCGCCAGATCGGCGGTGGAGTAGACGCGCGTCATCGCCTCGCGTTTTTCCCAACCAATGCCGTGCTCGCCGCTAATCGTCCCCCCGAGATCGATTGCTGCCTGGAGTATTGCATTGCCGGTTTCAATTACCGCCGCGATCTGCCGACGGTCGCGCTTGTCGTACATCAGCAGCGGATGCAGGTTTCCGTCACCGGCGTGCAAGACGTTGCCGACGGTGATGCGGTTTGCAGTTGCAGCCGACTCGACCGCGCGCAGCGCCTGCGGAAGCTTGCTGCGCGGAACGCAGACATCTTGCGTGTAGTAGTTGGGTGCGATGCGTCCGGTGGCGCCCGCTGCGCCCTTGCGCCCGGCCCAAAGCGCATCGCGTTCCGCCGGGCTGCGGGCGCTTCGCCAAGAGCACGCTCCATGCCGCATCGCGATTGCGTGGATCGCGGCTTCGGATGACTCGACGTCTTCTTCGAAGCCCGCGACCTCAACGAGCAGCAGTGCGGCCGCATCGGTCGGATAGCCCGCGTGAAAAGCGGCCTCCACTACTTGGATAATGAGCGCGTCCATCATCTCGAGGGCGGTTGGCACGATCCCCGCAGCGATGATGGCGGATACCGCTTCCGACGCCGACTCCACGTCTTTGAATGCCGCGACCCAGACTCCGACCGCCTCGGGAAGCTGCATGAGCCGCACCCAGGCGGAAGTCACCATGCCGAGCGTCCCTTCGCTGCCGACGAGCGCCGCGGTGAGGTCGTATCCGGCGTCGTCAATGCTCGTCGTGAATACTTCGCCGCGAGCGTCGACGACTTCGAGTGCGAGCACGTGGTTGACGGTCGTACCGTAGGAAAGGCAGTGCGGGCCGCCGGCATTGGTCGCGATGTTTCCACCGATCGTCGAGATTTTTTGCGACGACGGGTCGGGGGCGTAAAAAAGGCCGCGAGACTCCACCCGGCGGGTGAGATCCAGATTGAGCACGCCGGGCTGAACGCGGGCGCGACGATTGCGCGCATCGAACTCAAGGATGCGATTCATCCGGGCAAAAGAAACGAGCACCCCGCCGGCCGTTGGGACGGCGCCGCCGCATAAGCCGGTGCCGGCACCGCGTGCGACCAGCGGCTCGCCGCAATCGCGCGCGATTTTTACGACTGCGCTGACGTCACGGGTGGAAATCGGCAGCACAACCGCCGCCGGTCTCCCGCCTTCCGTGTAGGCATCGAAGCCATAGACCGCGAGATCTTCGGGTGCGGTTTTCACCGCATCGCTTCCAAGCGCATCGATCAGCCGCCGATGGAGCACCTTTCAGGAGTTTGTCGCGCCGCGTCCCATCCCCGTTTTCGCACCCTTGAATCGAGGTGCGGCCGAGCCGGCCACGCCGACTTGACAACCGGCAATGGGTGTGGTTGCATATGCGAACACCATGTTGGCAATGGGCGCGTATGGCTATTCGTACTACTATTTGCGGCTTCAAAGTCGGAGAGGGATGCGTCGTGCACGGTAACGCTAAGAAAGAACGCTCAGTAACGCAGACCCCCGCCGACTCGGCGGGGGTTCGTGCTTTCCGCGGGATCCGCGGTGCCATAACCGCCGACGCGGATGACAAGGTCGCGATCGCGCAGGCGACGCAGCGCCTTCTCAAGGAGATGATGCGGCGTAACGAGATCGAGCTCGACGATATCGCCTCGATACTGTTTACCGTCACGCCCGATCTTCACGCGGGCTTTCCTGCGCTGGCCGCGCGTGAGATGGGTTGGACCTGGGTGCCGATGCTGCACGCCTGCGAGATCGACGTTCCCGGCGCGCTGGGGCGATGCATTCGCGTGCTGATGCACGTTAATACGACTCGTCGTGCCGCGGAGGTCGAGCACGTCTACCTCGACGGTGCCGTAACCTTACGTCCCGACTTGATGCGGGCGACAACCACTTGACGGAACCCGTCCTCGGAATTCTCGGGCTTGGAGTGATCGGAGGCTCGATCGGATTGCGGGCGCGCTGCAACGGCGTGCACGTCGTCGGCGCTGATTCCGATCCCGTCGCGCTCGACACGGCCCGCAACGTGGGCGTGATCGATGCGGTCGTACCGCCGGAAATGTTGTCGCGCCTCGCCGATGTCGTCGTTATTGCCGCGCACCTCGAGCCGACGCTCCGCGAAATCGCACGTCTTGCCAACGAACCCGCCGGCGGCCCGGCGCTGCTCCTCGACGTTGCCTCGGTAAAAGTCCCCGTGGCGGGCGCTGGCAAAGCGTTGAGCAACTTTGTCGCGACGCACCCGATGGCCGGCAGCGAGCGCAGCGGCCCGAGTGCGGCGCGCCGCGATCTTTTCGAGGGCTGCTCGTGGGCCTACGTACCCACCGGCGATCGAGAGCTCGATGGCCGCGCCCGCCGATTCATCGAGTCGCTGGGCGGAATTCCGGTTGCAATGACGGCCGAAGAGCACGATCGGGTGGTCGCCATCACCTCGCACCTTCCCCAGGTTGTCGCTTCATGTTACGCTCGCATGCTGCGCACTGCCGGCGACAACGCCGAACGTCTCTGCGGCCCGGTCGCACGCGAGCTGCTGCGAATTTCCGGCATGAGCTCCACCATGTGGGGCGATATCCTGCAGGCCAATGCGCACAACGTCGAGCCCGAACTGCGCCGGCTCTCCCGCGAGTTAGAAGCCGCTGCCGACGCACTCGCTCAGAATGGTCGAGCGGACGGGGGGTAGTTAGTCGAACTCCTTCCGCATGAGGATCGTAT
>JBAVTZ010000200.1:0-4281 GCA_049696515.1 Candidatus Cybelea sp. | reverse complement strand
GCACTGCTCGCCTACCAGCGCCTGGGCATCAACACAATCGACCTCTATCTGATTTGGAACTGGCACGAACCGTCCGAAGGCGTGCGGGACTTTACCGGCGCCACCAATCCACGACGCGACCTATTGGGTTTGCTGAAGCTGACGCACGAGCTCGGCTTTAAGCTGATTCTGCGTCCTGGTCCGGTGATTCGCAACGAATGGCAAAACGGCGGTTATCCGCCGTGGCTTCTTCGGCGCGACGCCTACGACATGCCGCTGCACGACGTGCTCGAAGGGCGCTATCCCGCGACCGCAACATTGCAGAACCACGATGCCGACGCGGCCGGCGCCGAGTGGCTCGCCAACGAGACACACCGGCGTTACGCTGCTCGGTGGTTGGCCGACGCCTTACAGACCGCCGCACCGTACGCGCAGGACGTAATTGCGATTGCGCTCGACGACGATCAAGGCGCCTATCTCGACAACAACACCTGGCCGGCGCCTCATTGGCGCGCCTACATCGAATGGCTGCGCTCGACGGTTCGGTCCGTCGTCGGACCGCACGTACCGCTTTTCCTTAACACCTACGAAATGAAGGTCCCGGCTGCATCGCCGGTTTGGGCCTGGGGCAACTGGTATCAGAGTAATGCCTACCGCATCGGTGCGCACGATCTTGCCGATCTCGATTTCGCAACCGGGCTGCTGCAAACGCAAACCCGCGCTCCTCTCATGCAAGCGGAGTTTCAAGCCGGATGGCTGCAAGGGGCGGATGAAGCGGCTCCTCGACCGAGCGATCCATCGAATACGGTCCTGGCGCTTAATCAGCTGCTGCGCAACGGTGCTCACGGGATCGTAAACTTTCCGGCGCAGGATACGATCTATCCGGACGGTTGGGAAGCGCCCTGGGCAAACTGGTCCTACGCTTGGGATGCGGCGTTTACCGTCGACCTCGGAAGCTCCGCCCGTTACGCTCCGACCGCCGCTTTCGGCGATTCGATTCGCCGATATGGTGGGCTGCTCGCACGAACGCACCCCGAGGCGGACGCCGGAATCATATGGCCGCCGACGCTCTTTCTTCCGCGGGCCTTGACCAACGACGACTTCCAAGCATTTGCAGATGCAACGGCGGCAATGCAGCATCAATGCGCAACGCTCGGTTTGACGTGCAAGCTCATCGATCTCGCGTATGCTGACTCTGCGGCGCTCAAACAACTGCCGGCGCTCGCGATGCCGATTCTTCCGTCGGCGCGGCTGACTGCAGTTATGCAACCGCGGCTCGCGGCCGAACTCTCGCAGTTAAGGCGCTCGGGACGTCTGGTCGGCAACCTTTCCCTTCTTGCGCGGCGGCCGCGCGCACGGGCGATCGATTCGACCATCTTGCTCGCAAACGATCGATCGTTTGCGTTCATCGCTGCGACCAATCCAAGCGACCAGGTTCGCTCGATCGGGCCCATTGCGGTGAAACTCGCGCATCGCGACGTCCTCGT
The DNA here is from genome assembly GCA_049696515.1 of Candidatus Cybelea sp. Lineage (GTDB taxonomy): Bacteria > Vulcanimicrobiota > Vulcanimicrobiia > Vulcanimicrobiales > Vulcanimicrobiaceae > Cybelea. Next base: position 2,815 of record JBAVTZ010000200.1, on the reverse strand, counting down.
GCCAACCTTTGCGCTCCCTGCACGCAGTGCGCGCCTGATTCCCGTGGGCGTGCGCAGCGTTGCGCCAAGCAAATTCACGGCGGCATACGCGCTGGCGTCGCCCCCGCCGTTTGCGGACGACGGAGCGTTCCGGTTTCGCGCCTCCGGCCTAAGCGTCGCCTTCGCGCCAAACGCTGGAGCAAGGATTGCCGAACTCTCCGCACCGGGATTTACCAACGCGGCCACCAGCATCGGGCTGCTCCGCGACGCGGTCGATCCCGAACCCACCCCGTCGGCTCGCGATTACATCGCGGCCAACACGCATCCCCTACCAGCGGGTACATTTAATCGCACCTACAGTTGCGTCGGCACTCAAACTCTAAGACAGCTGCAGGAGCGCTGCGCATACGATGCTCCAGATCTTCCGCAGGGCGGCGCGCGCTTCGAGCGCATTCTTACGCTAAACAAGAGCGGGAACAAGCTGGTCGTTGATCTACGCTATACGCCGAACGATCCGACGTCGTCGGCCCGATTGGAAAGCATCTCCGGATTCGCGTTTAGCGCTGGCGATATGCTTCTTACGCCGGGCACCGCCATCGGCATACTGCACGGGACGCGGCTGGCCATGTTGCGCTGGAGTCCCGGCGACGTCGCGCGGGTCGGATTACGCCAAACGCGCGGTGCCGAACTCGTCACCCTCGTCTTTGCGCGCAAATCGGTGGAGCTGTGGCTGAGCGTCCTTACCGCCCGTGACTCGACCGAGGCACAGCACCTGCTGGACGCGAAACAGCCGTAGCTTCGCGGGGAAGTGGCGGAATGGCAGACGCAGCCGCCTCAAAAGCGGCCGAGGCAACTCATGTGGGTTCGACTCCCACCTTCCCCACCATCATCTGGGGATAGGGGATATCATGCGCGATTCTGGCCCCCCCCCAGCGCAGCCGGGCGCGATCGGTGCAAATACAAGAAATGCCGCGGTCACGCACCATTATTGGCACAGAGGAACGGCCCTAACTCGGGGCCTCCTCGGCCGCAAGCCTCGCGTAAGGGCCGAAAGGCCTATAAATAACGGCTTTTTTTGCTCTACCGATCCACGTTCGCGCTCCGCGCATTTGCAGCGCGCGTTTGCAAAAAGCGATGCACGTCGAAAACGTTATATAGCGTATGGTCTTTCGCGTATCGGTGCGATTCATGAGCGAGGGCGATCCATCGACGCGCCTCCGCGCGCAAGCAGACGACCGCGCAGCATCCCCGCTTACTTGGCCCGGCCCGCAATCCTCGCAATGGCCTGTAGCACTGGAGAATCGATATCAGCCGCGCTCTGCTGCAAAAATGATGAACCTATATCGATGTTCCAATACTTAAAGGCCTCCTTCATCTCCGGCCAATCGGCCTTGTCCCCGAAGGCGCGCAGGTAAAACTGCCCAAACGAGATCGCATGTATGCGATCTTCATTACGCAACGATTCCACCATAAAAGATCGACCGAGAACAAATGCAAATCGAGCGATCGCCCATAATAGTCCTATTACCAGGATGCTAGTGATTGTAGATTTCGCAACTGCTTCCCAAGTTACTAACGAGCTGCCCCGCAACGATCCACAGATGGCCACATAGGTAAGTCCAACAATAAGAATGAGCCCTACGCTTGCATAAGAAATAGTCGCAAGCAGCGCAAAGCGTTGCCCCCTTGCTAACAACTTATCGACTGTAGGCTGTACGTACGTTGCAAGATTGCTTTCAATCTTTGCCTGCGTCTCTCGCCTTTCTTGATTTCTTGCCTCGACACGCCCACTCTGAGCGCCAAGCGCACTCAACACCTCCGTCACAACGTAATCTAGGGTCTGGCCTTGAGCAAATATAGCCTGGACGTCGGCGATCCAATCCGGGATCGGCACGTCATCGACTACGATGGGTATTGCCAGAGGCGCGCCGCGTTTTCCAAACATGCTGATAGCTGCGCCTGCCTCGTACGCGACCCACCTGCTTGAAACTGAAGATTTCGAAATAATAAAAAGTACGGCTGCTACCTTGTCGAACGCATCGGCTGCAAACGGGCGCCAATCGTCACCCGGTCTGACTTCGGTCGTCATGGTGTGAACATAAACGTGCGCCGCCTCAAGAGCCTGGGACAATTGTCGCACCCATTGCTCATCAGCGTGCGCATACGAAATGAACACGCTCAGGTTTGGGACGTTACTATGGTTAGGTTGAGTCGGCATAAGAACTAGGCCTTTGGGCCTTGAGGGGCATCTAGTTTAAGCCGCTACGAATCCGACGATCAAGACGAGGATACCTCCGCAATGTCAGCCGTCTTTGCTTTTCGACTCGGAGACCGATTCCGCTAGTAAATCTAGTGCATCCGATAGTCGTGCTATCGCCGCGAAAGTGGCGTCTAGAATATTATGCATAGTCCCAGCGGAAGCGATCTTGCCGGCCTGTATGTCCCTTCGCACGACATCGAACGCATGAACGAGGTCCTGTCTGGCTTTTGTGGTGCATTCTCTTACACTCTCGTCGATACTCATTGCAGTAACCTCCTATCCAAGCTCGAACAACCAAGTAAACATGTCTTAGCTTTCCGGCGAAGGCCTCTCGATAATGGCGCGTGCAGAGACCATAGTGGCCGTCCTATTGGAATCGACTAACGAGGGCGGGTCGTCTAATCTTGTTATGCTTCTAATATCAGCGATGCGAAAGCGCACGTGCACGGGTGTTGGAAGATCGTCGTCGGCGCCGCTCGTTGCATTAATAACGAACGTTTCTCCGTCGCCGCAGAGAAAGACTCCGCGATAGAGCGGTGCGCCGGGCCCGATGTGTAGCTCTACCCTGTGTCGTAC
>JBAVTZ010000199.1:0-6589 GCA_049696515.1 Candidatus Cybelea sp. | reverse complement strand
GGGCTGGGTGATGGGTGTGGCGTCGGCGTCGGGGGAGGCGCGAGCGTCGGCTGCCCCTCGGGGTGGATCGACGGCACTAGCCGTATGTAGCCGATCGAAACGGTAGCATCCTTATTGACCGTCGCGTCGGCACTGGTCGTCGCGTAGCCCGCGGCTCGGGCGGTTATCGTCTGGTCGCCCGCCACGGTACGCAGGTTGAATGCGCCGTTAACATCGGATCGCGCGGTGTAAAGCGAGCCTACCGAAAGGAGGGCCTGGGGAATTGGGCGGTTGGTCATGGCATCCAGCACCCGTCCGGTAACGCGTCCGAAATCTTGGACACCTACGACATTTGCCGGCGGCGAGCAGCCGTCACCAAGAGCGAAGAGTAGGAGCATTCCCATGACGGCATAGCGCATGAACGGGTTTACGGTTTGGATGCCCCGACGTCCCCCCGGTCCAAGAGTCTTGCCACGACCGGCCATTGTACCCAGCCAACAGGTGCGGGGAACCGCTTGTGAAAAGTTTCACAAGCCATGAGCCCCTACGGACCAGTCGCAATCTTTCTCTGCGTCGCAGTAGCAGCCGCCCTGCTCTTCTCGCTTCTGCCTGGTTTATTGGGCCGAGCCAAACCCAACCCCCATAAAAGCGAGGCCTATGAATGCGGGGTCGAGCCCACGTCGCCGGTTGCCGGGCGCTTTCCAATTCGCTTCTACCTCATCGCGATGCTCTTCGTGATCTTCGATGTGGAGGTGGCGTCCTTCTACCCGTGGGCGGTGCTGATGCACGGCCTGCGCGTCTTTGGGCTGCTTGAAATGGTCGTCTTCATCATCGTGCTGGCCGTCGGCTACGCGTATGTATGGAAGAAAGGCGGCTTCGTATGGCGCTGAGTGCCATGAACTGCCCGTCCGCGAAAGGAACCGCCGGTTCATGTCACTAGGACCGGGGCAGTTCATGCTCGCCCGGCTCGATGAGGTTGCCCGCTGGGCACAGAGTTCATCCGTGTGGCCCCTCACGATGGGTTTGGCTTGCTGCGCCATTGAGATGATGTCGGTAACTTCATCCGAGTACGACATCGCCCGCCTTGGATCCGAGGTCTTCCGCAGCTCGCCGCGGCAGGCCGATCTGATGATCGTCTCCGGTCGCGTAGCCCAGAAGATGGGTCCAGTAGTCAAGCGCCTCTACGACCAGATGGCCGATCCCAAATGGGTGATCTCCATGGGGGCGTGCGCGAGTTCGGGCGGCATCTTCGATAATTACGCCGTAATTCAAGGCGTGGATACGATCATACCGGTCGATGTTTACGTTCCGGGGTGTCCGCCGACGCCCGACGGTCTGCTCTATGCGGTCAACTTGATTCAGCAGCAGATCCGCGAGGGCGGTCGCGGCGGCATCTTGGCGCGAGCCTAACTTCTCCAACTAAGGACCATCGTGCCTAGCACACAAACTCCGCCGATCGCCGGCTCCGCGATCGATCCGCCGAGCCTGCGCCCGCCGATCGACGATGCGGTCATCGAGCGCATCGCGCCTCAAGAGCTGCGCGCGCGCCTCGAAACGCTCAAAGACGAGGGGTGGGCAATGCTGCTCGATCTCGGCGCCGTGGACTATCTCGAGCGCAAGCCCCGCTTCGATGTGGTCTACCATCTCCTCAAATTAACTCCGAAGCGTGCCGGGGTCGCTGAAGTGGGAACGCCCCCGCGGCTGCGCATTCTCTGCGGAATCGAAGACGGCGAACGCTTACCGACCGTTATGGACCTCTGGAAATCCGCCGACTGGGCCGAGCGCGAAGTCTACGATCTGTTCGGGATCATCTTCGAAGGCCATAGCGATCTTCGGCGCATCCAAATGCCGAATGATTGGGAAGGTCATCCGCTGCGAAAGGATTACCCGATGCGCGGCCCTGCGCGGGAACGCGCGCCACGCCCGGCGTTTGCCAACAAAAGCAACGTCGTCGCGGGCACTCCTCCCTCCGGGCGTACCCTCGAAGCCTTGCAAGAACAAGTGAAGCGGGTCCGCGCAGCAACACAAGCGGCAGCCGCCGAGGCGGAAAAGAAGCCATGACGTTTTCCCCCATACCGTTGACCCCCGACGTGGTTAGCCAAACCGAAGACACAATGGTGCTTTCGATGGGGCCGCAGCATCCGTCGACCCACGGCGTCTTGCAAATCCTTTTGCAAATCGACAGCGAGAACGTCGTCACAGCGGATCCGGAAATCGGCTACCTGCACACCGGCATTGAAAAAACGGCCGAAGGCCTCTTTTGGACGCAGGCGCAGACGGTCATCGAGCGCATGGATTATTTGGCACCCTCATCGAACGCGCTCTGCTACGCGTTGGGGGTCGAAAAGCTCCTCGGCCTCACCGATCGTATCCCGCCACGGGCCCAGATCGTTCGCGTATTAGCGATGGAGTTAACCCGCATTGCGTCGCATTGCGTCTGGCTCGGCACCCACGGCATCGACCTCGGAGCGATATCGGTTTTCTTCTACTGCTTCGACCTGCGAGAGAACATCCTCGACCTCCAAGAAGCCTCGGGCGGAGCGCGGATGCACCCCAACTACGTGCGCGTGGGCGGCCTCAATGGCGACCTGCCGGATGGCCTTCTCGCGAATCTCGATGCATTGATCGAAAAATTCCCAAGGCGAATGCGCGAGCTGCGCGGATTGCTGCAGGCGAATCCGATCTTTCAGGACCGCACGATCGGCGTCGGCGTGCTAACTCCCGAACACGCGATCCAATGGAACGTGACCGGACCTAGCCTGCGGGGCAGCGGGGTCGCCTATGACGTCCGCAAAGCCTTTCCCTATAGTGGTTACGAGACGTACGACTTCGACGTACCGACCCGCGACGAAGGCGATGCCTACGCACGCTTCCTGGTTCGGCTCGACGAGATGGACCAGTCTATGCGCATCATCGAACAGGCGCGCAAGCGGCTCGATGCTCCAGGTCCGGTGATGATCGACGATCCCAAAGTTGCATTGCCGCCGAAGGAAACCATCGCGCTCTCGATGGAAGCCCTGATCCACCACTTCAAACTGATCAGCGAAGGTTTTCGGGTTCCGCCGGGCGACGTCTATCAATCGATCGAATCGCCCCGCGGCGAACTGGGCTACTACATCGTCAGCAACGGCGAAAACCGTCCTTACCGTATCCGTACGCGTCCGCCGAGCATGTACAATCTTCAGGCGCTCAAAGGCATCGCTCCCGGCAACCTCATTGCCGATCTCGTCGTGATGATAGGCTCTCTAGATCCGGTGTTCGGAGAGGTCGACCGTTGATGTATATGCGCTCGGTCGCGCGACATGGTGCTTCGGAGCCGCTCGTCGCTCCGCCATCCTGGCTCCGCTCCTCCCTTCACACGCCCCGCATCACCGTATCGCGCGACCTCGCTTCGACACCATCGGTCGAAGGAGAGGGTAGTGCAAGTTTTCTAGCGAGAGTAACGCCGGAAAGTTCTGGACGCCGTGCGAGTCTTGAGGCCGAAGGCGGGCAGGCGCGTCGCGCCGACCGCCGGAGAGCCGGCAAGTGACCGAGAGAGAGAAGAACTTTCCGGCGTTGCTCGAGCGACTTCGTCCGGAGTGCGATCGGCTGATCGCGCAATACGAGCAGAGGCGCTCGGCGCTGTTGCCGATCGTGCACCTCTTTCAGCAGCACGAGGGATTCGTCAGCCCTGAGGCGATGAACGCAACCGCCGAGATGCTGGAGATTACGCCTGCCGAAGTCGAGGGTGCGGTTTCATTTTATACCCTGCTCTATCGCCGCCCGGTCGGAAAGTATATCCTGCAGGTCTGTCGTGGGTTGCCCTGCACGATCAACGGCGCCGAGGACATAATGGCGTATTTTCGGGAAAAGCTGGGCATCGGTCATCTGCAAACGACCGATGACGGGCTTTTCTCGTACGAAGAAGTCGAATGCCTCGCGGCGTGCGATCGCGCGACTTGCATGGAAGTCAACCTCGAATTCGTTTACGACCTGACGCCTGCGAAGATCGACGCGATGCTCGAAGCGATACGGGCCGGTACGTACGGCGTGGAGCCGATGGCTCAGACCGAAAGACCGGGGCGGACCTGGGCGATTCCTCAGGACACTCAGATCGCGTCCGGGAGAAAGGCTCCCGGCGCACGCGATGTCGCGGCGCCGAACAATGCTGGCGGCGTCGGCGACACGAGCGGCACGATCATGCTGGACAACATCATCAACCGGGACGTGTATTTCTTCGGCCGCACGACCGAACGCGCGGTCGTAGACTCGCGCGCGGTCGTCGAAACGGTTGACGAACGGAGCAGCCGTGCCGGTCACTAAAGTACTGACTGCCGGAATCGGTGAAGCCGACCTGCGCGGGATCGATGCGTACCGTCAGCGCGGCGGCTACCGGCAGTGGGAGCGCGCCCTGCGCGAATTAAAGCCGGCGGACGTGCTCGACCTGGTCGAGGCCTCCGGCTTGCGTGGCCGCGGCGGTGCCGCCTTCCCAACCGGAAAAAAATGGTCGTTTCTGCCTGCGGCCAAGACCCTGCGTTATTTGGTTTGCAACAGCGACGAAGCCGAGCCCGGCACGTTCAAAGATCGCATGTTGCTCGAGGAGACGCCGCACCTGGTGCTCGAGGGCATGTTGATCGGCGCGTACGGCATCGCCTCGCATCATGCGTTCATTTATATTCGCGGTGAGTTCAAGCGGGGCTACCAAATCTTTTCCGCCGCCTTGGAAGAGGCGCGCGCCGCCGGCTATGTCGGCAAGAACGTCTTCGGCAGCGGATACGATATCGAAGTTACTGTGCAGCGCGGAGCTGGAGCTTACATTTGCGGCGAGGAGACCGGGTTGCTCAACTCGCTCGAAGGCAAGCGTGGGGAGCCGCGTCTGAAGCCGCCGTTTCCGGCGATCGAGGGACTCTACGGAATGCCGACGGTCGTCAATAACGTGGAGACGCTGGCCTATCTCGTTCCGATTCTCGAGCGCGGGGCGCAGTGGTTCGCCTCGGTTGGCACCGAGCGCAGCAAAGGCTACAAGATCGTGTCGGTCTCCGGTCACGTTCGCAATCCGGGAAACTACGAAGTCGCGCTCGGAACGACCGTGCGCGAGATCATCGAGTTAGCCGGTGGCCTGCGGCCGGGGCGAAAATTGATGGCCGTGCAGCCCGGCGGCGGCTCGTCGGCGTGCATCTTTGAAGAGCACCTAGATTGGCCGTACGACTACGAGAGCATGAGCAAAGCCGGCTCCATGTTGGGTTCGGGCGCCTTTGTCGTCTTCGACGACACCACCGACTTCGTGAGCGCGGCATATAATCTCGTTCGTTTCTTTTCGCACGAGTCGTGCGGGCAATGCACGCCGTGTCGCGAGGGCGGCAGCTGGATGGAGCGCGTTCTCGAGCGGCTCGTACATCACCGAGGAGTTCCAGGCGATGAGGAGATGCTGTTGCGCGTTGCACGCTCGATTACCGGGCTGAATCTCTGTGCGCTCGGCGATTCGATCGAACCTTTCCTGAAATCGGTAATGCAGCGATTTCCGGAACAGTTTGCCGCGCGCATCGCCGCCGTCAAGGTCGAGCAATCCGCGTGAGCGTTCCACTGCTCTCGTCGAGCCCCGAGCTCGCCAATATCACGATTGACGGCGTGCCGGTTACCGTTCCCAAGGGAACGCTGCTGGTCGAGGCGGCCAAGCTCGTCAAGCAAGAAATCCCGATTTACTGCTATCACACCAAGTTGGGGCCGGCGGGGCTCTGCCGCATCTGTATGGTCGAGATCGAAGGAATTCCCAAGTTGCAAATAGCCTGCAATACCGAGGCGACGGACGGCATGGTCGTGCGAACGCAGGGTGAACGCGTTGACGCGGCGCGCGCGATGGTCCTCGAGCTCTTTCTCGTAAATCATCCGCTGGACTGCCCGATTTGCGATAAGGGCGGCGAATGCGACCTGCAAGATTACGCAATGGCGTACGCCCGCGGCACCTCCGACGTGGCCGATCCCAAACTCTCCAAGCCCAAAGCCGTCGAGCTTGGGCCAACCATCGTTCTAGATGAGGAACGCTGCATCGTCTGCCAGCGTTGCGTACGCTTCGACGATATTATTGCCGACGAACGGCAACTGGTCGTCAAGGATCGCGGCGCGCGCGACATCATCGCGACCGCAACCGGCCGGCCCTACCGCCACAACTTCACCGGGAATGTTACCGAGCTCTGCCCGGTGGGGGCATTGACCTCCAAAACGTACCGCTTTAAATCGCGTCCGTGGGATCTGGATCGTACGCAGACGACCTGCACGCAGTGTCCCGTGGGCTGCCAACAGTTCGCCGACGTACGGTACGGCAATCTGCTGCGCACGATGTCGGTAGAAGAAGACGCGATATCCGACGGTTGGCTCTGCGACCGCGGCCGTTACAACGTCGGCTTTTACGAGTCTCCCGATCGGCTCTTGCAGCCGCTCTATCGAAAAGATGGGGGCTTCGTTCAGATCGGTTGGGACGATGCGTTCATTCTTTGGTCGAAGGCGATCCGCAGCGCGATCGCGGCCGGCGGTCCGGGCGGCGTGGGCGCGATCGGTGGCGGACGCTTAACCAACGAAGAAGGCTTCGTCCTGCAGCACGTCTTTCGCGCCGCCGGCGTCAGCAGTTTGGATT
>JBAVTZ010000198.1:0-1929 GCA_049696515.1 Candidatus Cybelea sp. | reverse complement strand
GCCGCTATTGGAAGAGGTCTGGCGTAGCCGAAGCTGCTGGCTGCGGCGGCATGGCCGGCGGCGTGGACGGTTGCGGCTGCATGGACGGCGCGGCACTCGGGAGCAACGGGCGAGCGGGCGCAGGCGGATAGGACTGCGGATGATCCCGCTGCTGCTGAATCCGGTCCCAAATCCGCTCGCGTAGCGACTTGAGATTATCGAGCGGTTTGCTGTCGCCGTAGAGCGCTGCGTACAGCTTGGCCGAGGCGATCGAAGGCGCGAGCCATCCGTCGAGCTCGTGGCGCGCAACGGAATCAGCATACTTGCGCTCGGGGTCCTTGGTCGAGTAGCTCGTGCCGCCCGCGATGAAGGCCGCGATCGTCCCAACCGGGTCTTGGGAAAACGTATCCAGCCTTTCCATCGGCGAGAAAAACGTGGGGATCGTGCGCGCGGCGATACTGCCGAGATACTGCCCGGTCGTCTGACCGGACTGTTTATGAAAGACGCTATACGGCGCAACCCGCGTCGGATCGCCGCCCACCGTACTCAGGCCGACCCCCGCGTACAGTAGGGACGCGAACGGGTTGAGGTGACCAATCAAGTATTGCCCGGCGGGTTCCAGGTCCTCACGCATCCACGTTTCGGGCGGTACGCGGAAAAGATCGGGACCGAACCGCGCCAGGCCGGCGAGGACCGCGACGACGCGCTGCGGGATCGGCGCGTTGAGCCGAAGCCAATTGCCGTTGCCGAGCTTGCCTATCGTCATCGTGAACGGCCTACTTGGGTCGTCGTAGCCTTGTGCCTCGTTCAAGCTGCGGATCGCGGCGACCGGGGCAACCCACCATTTCGGGTCGGTGATCGCCTTGCGCGCCCAAAAGTTCAGTACCGTTTTCATCCACGGGTAGAAGAAGAAAAGCCGGTTCAGCTTCCAGGCCTGCTCTTTGGGCGAAACATTGTCGTACCGGCCGAGCGCGTTGCGGACCCTGATTGCCGCCTCGCCGTCGTTCATCCCCAAGCCGCCTTCGCTGATCGGTTTGGTGTAGCGATCGAACATGGTAAACGCATAGCCCTGCTCGACGGTGCCGAACAGCCAATGATTCCAACTGCTATAAACGGATTTAATACGTAGCCCGGCCGCAGCTCCCGTACCGATAACACGGCCACGCTGCTCACCAATCATACGGGCCTGCTCTTTAACGGGCAGCGTTGACATTTGCCCACCGAAAAGCTCGGGGCCGCGCTCGGTCACCGCGCCAGCAGCGATCGCGCGCTCCTTGACGTCTTTCGACCACGTTTTTTTACCGGCGAGGATGAGCGGAATATCCGTGGGGTCGTTCCCATCGGCGAGAAAGTGCATGCCTTCGTTGTTGATCGCGTGAACGGTCGGAATCCAAATGATCGAGTAGCGCGCGAACCGATTGAGGACTTGCATGGCATGCCAGAATGACCGGGCAGCGGGTTCTTCCTCGGGCGTGAGGATCGGCTTTTGCGTGAGGAAGGTCGCCCACGCATCGTCGAGCGCGAAATCGCGCGCTCCCGGTGACGAGAGCCCAAGCAGCGATTCTTGCGCGTAGGCCGGTAACCCGGTTTCGGGATCTCCAGGCAGCAGCGTCTTTTTCGCTTCGTCCTGAATCTGCTTGTCGATCGTCGCCCGTATCGAATCGTAATACTCGCGGGACGCATCTTTGAAGGCCTGCGCGGTTCCCGATTTGGCAGCCTGCGCGAGATACGCTTGCTGCAGCTCGCGCACCCGCGCGGTCGTATCTTGCACGAGCTCGGCGGTAGACTTTACGCCGCGCTCCGCCTCTTTGGTTGCGCCGGTAGCGAACGCGACTTTCCGCCCGAGGCGTTGCTTCATGCGCTCTTGCGCGCGGGCTTCAGCACGAGCTTTCGCTGCAGCCGATCGACCCGGCGGTTCCTCTGGCGGTTCGCCCGGCGGTCCCGCGCCTC
>JBAVTZ010000197.1:0-13233 GCA_049696515.1 Candidatus Cybelea sp. | reverse complement strand
GGTTACAGGCGCTCCTGCTGCGCCAACACCTAGCGGCAGAAGACGTCGCGCTCGTAAGCATGGTCCACAGCCATTTCAACCATGTCTCGATGAGCCCAGAGTCGGCGAATCCAGTAGCAGCGAAGATTCTCTACGCACGCGACGGCTCGTGGGTCTATATCATCGCCGATAAGCCCGGCGGCCCCCTGCGCGCAGTTGCGCTCACCCCGGCGGGTGTCGCCGATCTCGGCGCATTGTCGCGTGCCGGTGAGACGGCGACGCTGCTCGTGCATCCACGCGATCGCATCCGCTCGATCGTCCTGCAGCGAGCCGGCACGACCGTCGCGTCGGCTAAACTCGCATATTGAGGCCATCGGAGAAGTACAAGCTGCTGATGGACTCTTCGAGCGTTCCGCTCTCGTTATAGACCTGTATGCTGTCTGAACCCGACGTGGTCGAGACGGCCTGAGCGATGAGAAAGAGTCCGTGGACCACGTCGTTCGCAGCACACGCCAAAAGTACGACAGTTGTCAGCGCGATGCACGGCCACTTCAAAAAGCGACTCATAACCTAATCTCTCAGCGGCGTCGGTTGGGGCCCGGGCTTCGCCCCGTTCTTAGACATAGTTCCTCCGACAGTGGGTGTTTTACGGGACTCTACCGGTTCAATATGAATAAAGTGTAAAACGCGGGCGCTGTCTTGTTCTACGCCTACGACGACCCAAGCGTCGCATCGGATCTCGCGTTTCATCGCTCGTACTGCCGACTGCCCACTGTAAACTCCCCGCTCACCAGGGCTGTAAACGCCTTCGGTTTCAACCGGTTGGGGAAGCAGATCTTCGTTCTCAGCGACGATCGAGCGCAGAACGTCGAGCTCGGCTTGGCTGCCGGTGGCACGCAGCACGAGAAAGACATTGAGCGCGACGAAAAAGTAGCGCCATAGTTGCTCTCGGAAGCTTTCGTCGGCGTGATTCGCCAGCGCGTCGTAGTAGCGTCGCGCTATCATCTGAGCGCTGAGACGGCCGAAGGGCGTGCACGAAGCGACGCGCTGCAAGAGCGCCGTCACTTGTGCCAACGACGCAGCTTCGTCAGAACCAAGGTCGCCGATGTGATACGTAAGGGTAGCCATCTGGCCTCCGTGTTAGAAGTGCAACCGTGGGGCGGCGTGCCTAGTAAAACAAGGAGCCTAAACCGGTTACCTCGAGGAGACGCCTCAAGTGCGCCCCCGCGCCAGTGACTCTAATGGTTCGGTGCTCCTGGTCGCGGAGTCGAAGCAAGAATCGCAAGAATGTGGCGTCGGCGACATCGAGCACGGAAACATCGAGTACGATACTCTTGTAGCCGCGCAATTCTGCGTCGAGCTCCGCTAGGACGGGCGCCGATACAATATCGGAGCATCCTGCAATTGACGCCTCGCACATTTCCTCGCTCCAGCGCGTCTTCTCCCAGCGAAGCGAGTCGATCATGGTGCGCGCCGGTTGAGATGGCGAATCGTGGCGCGCGCGGCATGCACTCGCAGCCGGTCTTGTAGCTTGGACGCCACCACCAGCGTCGCGACCAGGAGGAAGGGAAAGAGGAATAGCGCAAGCGCCAGGCGATCGTAGAAATAATCTTCTCCGTGTCCACTAAACATCGTATAAATACCTAGTCGACGCTGAGCACGAGTTTGCCGCGTACATGACCCGCTTCGCTCATCTCGTGCGCCCGGCTTGCTTGCGACAGCGGCAGGACGGTTTCGACCACCGGCCACACGAACCCGAAGTCGATCAACTGGCCGACTCGGGCCAATTGGTCGCCGTCGGGATGCGATGCGAAGATGGCCGCCGTCGCCTCGCGCCGATGTGCTTCTTCGGTGGATGGCGGCGCGACGATGGAAACCAGCACGCCACCCTTACGAAGCACGTTCCATGAACGCTGTTGGACGTCGCCGCCGACCGTATCCAGCACTACGTCGACGGGGCCTACGACGTCCTCAAATCGCTGCGTGAAGTGGTCGATGGGCTGGTCGACGCCCAGCCCCATCAGGAAGAGCTGGTTGCTGCTCGAGGCCGTTCCAGCGACACGTGCCTCTTTCCATTTCGCCAGCTGCACGGCGAAGCTCCCGACGCCACCTGCTGCGCCGTGAATCAGGATGCGCTGGCCCTCCTTCAAGTCCGCGACCTCGAAGAGCGCCTGCCACGCCGTCAGTGCCGCCAACGGAATCGCGGCGGCATGGATGTGGTCGACGGTGAGCGGTTTAAATGCAAGCTCCGCTTCTTTTGCGACGACGTATTGCGCGTAGGCGCCGATCGCATTGCCAAAGACGGGGTCGCCCTGAGCGAAGCGCGTAACACCGGGGCCCACCGCCTCGACGATACCCGAAACGTCGCGCCCCGGAGTGTAAGGCATTGCGGGGAGAACGTAATCGGTGAAATAACCTGCCCGGAGTTTCCAATCTACGGGGTTCACGCTGACGGCGCGTACGCGCACGAGAACTTCGCCCTCACCGGGGCTGGGCAGAGGCGCGTCTTCAAAATGGAGCACGCCTGCATCGCCGTACCCATGAGCACGGACGGCCTTCATTGTCGCGACAGATATAGTTTGCATATCAACTCAGACCGCGGTGAAGCTGCCAACGGTTTAACGCCGGCAAGGTAATGGGACGCACCGCCAAATCCTGTCAAGTTGTCCAACGCGACGCGAGCATCGCGGGGTTATCTTCGTATTGCACGGTCCCGGGAAGCCGCAGCCGCGCAACCCCGATGTAGCGGTCGGCCATGCCGTAATAGATGTCGAAGACGTCGTCGGAGCGTTTGTCGATACCGGTTGGAAATACGACATTCCGGCCTTCATCACGCTCCTCTTCAGTTTCCGGGATGAGGATTGGCGTCGTCGAGCGATATCGGAGCAGGCGGTTCTGCTCGTGGCGAAAGATCAGGACGCCGGCGTCGTACGTGACGTGGTTCAATTCACCGGGCGCCTGCGCAAGTTCGCCCTTCACGCCGTGATAAACAATCATGTATCCAAGGCGCGTGGGCACCGGGGGCGTGCCGAGGCCTACACGCAGGGATTCCCACTCGGCCGATGGTTCCGCGACGAGCGCATGCCGATTCATGACACAGAGCTGACGAACGTCGTGCTTAGCTGCATCAAGATCGCATCCCGAGATCCATATCGCCGGAACCGGGTGATCGATGCCGCGTGGTGCATTGTGCGCGTCGTACAGCGGACGGTGGAACATGCCTAGAGCGGCTCGGCCGTCTTTGAAGTGTACGGCGTCGGGCAAGAACGCAGCGTCCTTGTTATCGTAGTCGTTGAAAGGCTTGCCGTAATGCGCCCCGGCGTCGGGCTGAAAGTCCACCAAGCCGAGTCGTTTCCAGTTCAGGCAATTCTCGGAAACTGCGAGCGCCACCCGGGGACCGCGAGGACCCAACGCGACGTACGTCATCACGTAGAGTCCGACCGGCTCGACGAATGTCACGCGTGGATCCTCGCAGCCGCCGGTGGCTTCCCGCGGCCGCAGCTCGTACGGCTCCTCCGGCTCGAGCGCGATCCCTAAACGCTCGACTCCGGTGGGAACACCCCCATCGCTGAACAGCACGCGTGCGATACCGATGCGGGAATAGTTATTTGCCCCGACAAGTCGCGGAAACAAGTAGAGGTCACCATTGGGCCCGCGAGCCGCCGCAGGATTGAGGACCCCCTCGATCTCTTCGGAACGAGTAGGATCCGGGCGCATCACGACGCCGAGGCGCTCGATGGTGAAACCGGACGCGAGTTCTACCGGCATCATCGCGGCTAAAAGTGGAGGCCGAGGCCGGCGAAGATGCCGTGGTCGGAGATGCTTGCCGGCGCGCGAAGCTTGTTATAGCCATAGTCGCCCATATATCCGACCTCGACGAACAAGGGATTGTACCGGTTCTTCGAATGGGCTTCGACGCCGACTTGGTATTTGTAAAGCCCGTATTGTAGGTACTGTCCCGAACCGAACTGCGGATACCACAGGTAACTGCCGAAGAACGAAAAGGTTTTGTCGTTGAAATCCGGCAGTTTTTCGACGCCGAAACCGTAGCCCTGAAGGTTGGGATAGCCGTAGTTGTTCAATCGTTGGGCATAGCTGGCCACCACAAAAACGCGCGGATGCTGCAGCCCGACGCCAAGCCGCGCATCCCAGTCGTTGGAGTGAGCGAAGAAGGATGGCACGACCGCCTGCCCGTTGCCGCCGATCACGGTGACCGGACCGGTCGGGTGCGTGTATTCGTACTGATCCCAGGTTCCTTCGGCCATGACGGCAAGCTTTCCGACGGGATACTCGACGCCGACGCGCCCTGCGAACGAGCCGGAACCGTTGATACCCGACGGATCGAACTCGTTTTTGTTCTGCGTGTCGAAAAGATAGTCGCCGGCGATAAAATACTCGGCGCCTCGCCCATTGCGCCAGCCCATTTGAGACCGCGGGATCACCCTACTTGTTGCAGCAGTCGCCGCCGACATTGGTGCCGCAGTCGCCTCCGGCATTGGTGTTGGAGCGCTCAGCGCCGTCGCAGTTGGCACCGGCCGGCTGTCGAGCGGCAGGGTGAGGACCTGCTGTGCTCGTGCGATGCCGGTCGTGAGCACCCCGATCGATAGCGTTGCCACTATAAAGTCGTAAGATTTCGACAAGATTTATTCTACCTTTTGCGTTTCTATGATCATCTGAGGCTAGTGATTTACGCAAAAGGGTTTAGGGATTCGAAAGACTCGGATTTGAAATCCGACGGCGTGCAATGTCCCGTTAACCGGATGACAAAAGTCGCTGCGTGTTAAAAGAGTTGGCCCTGAAGTTCGTAGGTGAGGCGGCCGCCCTGCGATCCGTAGGCAAGGTTCAAGCGCACGCCGCGATACATCACGCCGACGCCCGAATCGCCGTGCCATGCAAAGTCGGGCAGCGCAAACGGCTGATCTCCGCCGCGTATGCGGCTTGCCGCCGTTTCGGTGAAGAGAATGAACTTCCAGTTTCCGGGCTGCGCGTCGGCGATTCGATACTCCGCCTGTAGCACGTCGGCATCGGTGCCGCACGTGCCTTTGGCGTAGCCGCGCAAACCCGTCGCACAGACCAGAGCGCTCGTGGGCACCACTCCGCCGGTGCGCCAGACTCCGCCATGCAGTACCAGCGTCGATGAACCAACGCGCGTGTATTGCACGGCATCGGCAGCGATCCCGCGGTACTGGGTGTTTGCGCCGAAGCCGCCGATCGCGTCGAACGCCTCGACACGGTACTGCGCGTAGCAGTACGGGGGGTGCCATTGCGTGGGCGGAACGGGACAGCTATGCGAAACGCCGGCCTTCAGCAGCGTGTTTTGTGCGGGCGCGTAATAAGTGTCGTACAGCGACGGTGCCGTAATATAGGTGGGGCGCGCGCTCGTCGAACGGACTTCTTCGGCGCCGAACTCGATTTGCGTTCCGTTGGCATAGCGCATCAAATAGAGCGCTTCTGCCCCCAGGGCCCAACTGTAGACGTTCACCGCGAGCGGTTGACTTGCGCGATAGACGCCGCGTCCGCCGAACTCGTCGACGATGAAGTCGGACTCGCGTCCAGCCGACGCGTCGACCGAGAGCGGCATCGTGTACAGCGCGCGGAAGAGATTGGCGCGCCGCGAGAGCTGTGAGACCGTCGAGACCGTCGAGCCGCGAATGTCCAGAGGCGCCGAATTCGCGATCCAGCCGACGCCCTCGATCGGCGTCGATAGTGGTTGATCGGCGTAAAATGGATGGTCGGTCGGCTCGAACTCTCTTGCCATGACGATCCAGTGAAGGGAAACGTCGCCCGTCTTAGGATCGCGGAGAACGTCGAGGCGGGTTCGCCAACCACCTAGTCTCGTCAAGTTTTGATAATCTCGTTCGACGGCGGTCTGGTCGAGCGCGTCACCTGCGTGCAGCGAAAGATAGCGCTCGACGATCACCGGCTTGACGACTCCGTAGGTTTCGACCGTGACGGCTGCAATCTTCGCGCCGCGTTCGGTGACCGCTACCCGGGGCGTAGCTTCCGGCGCAGCGATGGCAGAAAGGGTAATGGCCGCAACAAGGAGCGCCGTTGCGACCATCACCATCGTGCCGACGCCGCGCATCACGACGCCAATCCATTGGCGAGCACGTGCGAGACCGGCGACTCGTGAATCACCAGGACCGGAACGCTCGTCTCGATCAGCAGCGCCTTCGTGATGGCGCCGTTGCTCGCAGAGCCCTCAGGGCCGCGTCGGTGCGTTCCGACGAAAATGGCGTCCACACCGATTTTTTGCGCGACCTCTTTAATGGCTTTTGGGATGGCCGCGTCGCAGACTACCTTGACCGAAGCCTTCGCGCCATATTCCGAAACGATCGCTAAGGCATCGCCGAGAAATCGATTGAGTCGAGTACGATTCTCGTCCGGCAGCAGCGACAGCAGAGGCGTTAAGAAGCTGCGGCGTTCGTCCGAAACGTAGACCAGCGTCAACTCGGCGCTCTGTTCGACCGACAGTGCGGCCGCCGTCATGAGCGTCGTTTTCGGAGGAAACGGTGGGGCGATTGGGACGAGGATATGGCTGAACATGATCTCCTCCCTGGACGAAAAAGCGAGCTAGGCGGCGATAGCGGGATGTTGGAGGGTGAACCGGCGGCGCATGATGATGGCGGCGCGGCGAACGTGTGATTTCACCGTCCCGATCGGCCGGTGAAAGGTCATAGCGATTTCACGGTGAGTACGCCCGTCGAGGAACTTCAGCCGCGCGGTGGCGCGCATGTGTTCGGGAACGCAGAGCAATGCTGATTCGACGGCCTCCAGGCTCGCGCGTTCGTCCAGCGCGGATTCGGGGGTTTCGCGTTCCACGCATAGCGAGTGAAACCGCGCCGGATCGTCGACGTCATCGAGTGAAACGACGACCGGCGACTTCTTGTGCAGACGATTGCGCGCGACGTTGAGCGTGATCGTATAGAGCCACGCCTTTAAACGTAAGTCCTGTCGCAGATTTTCGGGCATCCGCTCGAGCGCGCGATACGCGCGCAGGAACGCATCTTGCACGATCTCCTCGGCATCTTCGCGGCTTCTGGTCATCCGCTGCGCGAAGACGCGAAGCTTCGTCTCATAATCACCGACGATTCGCTCGAAATCGGCGACGCTTACGGCCGCGCTCACGACGGGAACCCGCTGGTGCGGACGAGGGCCTGTGCCCAGCCCGCCGCCGTGTGGATCCGGGCGTGTAGAAATCCCTCGGAGTCCGCGAAAGGAGACTCCATCATATAGCCGGCACGAACTGCCTCGGTAACGCTCGAAAAGATTTGAATACCCATGTGCTCGTTCTCCAGTCATTGCTTTGCAGAAGGAGCATACCGCCAGTTGGAGAATAATGTCAATGAATGACAAAAGACATGGATAGGCATAAACAGAGCGTACCGTTACCTAGCGAGGGGCACCGGGAGCGGAAGAAGACCCGGACGCGCGAGCAGCTCACCGAAGCAGCCGTGCGGCTCTTCGCCGAGCGCGGCTTCGAGCAGACGAAGGTGGACGACATCGTCGCCGCAGCGGATGTCGTGCCGCGAACCTTCTTTCGCTACTTTGCGTGTAAGGACGACGCGCTTTTTAGTTGGTACGATCTGCCGCGTGACGCCACGGTCGCAGCTCTGCGATCGCGGCCGCGCGGCGAAGGTGTCGTAACCGCCCTAATCGCGGCGCTCGATGAGTCAGTGCGGGCCAGCGACGCGCAGCGGGTCATTCGGTTGACCGGGCAGGTCGTCGCGAAGTCTCCCGAGCTCCGACGGCGCCTCGACGCGGTACGCGCAACCCATCGCGACGACATTGCAAACGCACTGGCCCATCGTTTACCAGCTTCCGCAGCGCTCGTCGCCCTAATGATAACTGCTGCGGTGGTCACGGCGTACGCTGCGACGGTGGATGAATGGGTCGCCGGCGGCGCCCGCGGTCCGCTGAGCGATTGCACCGCCCCAGCAATGAAACTCGCGCTGAAAATCTTTAGCGCCGTCAACACACAGTACGTACTGCGATAATGAGGCTATCCCCCGATTTCGATCTCCGCCAGTGAGGGTGCGGTGCTGCGCCGGCGCATAAGGAGGATTAAGGGAATACAGATCAGCGAACTGGCGCCGACGACTAAGGAAGCGTCGGCATAGGAGAGGATCATCGATTGGCCTTGCACGAGCGCTGAGAGCTGAGCCACCGAATGCGATTGGAGAAATTGGGCCACCGGCGGCGCTTTGAGATTAACTTGGCCTGCGAGGACCGTCGAATGGAACTCGGCGCGCCGGTCGATAACCACGCCGAGCAGCGCGACCGCCACCGATCCTCCGAGCTGCACCGCTAGGTTGATGAACGCGCCGGCCTTCTGCCCATCGCGCGGCGGCGTGCCGCTCAGGACCGCAACGGTCAGCGGAATGAAGAGCAAAGCGCTGCCCGCGCCACTAAGCGCAAGGGGTATTGCGAAGGTCCAGAACGACGCCTCCAGAGTCGTATGGAACGCTAACATCAGCAATGCCACCCCGCTTGCTATGAAGCCCGCCGCCAGTAAGAGGCGCGCGTCGACTTTGCCGATCACTTTGACGATGAAGGGCACACAGAGCGCGAGCGGCACCGCGCGCAGAATGAAGAGCAAACCGCTGAGCGTCGGAGTGAAGCCGAGCAAGCCTTGAACGAACTGCGGCAGAACGTACGTCGAACCCAGCGATGCGCCGCCGAACGCGAACGCAAGCAGCGCCCCCGACCAGACGCTGCGGTTCGCGAGCACGCGAAGATCGACGATCGGAGCAGCCGTGAGCTTTAACTCGTAGACGACAAATCCCACGAAGCCGATCAGAGAAAGGACGGCCATTACCGCATTTACCGGATCCTGCAACCAGTAATGCGGCTCGCCCTCGGTGAGTACGTACTGCATCGATCCGAGCGCGAGCGCGAGCAGCATGACTCCCGCAAGATCGACCGGCATCTTCCGCGGTTTTTGCGGGTCCCTTAGAAGCAGAAACAAGACGGTCGCGGCGAAGGCTCCCGGCAAGACGTTGATGTCGAAGCACCAATTCCACGACCAGTTGTCAACCAAAATACCGCCCAGCGCCGGCCCCAGCGCCGGACCCATGACCGCGCCGATAGTGAAGATTCCTTGGCTCACGCCGAGGCCTTCGGGCGGAAACGTATCGCGCAGAACCAGCTGCCCGGTCGCCAGCAAGCCGCCTCCGAAAAGGCCCTGAATGACACGCCAAAACGTGAGCGCTCCGAGCGAGGTCGACATGCCGCACATCACCGAGGCCAGCGTAAAGCCGGCAATCGATGCGACGTAGTAATTTTTCCGGCCGAACCGGTCATGGAGCCAGGGCGTCAACGGGATTACCACGATGGCGGCGATGGTATACGCCGTTATGATCCAGGTGGCTTCCTGCTGGCCTGCCCCGACGTTGCCTTGGATCGTGGGCAACGCGACGTTCGTGATTGTCGAATCGAGAGTTTGCATCAAGGTGGCGGCCATCACGGCTGCCACGATCAGCGTCCGCCGCGTGCCGAACTCTACGACGTCTTGCCGCTGCGCATCCATGTAGAGGATGAACGGGGTTTGGTTCCTTAGTGATGCAGATTCACGGTAAGCGAGAACGTGAAGCCCGCACCGGTCTCGTTACCTCGCCGGGCGCGCCGGTAGCATAGCTTGCAGGGGGACGTTGCAATATGGCTTACCAGGTCACCAAACGGATCAAAGGGCGCGATTACCGTTACGTGGTGGAAAGCTATCGCGATCCGCAAACCAAACGCCGAAAGACGAAGTGGACCTATATCGGCGCGCTTGACGGCGATAGCGTACGAACACCAGTCGTTCGTGTGCACAAGCGCGTTACGAAGGGCGATGTCATAGAAGCGGTTGCAAAGTTGCTGGAGTTCCGCGACCCCGAACACGTTACGGTTTCGGTCATCGCGCGAGAAGCCGGCATATCGCGGAGCACGTTCTACCGCTACTTTCCAGACGAGCTAAAAGTCTTTAATGCCGCGCTATCACGAATACGCGACCAATTTCTGCTCTCGCTACCCGAGCTCGACAACTCGGTGCGAACGGCTGAAGAAGCGCGCGCGACGTTCCACCAGTGGTGCGAGGCGCGCTTTCGCTTAATAGGACGCCAACGCGCGATCATGCACGCAATCTCACAGGGTTATCGCGGCAAAATGCCGCTACGGCTGGAGCGCTCGTTGTTAACGGTAGATTCGCTCGCATCACTAGAGGCTTTTCTGAAAGCGCTCCAGGTCGCCGGCATCGCCGCAATACCCGACGCTGCGGGACTATCCCGCGCTATTTTAGGCAGCCTGATCGCTCTCAGGGTGACGCCGCACTTCATTAAACCCGAATATGCGTACTTCGTCCCGGAGTTCGAGGAGCTGCACGGGTTGCTCGAGCGCGCGATATTCAACGTCGAGCGCACGGCGTAAGGACTACGCGGCGTGAACAACGTAGCGCGCGATGAGTTGGTCGGCAACATCTTTGAGATCGATTCCCACTACCTCGGGCTGTGGACCGACGCCGAGGACATCGTTCCCGGGGCGTTTTATCAGCGCGGCATGCCAGCCCGCTCCCAGAGCTCCGATCGTGTCCCAGGTGTGCGATGCAATGAGAAGCATGTCAGACGGTCTTGCCCCGAGCTGTGCCTGGACGTAGGCATACGCCTCGTGTGACGGTTTATGATGGCCGACCTTGTCGACGCTGAAGCGTCGCTCGAACCTGTCGACGATTCCGCCGTGCTCAAGCTGGCGCGTCTGAATCTCGAGCAGATTGTCCGTCAGCGTGAAGAGACGGAAGCCGGCGTCACGTAACTTGTCCAGGGCCGCCGGAACCTCCGGGTGGGGCGGCATTGTAGCGAATGTATCCGTCAGATCTCCCTTGTCACTATCGGATACCGTAATTCCGCGCGTCTTCGCCAACATGGCTAGCACGGCTGCGCCGATATCGGTGAAAGGCACGTAAACTCCCGCAAGCGTCAGTGCCTCAGAATACAGGATGAGGTCCGCGAACCACAACCGCATCACTGCCCCATCGCCGAAGATGCGGCTAAAGATTGGAGCGACCGATTCCAAATCGAGCAGCGTTTCGTTGACGTCGAAAGTTATCAGCGGAAGTTGTGCTGCCATCGATAAGCTCCTTGTTAGCGCAGTGAATCAGGATGCAATTTCCTTATCTGGCAACGGGCTGTTGGCTTTAGACACTCTGGTATTCCTCCAGGTGGGGAGCTTGCCCAGCATTTACAGCGCCCCTTCTAGTCGGAAGTTTTCGCCGGCTTCTACTCCGGCCCGAGATTTCGCGCGGGTCTATTCTCGATCAGCGGCTGGTGAAGCCGCATCGCCGGAATCTAGTGAGCGCCTCAAGAAAGGCCAAACTGCATGCCAAAAGCCGTTCAGCTCGCCGCGTACGGCGGAATCGAGCAACTCAGGATCGTCGAGGTCGCAAAACCCGACCCGGCGGAAGGCGAGATCGTCGTGCGCGTTGTTGCCGCAGGCACAAACCCTGGCGAGATTTCGATTCGAGAAGGTCTGCTTAAGGATGTATTTCCGATGGAGTTTCCTTTCGGACAAGGCACGGATTTCTCGGGTCGCATCGATTCCGTTGGTGCGGGCGTCACCGGCTTCGCGCCAGGTGACAAGGTGCTCGGATGGACCGATGGGCGCGCGGCGCAAGCCGAGTACGTCGCGACCACGCCTCCGCAGCTGATACCGAAACCGCCTCCGCTCGATTGGTTCCGCGCGGGAAGCCTCTTCGTGGTCGCGACGACGGCCGTCGCTGCGGTGCGCGCGGTATCATTGAAGCCCGGCGACGTGGTTGCGGTCAGCGGCGCCGCGGGTGGCGTCGGTTCGCTGGCGGTCCAGCTCGCGCGGCGTACCTCCGCCCGCGTCATCGGCATCGCGAGCGACGAGAATGCGCCGTTTCTTCGTTCTGTCGGCGTCGAGCCGGTCGCGTATGGAGAGGGCCTCGCACAGCGGTTGCAGGCGCTCGCCCCCAAAGGGCTTGACGCCTTCATCGATCTCTTCGGCGGTGGTTACGTCGAGCTCGCAGCGACGCTCGGCGTTTCGCGCATCAACACCGTCATCGATTTTGCGGGCGCTGAGAAGTATGGCACCAAGACGGACGGGTCGTCGGCCGCTGCGTCGCGCGAGACTATCGCCTTGGTCGCAGACCTAATTGCATGGGGCGAGATCGTCATGCCGCTGACGGCAATCTATCCCTTTGCACTTGTGCGCGACGCCTATATCGAGCTCGCACATCGCAAGGCCCGCGGCAAGATCGTGCTCGCGTTCGACGCGACAATCAGCGAGCCGCTTCGGCCGCCAATGCCCGACGGCGCAAGGATCTCTTTAACGGAAGGCACTCCATGATTAGGCAGCTTCTAAACGCGGCGATCCTCGGCTTGGCCGCGAGTCTTCTTGGGGCGACAGGCGCCGAACCGCCGGTTACGCATCAGGACGTGACGCGCAACTGGGCCGACGCCTGGAACAGTCACGACATCACCAAAGTACTGGCGCTGTTTGCCAAAGACATAGAGATCGACCAGCCGGAAAACGACAAGCCTCTCGATTATGAGGGGGCGCGAAAGTTTTTCTCGATGATCTTTAAGGCGTACCCAGACTTTCACGTCACGGTGGTCCAGGCAATTGTTGATGGCCGTACGGCCGTCTCCGTCGAGCGCGTAACCGGCACGTGGACGGGCCCCTTCGTCAACCCGAGCACCGGGAAACCCACGCCGAATAACCGACGCCACTTCGATCATCCAGGCGCCATGGTCTTACTATACGACGCGAACGGAAAAATTCGGCACGTCTCGATCTACTGGGATCAGCTCACCGTCGACCGGCAACTCGGGATAACGCCTAAGTAGGAGAAGAAGCGATCCAACTCGATCGTTGCCGGCGATTTGCGCCTTCGAAAGGAGTCAAACAGTGAAACGATTCGCGGTACCCGCGCTGCTTGTGTTAGCGTGTTTGTTCGGTGTTCCGACTGCAGAGGCGGCGTCCCCGGTAAAGAATATCGTTTTAGTCCACGGCGCGTGGGCCGACGGATCGAGTTGGGCCAAAGTTATCCCCCGGCTACAAGCGAAGGGGTTCAACGTAGTAGCAGTACAAAATCCCTTATCATCGCTGGCCGACGATGTTGCGGCCACAAAGCGCGCCATCGCGCAGCAAGATGGCCCGGTCGTTCTCGTCGGGCATTCTTGGGCCGGCATGGTCGTCAGCGAAGCCGGGAACGATCCGAAGGTTGTCGGGCTGGTGTTTATATCCGCGCTCGTACCG
>JBAVTZ010000196.1:0-4072 GCA_049696515.1 Candidatus Cybelea sp. | reverse complement strand
CGTGAGGCTTGGTCCTGTCGCCAGGTCTATCCATATATCGCAGTACGCGCACGCGGTCGTTTTCGAAGAGAACCTTGTACAGCTGCGGATCGGTTACTGTGGGATCTCGTTCCATTTTGCGAGCTTGCTCCGTTTTACGACGAAGAAAGTGAGCTTGTGCTATTGCAGAGAGTCCGGGCGATTCGATGACTCGCAAACGCTTTCTCCGTCTGCTCGCGGTACTCAGCCATGTCCGCGTGCGGCGGCGACACAGGCAATGTGCTATTTCCTGGAACGAAGAGGTCGGGCGCGCGTTGCTCATATTCGTTAGGCAGCGGGAAGGCAGAAGGTATGCTGGAAGAATAGGACCCGCACAGTGCCGGCAGCAGTGCTGTTGTTTTCTGCCGTGAAAACCAAACCATCATTGAAGGGGCACAGCAATGAAAACATCGCCATCTCGCCGCGAGTTCCTGGACCGCTCAGGGGTGGCCGCTGCCACAATCCTTTTATATGGAGACCTGGGCCTGGCAGCGCAGGGGACGAAAACCTTCACCATCCTGCACACCAACGACCTCCACTCGAATTTCATCGGGCTGGGTCCGGCCTCGGACTACACGCCGTTCAGCACTGGCGACGACAAGACACTGGGTGGATACGCTCGTTTAGCCGCGTTAATTCGCCTGAGGAAGGAGGCGCGCCAGGGTCTCGGCGCGGTGCTGATCCTGGACGCAGGCGACTACAGCATGGGGACCGCCTTCGGCGGGGCCATTCGCGAGACCGGCGCCGAACTGCAACTCCTGTCACTAATGGGTTACGATGCCACCACCTTCGGAAACCATGAGTTTGACTTCGGTCCCGACGGACTGGGTCAATCCATCGCAGTGGCCGCCAAAGATGGACACGTTCCTCCGATAGTCGCCTCGAACACCAACTTCGATGGGAAAGACGCGACGCTGGCCGATCTCCAGCGTTTGGCCAAGGATGGCGTGATCCGTCGCTATCTCGTGATCGAGCGGGGCGGTGTGCGCTTCGGCATCTTCGGGGTGCTCGGCAAAGAAGCCACAGTCTACACCCAAGGCGGTGCAGCTTCGTTCCCTGACGCCATCGAGACCGCCAAGGATATGGTGAACGTTCTCCACGAGAAAGAGAAGGTGGATATGGTTGTTTGCCTTAGCCATGGCGGCGTAGCGAGAGGAAAGGACGGGAAATTCACCGGCGGCGATGACGTGCGGGTGGCTGAGGCCGTGCCCGGCATCGACGTGGTCATTGGCGGCCACAGCCATACTGCGCTGGAAGAAGCGATTATCGTCAACGGCCGCACTCCCGTGGTGCAGGCCGGCAAGTATGGACACAACCTCGGCGAACTCGTGATCACCGTCGACGGCGGCAAGCTGACGGTGGAGTCCTACCATCTCCACCTGATTGACGACACCATTGCCGGCGACCAGGCCATTGCCGACGAGATCAACGGGTACAAGAAGACCGTCACGAAGGTTGTCTTCGCGTCCCGTGGTTACAGCATTGATCAGCCGCTAGCGGTAGCGCCGCAGGATCTGCCTAACACCTTCACAGACATCGCCGCCGGCACACCCCTCGCCAACCTCGTCACCGACTCATTCCGCAAAGCCACCAACACCGACATCGCGATCACCGCCAATGCAATGATGCGCGCGGGCTTAACACGCGGGA
Organism: Candidatus Cybelea sp.; assembly: GCA_049696515.1. GTDB lineage: Bacteria > Vulcanimicrobiota > Vulcanimicrobiia > Vulcanimicrobiales > Vulcanimicrobiaceae > Cybelea. The sequence continues at coordinate 2,404 of JBAVTZ010000196.1, read as the reverse complement.
AGTCAGGCGTGCAGACGGTCTACGACGTGTTCGCTGTGGCACCCCTGGGCGCCGGTATCGTGGATACAACGGCAGGCAGCGCCCTGGTGACGGTTTACTTCACGGGCCAGGAGTTGAAGCATATGCTCGAGTTTCTGCTAGTGGATAATCCGACCCACCCTGGCGAAACTTTTCCCCGCACTTCGGGCATGAGATTTCGCTACGATCCGTCGCGCCCAATGTTCGACGTCGTAACGGCGATCGAAATAGGAGACGTCGATCACGGTTACCGTGCAATCGAAATCACAGGGGAAGACGAGCGTTTGTACAGCGTCACATGCCCTCTGTTTTTCGGCAAGATAGTTGTGGCCATCCCGACATACACAAAGGGCAAACTGACGCTTGTTCCCAAGAACAAGCAGGGGCAGCCGCTCAAGGAGAAGACTGAGCTACTCTCCGATCCTCGCGGCGACACGCCCGACCTGCTTCCCCCGCCGGGTACGGTGGATGAAAGTAGCGTCGACACGACGACCGAGCGAGGCGCCGTTCGGGAGATCAAAGAATGGCAGGCGATCATGGATTACATCCGCAGCCTGCCCGTCGAGACCGAGGGCGGACTGCCCGTGCTCCCGGTCGATGCGCGCGCCTCAGAGGTACGGGCGATCAAAGTAGGCTGACCGCTGTCAGGCGATTTGTTTGAAATCCGAACCCGTGTCTGGTCCGGATGATGCGGGCTTCTTTTGACGCAGATGCCAGCAAACTTTATCGCCAGTCCAATCAGGCGATATTCCTCTTCTTGATGGTCGGCAGCGAACGAATCTTGGTGCGTGATAACTACCGGGGTCATGTGCCTTTAAATCTGCGTTAAACTCGGGCTCGGCTGCGCAGAAGTTGTTCCAGTTCGATCGCGTCGGCCTTGACTCGGGTACTCGGCAGAATTTCGGCCTGCGCGTTTAACGTGCACAGCAGGCCCTCCGCCGTTCCGTAACGCTCGGTCAAGCGGCCTGCCTCGCGAATATGCTCGCGTGCGGCAACCATGTCGCCGAGCCTGGCGGACGACTTCGCAATCAGCCGGTGCGCATCACTCATGCCGCGTCCCACGCCCTGCTCCTCGTATCGGCGCAGGGATGCCTGTGCCTCTTCGAGTGCTTTCGCGTTCTCGCCCAACTGGAGGAGTGACGATGCGACGAATGCGTGCCAGGTCGGTACGTCCCGCCGCGGGCTTCGACCTCCCCCGCCGTTCGCGTGACTTAAGATTGCGAGCGCCTTGCGAGGAGCTCCGCCCGCTATGCAAGATCCGGCGGCCTCCACCATCATGCTCCAGCGATCCCGCGGGCGTGCCGTTTTGAGCGCGGTCGGCCACGCCCGCTCGTACCAGCGGAGCGCAACACCGCACTCTCCGCTCACGCCGTAGAGGCCGATGAGATCCGCTCCAAGGCGACTCGCCGTCGCCGACCACGCCGAGTCGACTGCCCGCCTCAGTAACGACGAAACCGTCGAGATCGCCGACCCCGTATATCCCGACAAACACGCATCGATGGCTGCATCCATCGCCACGACCTCAAGGGCGCGCGGGCCCGTCCACAGCGAGAACGACTCGATGAACCGAACGGCTTCGGTCGAAGCCAGCCGTGCCGAAGTGAAGTTTCCGGCTTCGAAGTCGAGAATCGCCATGTCGCCAAGCGTCGCTAGAAGCGCGGCACGCGCGTCCGTGGCTTCGGGGGCTGCGGCGAGACTGCGACGTAGCCAGGCGAGGGCCTCGGTAAGCTTCACGATCGCGTCGGGATAGGGTTTGGTCAGTCGTGCCTGCGCGCGAGTAAGGCGCGCCGCGAGATACTCATCGAGCCCCGGCGCATCTGAGCGTCGATCGTTCAGAACGCGCACCGCGGAGTCGACCGCGTCCTGCGCCGTAGCGTCATCGTCGAAGTCGAGAGCCGCTTCGGCCAGTTCCAGCAGCAGGTCCGCCCGCACACTCGGATCGGTACTATTGCAAGCGAGCTCGCGGAGGACGGCGAAGCACTCCTCGCTTCCGGATTGAGCAAGACTGCGCGCGTTTGCTCGACTCGACAACATCGCGTCGGACTGCTCGCCCATGAGACGGCCCGGCGCCGATAGCGATGCCGCCACGGGCGACCGCGGCGTCAGCAGGCTCGGCAAAAGCGTGCGTAGTTCGCTGAGCGCGGCGCGTCGATCGCGGTAGAACTGACGCGCGGAGATGCCGAGCGCCACTTGAACCTTAGCTGCTGGCTCTCCGCGCAGGTCGTACCGCCTTACGATCTCGCGCTGCCGGGCCGGCACTCGGAAGAGCGCGAGTTCGATGGCGTGGCGCAGCGCCGCCTGACCTTGATCTTCGGCGAGACCGCGGCCGCGGATGCTACGTAAGGTGCGCAGCCACGCGTCGAGCGGATTGCCGAGGGCCCTATAG
>JBAVTZ010000195.1:0-9530 GCA_049696515.1 Candidatus Cybelea sp. | reverse complement strand
ATGCCTGGGACCCCCGGACCTGGCTGGCGCGCGCGCATGCGTGGGCCCACGCCGAGCTCGGCGGGCGTTTGGGAGAACCCGCAGCCTCGGTCGTCGCCGGAGAGTTGTGGGGCGAGCGTTCCGCGCTTCCGCCGGTTTTACGAACGGAGTTTCAAGAGACGGGGACGGTGCACGTCTTGGTCACCGCCGGTTTGCACGTCGGCTTCGTCACGGCGCTCTGTCTCGCATTGCTAGTGTCGCTGTCACTTCCGCGTTGGTCGGCATGCATCGCGGCGATTGCCCTGCTTTGGGCCTTCGTCGCGTGGAGCGGAGCACAGTTGCCGGCCGAACGGGCCGCAATCATGGCGACCTTCGCACTTGCCGCGCGCGCCTGCGGCCGGGCGACATTCTCTTGGAACGCGCTCGCCATCGCCGCACTCATCGTCACGTTCCTGCGACCGTCAAGCGTCGCCACAACGTCGTTTGCGCTTTCGTTCTCATGTGTCGGCGCAATCTTTATCTGCGCGGGGCCTTTGGAACGCTGGATAGAAGCGCGTCTTGCACTACCTGCGCGTCTGCGCGAGGCGCTCGTGCTCTCGGTCGCAACGCAACTCGGAACCTGGCCGCTTGGGGCAGCCACGTTTTTGCAATTCGCGCCTTACGCCGTCGCCGCCAATCTCGCGGTAGTGCCCTGCGTTGCCGCAACCATGGCGCTCGGCGGCGCGCAGCTCGCGCTTGCGTGGTGCACGCCGTTAGCCCAAGCCTGTGCCAACTGCAACTCGTGGTTGCTCGCGTGGATGCTCGGCGTCATCCAGACCGTTAGCACTCTTCCCGCGGCCGTGATGCCGATGACGCCGGCACCGGCATGGTGCATTGCGGCCTACGACGCGGCGCTGCTTGGCGCGCCGTTTCTGTGGCAGCGGGGGATGCGCACGCTCGCGGTCGCCGCAATCGTCCTCGCGACGGGTTACGTGTTGTGGCCGCCACGCGCGCTGGACGGACGTTTGCGCGTGACGGTTCTCGACGTAGGACAAGCCGATGCGATCGTCATTCAGACGCCGCGCGGTCATACGCTGCTTGTGGACGCCGGCGGCCGGCTCGAACGCGGACCGCAAAACGACGACTCCGTTGCCGAACGTGTGGGAGAACGCATCGTCGTACCGTTTCTGCTGCGACAGGGGATCCACGCGGTCGATGCGCTGCTCATCTCGCATCCACACGGCGACCACGCCGGCGGCGTCGCACCGGTGCTGCGACGGCTACGAGTGGGCGAGCTCGGTGATAGTGGTCAGATCTACGGAGGGCATGCTTATCGCGATGCCATCGAAACGGCCCGGACGCAAGGCGTTCCCATCCTGCTGCCGCGCGCCGGCGCCCGCTGGCGCACCGACGACGGCGTCAGGTTGCGCTTTATCGGCCCGTCGCTTCCGTTCATCGGCGGTGGCAATGCGATCAACAGCAACTCGATCGCCTTCGTGCTCGAATACGGCCGTTTCCGGATGCTCTTTACTGGCGACGCCGGAAGCGAATCCGAGCAAAGGTTCCTCGAGGAGGGCGTACCGCTTCGCGCCGACGTGCTAAAAGTGGGGCATCATGGGTCGGCGTACGGTTCGTCGCCGGAGTTCATCGAGGCCGTGGCGCCACGCTACGCGATTATCTCGGTTGGCCGTCACAACCTATTCGGCCATCCGGCGCCGTCGACGCTCGCAACGCTAGAGCGCTTTGGCGCCAAAACGTATCGAACTGACGAGAACGGCGCGGTGACGATCGTCACCGACGGGAGAAGCGAAGCAATTTCGAGTATGCTCACAGCCACGGGTTCCATCGAAACCGGCTCTCAAGCCCATAGGGTCATTCGTCGTTTTGACGAAGTGGAAGCGCTCCCCCGGCACATAAGGTCGAGCAATGCAGGAATTACGAAAGCGGGTTCCACGGTCCAGTTTCGGCGAGTGGAAGCCATCCGGCCAACGCGATCCGATCGGATTGCTGTCAGAACAAGAGAAAAGCCGGCTTCAAAACCTAGTAGCACTGCGCCAGGAGCGCATGGCGGCGTCCGCCTTCGCGTTTTACCGCGGTTCCGCGGTGGTGATGGCCGCCGATCTGGCGAGCCTCCCGGTTACCGGGATAACGGTGCAAGCCTGCGGCGACGCGCATATCGCGAACTTCGGCATGTTCGCAACTCCAGAGCGCAACGTCATCTTCGATCTCAACGACTTCGACGAAACGTTGCCGGGCCCGTGGGAGTGGGACGTGCTTCGCCTGGTGACCAGCGTCGCACTCGCGGCGCGAGCGCGTTCGTTCTCGCCCAAAGCCGAGAAGCGCGCCGTTCTAGCCGGCCTGCGAGCCTACCGCGAGGCCATGACGCATTTCGCAACCCTGTCGCCGCTGGAGGTATGGTACCAGCGAGTCGACGTCAAGCGCGTCATTCGTGAGACGCCCGTTCATCGGCGTGTGCTGCGGCGAGTGCTGAATCGCGCGCGGCGCCGCACGGCGGAACAGATTTTGCCCAAGTTGACCCTCGGCTCGCCTCCGGAGTTCATCGATCAGCCGCCGACCTTTCGGCGTCTCAACCTCGACGACGAGGGCACCGAAATCGCGCGCGATGCACACGGTCGTTATCGCGAGACGCTTTTGCCGCACGTGCGAGCGCTGCGCGATCGCTACAAACTGCACGACGTCGCGATGAAGGTTGTTGGGGTCGGGAGCGTCGGCACGGTGTGCATGGTCTCATTATCTTTAGCCGAACACGGGGCACCGCTGCTGCTGCAAATCAAGGAAGCACAAGCATCGGTGCTGGAAGCATATGTGAAACCGAGTGAGTTCGCTAATCATGGCGAGCGGGTCGTGAACGGACAGCGTCTGCTTCAGGCTGCTGCCGATATTTTTCTCGGATGGTTTTCCCTGGGTGATCGCGACTATTACGTACGGCAGCTGCGTGATATGAAGGGCTCCCCAAATCTCGACGTCGTGACGCAAACGCAGCTCGAGTTCACGGCCGAATACTGCGGCTGGACGCTCGCGCGCGCCCACGCCCGTTCGGGCGACCCCAGTCCGATTGCGGACTACCTTGGAACGAGCGACCGATTCGACCTCGCTGCCGCCAAATTTACAAAAACGTACGCCGACCTGGCGGCCGCCGATCACGCCCACTATGTCGAGGTGACGCGGGCATCGGGAATCCTGGTTTAGGCGAGACGTTCCAAAGCCGCGCGATCCCAGTCCGCGAGTTCCGCCGCCGCGGCATAGGTGGAGTTGAAGAAATCGAGCACCGCGCGGTCGGGATCGGCTGACGAGCGCACTGCGTCGTAGGGCAGCAGAAACTCCCTCAGCCGATCGTTCCAGAAAGCTGACGACGGCGCAACCTTAGCATCGGCAAAGCCCTTGGGCTCGGGGTAGGTGTACGCGTAGAAGGCCGCTTCGAACCCTTCGCCCCCAGGCCAAAATCCAACGCTCTGTTCTTGGTGCGAATAGGCTTCGCGGGTGACCCAATCAGGCAGGTTTGGGATGCCGCCGGGATGCGGCGGCGCCTTCCGTCCGGAAAAGCGCGTTTCGGCCAGGTCGAAACTTCCCCAGAAGAAATGTACCGGACTGGCCTTACCGAGAAAACCGGAGCGAAACGCCTTGCAGAGCCGGTCGGCTTGCAGCAGCGCGTGGAAAAAGCGCTCGACGTATGCCCGGTCGTACGACGCGTGAATCGTATCCTGGTCAAAAGGTATCGCATCCGCGATCTCGTTGGGCTTCTTGTTGATCCTCACGTGGATGTCGAGCCGCTCGAGCTCGAGCATAACCCGCCGGTAAAATGCGGCGACCGTCATGGCTTCGAGGGGCACCCCGGCGTGCTCGCCGTCACAACCCTCGATTTGCAAGACGTGCTCGGCGAAATCAAAGCTTATCGAAAACCATCGGCCGTCGCGGTATGGCATCGGTGAAGTCGTCAGTCCACGCGGGGTGACGTAAAGCGCGACGTTCCACCAGTGGTTGATCATGTATTCGAGTTTCAAGCGAATCTTGCCCACGATTTGAGTCCATAGGTGGAGAGTCTGCAGCGTATCTTTCCACTCGTCGTATTTTAGCGCCGGCCAGCGGTCCACGAACTTAATCCACTGCCGGTCTATCGGAGATCGGTATCGGAAGGTCGATTTGATGGGAGTCGGTTTCACCGTTGCCCGTTGACGATCGGAAGCGCTGCGGCGCGAAGCGCAGGTACATGATCGGAATCAGCACTAGCGTCAGCACCAGCGAGCTCGAGAGGCCGCCGATGACGACGATGCCGAGTGGCCGTTCGGCCTGCGATCCGGGATCGAGCGCCAGCGCGAGCGGCAGCATGCCCGCGATCATCGCCACCGTCGTCATGACGATAGGGCGGAACCTGGCCAATGCGCTCTCTTTGATCGCATCCAGCTTCGTCAGCCCGTGCTCGCGCAACTGGTTTGCAAAATCGACGAGCAGAATTCCATTCTTCGCCACCAAGCCGACGAGCAAGATCGAACCGATCAGCGAAAAGAGATTCAAGGTTTGATGCGTGAGCGCCAATGCACCCAACGCGCCTACGACCGCAACCGGAACCGTGAACATGATGATGAACGGCGTCATGTAGCCGTTGTAAAGGGCGACCATCATCAAGTAGACGAGCAAAATCGAGAGACAGAGCGAGAGGGTCATATAGGTGACGGTCTGAGAAAGGGACTCTTGGTTGCCACCGGCGATCGGAGCGACGGTGATACCCTGGGGCAGGTCCAGCGCCCGTAAGCGGCGCTCAAACGCGCGCGTGACGTTCGAGAGGGTCGCTCCGGGCGAAACGTTCGCCCCAACCAGGACCACTGGGCGCCGATCGTTGCGCATCATCAGCGGCGGTGCCGGGGCCAAGGTCAGCTTGGTGATGTCGCCCACGGTGATGATCGAGCTATTGTTTGCGCGAATGGGGATGGTCGCAATCCCGGCCAGCGAGCGCAAATCGGTTTCAGGATAGATGATCTGGACGTCTTTAAGGCCGTTCGTTCCGGTAAACTGCGTCGCCGTGTAACCGCCAAAGGCCGCGCGCACCGCAGTGGACGCCGTCCCGATGCTCGCGTCGAGCGCTCGCGCGCGCTCGCGATCGAACTCGACTTCGACTTGCGGCGAATCTGCGGTCTGCGACGTGGTCGCGTTGATCACACCTGGCGTCGAGGCTAACGTCGCGAGGACTCGTTGCGCAGCGGCTCCGGGATCGCTGGTCAGGCTGGAAACGACGTAACTGATCGGTTGCGCGATGCCCCCTGACGGGTCGGTTGCGGGTATCGCAACAACCTGCGCCGCAGGCAGCAGATCTCCGATCCGCTTAGTCAGATCCTGTACCCAATATGCGGTCGAATGCGAACGGCGGTCCTTGAGGAAGAGGTGAATCTGGCCGATCGCCCCGTTGTTGACGTATCCGCTAATCTCGCCCTGGTAAGCACCAGCGATCGACGTTTCCGATTGCAGATCGGGAATCGCCTCAACGAGCGGTTCCGCCTGCAGCACGGCTGCCCGAGTCTGCGTCAGCGGCGTCCCGGTTGGAAACTTCATCGTCACGAAAATCTCGCCACGATCGACCGGCGGCATATATTCGAAGCCCACCAGCCCCGCCGGGATCAGCAAGATCGCCAGGACCAAGCTCCCGAAGGAAGCCCAAACCACGAGCGCGCGATGCTCGAGTCCCCACGGCAACGCGCGATGCGCGTACCACCCACGCAATCGCTCGAAACCCGACGTAAACCGGTCGACGATCCCCCACGGTTTCCACTTCGAAAAGAGCGCCCAACGCCCCGCCAGCGCCGGCGTTACCGCGAACGATACGAAAAGCGAGGTCAGCGTCGCGACGGTAACGACCAGACCAAACTCGCGCAAGAAGAGCCCGACCGAGCCGGGTAGGAACGAAATCGGCAGAAAGACGACCACGATGACGAGCGTGATGACGATCGTGGCGACGCCGATCTGGGTCAATCCATTGACCGCCGCAACCTGCGGAACCTCACCCTCCCGGTGATGGCGCTCGATGTTCTCGAGCACGACGATCGAGTCGTCCACCAGAATGCCGATCATCAGCGTCATTCCCAAAAGTGAGACGGTGTCCAGCGTGAACCCGGCGACTCGCATGGCGGCGAGCGTCACCAGGAATGAAGCGGGAACCGCAATCATGACGACGATCGCGTTGCGCCACGAACGCAGGAAGAAGAGCATCACGATGGCGGTAAAGACGATTCCCTCGATCAGCGTGCGCGTCACTCCGGAGAGGAGCTGTTGGGTGTAGGTGGACTGCACGCTCAATACCGTGAAGTTAACCGACGGATACTGCTGGCGCAGTCGAGGAAGCTCGGCGACCACGGCGTTGGAGGCGGTGACCTCGCTTGACCCGGCCGCCTTTTGTACGTCGAGCTCGATCGTCGGTTTACCCTGGCTGAACGCGAAGACGCGCTGCGTCTCGTAAGAATCTAGTACGCTCGCCACGTCGCCGATCTGCCAGAGCCTCGACGCCGTACTCCAGGGGTAGAGCGAGCTGGTTGACGCCGACGAGAACGTGGTGGTGTTGCCGAGCAGAAGGTTGGCGACGGTGGGTACGTCGGTAATATCTCCGCGCACGTCGAGCGTCGTCTCGCGGTGCGGCTGGTAGACGATGCCGCCCGGCGCTCTGACGTTGTTGTTGGCGATCGCGTTGATCACGTCGGTCAAAGTGAACCCGGAGGAGCGCAACGCCTGCGGTTTGACGTTGACCTGTATCGAGGAGGTGACGCTGCCGTTCTCCTGGACGAAGGAGATGCCTGGAACCTGCTCGATCGACGGGACGATGTCGTTGGTAACGATCGCCGAGAGATCGCCGAGGGCAAGCGTCGGCGAAGATGCGATCAGCGATACGACGACCGCCTCACTTGGGTTGTAGATCGATATTTGGGGGGTGGACAAATCGGTGGGTAGTTGATGCAGCGAGTCCTGCACGCGCCCCTGAACCTGGACGAGGTCGGTGTTTTGATCGGAGCTCAGCGAGAAGACGGCGACGATCGAGGCCTGTCCCGGCTGGATCGCGGTTTGCATGTAACTGAGGTCCGGCGCTCCGGCAATCTGATCTTCGAGGGGGCGCACGATTGCGTCGCGCATCTCCGTGGTTGACGCGCCGGAGTACGTGACCAGCACCTGAATCGAGGGAAGATCGTAGTTGGGAAGCTGCTGTTTGACCAAGGTGAAACCGGAAATCGTTCCGGCCAGCACCACGAGCGACAGAAAGACCGTCACTAACGTGGGCCGCTTGACGAACAGCTTCGTGATCCACATTTAGTTTGCTGCTCCAGTGAGCGCCACGGCGTGCAGATCGGGCGCAACCGCATCCTCGCGCGGTTTGGGGCTTGGTCCTAGCCACATGAACATCACCGGAACGAGCACGAGCGTCAGCAGCAACGAACTGATGAGGCCGCCGATGACGACGACTCCAAGCGCCTGGCGTTGCGCCGCGCCCGGATCGAGGGCCAGCGCGACCGGCGTCATGCCCGCGATCATGGCGCACGTCGTCATGATGATCGGGCGAAAACGTTCGCGCGCGGCCTCGACCATCGCATTTGCCCGGTCCATGCCGCCTTCGACCATATGGTTGGCAAAATCGACCAGCAAGATGCCATTCTTGGAGGCAAGCCCAACGAGCAGCACCGTTCCGATCAGCGAGAAAAGATTCAGCGCCTGATGCGTGATCGCAAGCGAGGTCAGCGCGCCGACCGCCGCTACCGGAACGGCAAACATAATGATGAACGGCAGGCGATAGCTGTCGTAGAGCGCGACCATCAGCAGGTAGACCAGGCACATCGAGAGGGCCAGTCCCACGGCCATCCCGCTAATTGTGTCGGAGAGATTCTGCTGCTGGCCGCCGACGTTCGCTCGGACCGATACGGTATCCGGCAGATGCATCGCCGCGAGGCGCCGCATGAAGTTGCGCTGCACGATCGACTGGGTCGCGCCGGGGGCTAGGTTCGATTGCACGTGCACCACGGTTTCACGATTAACCCGCGTCATCAGCGGCTCGGAGGGATTTTGCACGAACTTTACAATGTCGCCGAGATACGTCAGGTTGCCGCCGTTGCTCCTCAGCGGAATCGCGCTTACCGTGTTCAGCGACGTTTGGAAGGCGGGCGGATAAATCACCTGCACGTATTTGGTTCCCCGCGAGGTGTTGAACTCCGTCGCAAGCGTTCCGCCGAAAGCGGCGCGGATTGCCGACGCCGCTTGCCCGATGTTCACGTTTAACGCCCGCGCCAGCCCACGATCGAACTCGACGTCGACCTGCGGTGCCAGCCGCTCTGCCGAACTGTTGACGTTGGCGGTTCCCGGCGTTTCGCGAAGTATCGTCGCAACCTGTTCTGCATACTTCTCCGGATCGTCGTTCGTCGACGTGACGAGATAGTCGATCGGCTGCGCGTTACCGCCGCCGGTTCCGGTTGCCGGGATCGCAACGACCTTCGCCGTCGAGGCTATTTGGCCGGCGATGCGGCCGAGCACGCGCGTCCAGAATTCGGTCGATCGCTTCCGATTCGGCTTCAAGAAAACGTGGATCTGGCCGACCGATCCCTGCGCCAGCAAGCCTCCGAAGCCGGTCTGGGTTCCGCCGGCGAGTCCGGTGAGCGAGTCCACGTCCGGCAATGCCGAGAAGTGTTTGTCGATTTGGACGATTGCTGCATTAACCGTCGCCAGCGGCGTGCCGGTCGGATAGGTCAATTGAACGAAGATTTCGCCGCGGTCGACCGCCGGGATGAACTCGAAGCCGATAACCCCTAAAGGAATGAGCAAAACCGAGAACACGACCGCGGCAGCGGAAACCCCGGCCACCATCCACGGCCGGTGAAGCGCCCACGGAAGCGCCTGATGAGCGTACCATTTTCGCAGGCGCTCGAAGCCTTCCGCAAATCGCTCGATCGGCCAGGGCGCTTTCCATTTAGAAAAGAGCGACCAGTTGCCGGCGAGTGAGGGCGTTATGGTGAACGAGACGGCGAGCGAGGTCAGCGTCGCAACCACGACCACCAATGCGAACTCCGACAAGAACCGCCCAACCGTTCCCGGCAGAAATGCGATAGGAAGAAAGACCACGACGTCAACCAACGTAATCACCACCGCTGCCGGACCGATCTGCGTGCGCCCTTTGATCGCGGCCTCCACCGGCGGTTCGCCGTTATCGTGATGGCGTCCGATGTTTTCCAGCACGACGATCGAGTCGTCGACCAGGATCCCGATGATCAGCGTCATGGCCAAAAGCGAAACCGTATCGATGGTAAAGTTCACGATCCTCATGGCGGTGAGCGTCACACAGAGCGACGCCGGGATCGCGATCAGTACGACGATCGAGTTGCGCCAGGAACGGAGAAAGAAGAGCATCACGATGGCGGTAATCACGATGGCTTCAATGAGCGTGTGAAAGACGCCCCAAATCTGCTGCTTCGTGTAGGCCGCTTGATTGTTGAGGATTTGAAAGTCGATCGCCGGATAGGCTCGCTCGATCGCCGGCAGCGCCCGCAACACGTTCTGCGCCGCCGTCACCTCGCTGGCATTTGTCGACTTCT
>JBAVTZ010000194.1:0-12753 GCA_049696515.1 Candidatus Cybelea sp. | reverse complement strand
GGCACAGATCGCCGCCGCGGCCGGGACAGTTCGCGACATGGCGGCGCGCGCGCTGCTTCGGCTGCGCAACGCCGGCGCAGTCGAGCTCGACCGCGGTCGCGTCAAAGCGATTGATCGAGCACGCCTCGAAGCTTTTGCTCACAACGTCCAGGCCCCACCCGTTTAGGGCATGCCGAGGCTAAATCCGGTAGATGTCGGCCGTGGCGTTTGGATCGACCATCGCGGAGTGAACGCGCGGTCCGCTGCACATGACCGTGCCGCGTCCGACGAAGAGTTGCATGTGTGCAACCTCGCCGCCCATCACGTCGTCTACCGCGCAGCCTTCAACTTTTCCGGGAACTCTGGCCATCACAATATAGCGACCCGGCTCGAGCGTAATGTCGGCGAAATATCCGTGACGATCGGTCTGGATCGCAATGATATGGTTCGGTCCGTTTTCCAGATACGGGCTCCGATAATAGTAGAGTGTCGCGTATGCGAGCGGTTGCCCGGTATTTGCATCAACGACCTTTCCGGCGATGCCGCCGAGGTCGTCGGCCATCGCCGGTACTGTGAGCAAGCCTACGAGCGCGAGCATGATTTGAATCCGTCTCATGCTTGCCCTTATTCCCAGGCTCGCGCTTATTAACGCATCCGTGTGTCAGACGGACTCGAGCTGAGCCGTCTCTTCTGCAGCAACCTGAGAATCGAAGGCGGCCCGCTTGCTCTTCGCCGCCGCGTCGGCGAGGGGCTGGTCCGCGGCTTGACGCTGGCGATCGAGCATCTCGCGTCCTTTGCGCACCGCGCCCATAGCGCCCGAGAGGCGCGATTCCATTTCGGCGAGCACGTCGGCGGCATAGCGGTCGGCCCCTTCACGAATCTGACGAGCGCGCTCCTCCGTTTCGCGTAGGACGACGTCGGCAGTCGTGCGCGCGCGCTGGACGATTTCGTTTTCGTCGATCAGCTCTTCGTGTTTACTGGCAGCCTGCTCGACGATCGCCTGAGCCTTCTCGTGCGCGGCGCGGATAACGCGTTCATGATCCTTGGCGATGACTTTCGCTCGCCCGACTTCCTCGGGCAGCGATGCTCGAATCTTCTCAAGCAGCTCGAGTAAGCGCTCTTCCGAGAGAATCCGATATCCGGCGGGCAGCCACGTTCCCTCATGAACGTAGGCTTCGAGCTTGTCCAGCACACGATAGACCGACATTGCTACCTCCGTTGCAAATTTGTACGCTTCTCCGCCATCACGCGGAGTACCGGTTCGGGCACGAGCGCGGCGACGTCGCCGCCGAGGAAGAATACCTCTTTAACCAGACTAGAACTGACGAACGAATACCTCTGATCCGACATTAGAAAAAGCGTGTCCACGTCGGACAACGAGCGGTTCATCATCGCGGCGGACATTTCGCTCTCAAAATCCGAAACGACGCGTAGCCCCTTGACGATCACGTCGGCGCGCGCGGCCTTCACGTACTCAGCGAGCAAGCCCCGAAAGTGCTCGACGCGCACGTTCGACATGCCCGTTACGCACGCTTTGAGCATTTCCTCGCGTTCTTCGAGCGAAAACATCGGGGCGCGCTTTTGAGGGTTGACGACGATTGCGACCACCAGCTCGCCGAAACATCCCGCCGCGCGCTCGATGACGTCGAGGTGACCGTTCGTTGGCGGATCGAACGATCCCGGATAAACGGCGCGCGTCACGCGCATCAGCTTACCGTTCGTCACGATTCCGGGGCCAGAAAGGCCAGGGCGACATCGCCGTAGACTTCTTCGCGTTCGGAGCGATACCCGGGTATCGCCGGCAGGATTCGCTTGGCCGCATGCTCGTAGACGACCACCGCGTCCGGCGCCAGCAACTCGCGCTCGCGCAGCAGACGGAAGAGCTGGAGCGGCACCGGGTCGGCGTACGGCGGATCGAGATAGACGATATCGAACGGCCCCTCCAAACGATAGAGCGCGCGCTCCACCGGCGCGGGAAATACCGTAACGACGTCGTCCACGCCCAGGTTCTTTGCCGCCTCGTCAATGGCATGCGCGATCTCGCGCTGCGCCTCAACCGAAACGACCCGGACGGCTCCGCGCGAAGCCGCCTCGAATCCAATGGCGCCCGTGCCGGCGAAAAGGTCGAGCACGCGCGCGCCTTCGAGCCGATGCGTCAAGATCGAGAATAGCGACTCCTTGACGCGGCCCGGTGTGGGGCGAACGTGGGCACCCTTGGGTGACTTAAGCTTTCGGCTCCCCAGCGAGCCGCCGGTAATTCGCGGCATCTTTCCTCAGAACGCCTGCGGCGCGAGCGGCTCGAGCGCCGGCCGGAGCCAGGTATCGTCGCCCAGCCATTCATAGCGTATCGTTGAATAGGGCACTGTGCCGTAAGAGAGCAGCCGATCGTGAAAGCTCCGCAATGAGAAGTCTGCGCCCTCGCGATCGCGCACGAGCCCCATGAGCGTCTCGATTTGTGTCTTACCGACGAGATAGTCGATCGCTTGACCGGGGTCCATCGCGAAGCGCGTTGCCTCGCCGCGCGCCGTGACGTAATCGATCCCGGCGTTCTTCTGAAAATAAGCGATAGCTTGCGGCAGGGTCATCGCTCCGGTTGCCAAGCCGACGTCCACACCGATACGGGTCGCCCGGTGGCGCATGAGATGAATCACTTGAAGACGCGCCCCCGGATCGTCGTCATAGAGTCCTTCGCGCATCAGCATCTCCTCACCGTAGAAGGCCCAGCCTTCTGCGAAGACTCCATCCCCTTGGACGTGCCGCACGAAGTCGGGATTGTGATACGCGTAGGTGAACTGCAGGAAGTGCCCCGGGATTCCCTCGTGGCCGAGCAGCGGCAGCACCGACTGCCGCGCTTGTTCGACGAAAAAGCTGGTGTTGCTCGCGCTGAAATCGGGAACGAAATAGAATCCCTGCGGATCGCTGGAAAACATCGGCGGAGGATTCATGAAGCCGCCCGGGTAGGTCGACGCCAGTGCTTTCGGCACTTCGACGATATGGAACGGGCCGATGTACGGCGGTATCGTAACGATCTGATGCGAGTTGATGAATGCGATCAGCTTCTGCAGGCTCGCCTCGTAGTAGGACAAGAAGGCCGCCTTGGTGGCGAATGTGGGTGCCGGCGACGCGGCCGGCTCGTGTGCATCGCGGCTTTGCTCCCAGAGTTCCAAGGCGCGATCCCGCGCCAATTCCAACCGTCCGATCGTTGCGACCTCGCGTGAGTCAAATGGAAGCAGCAAGACGCGGCGGAGAAACCAATCGTACTGCTTGGTGCCGACCGCAAATCCACCTGCATGAAAGCTCGACATGTGCGCATCGAGCCAAGCGCGATAACCATGCAAGGCATTAAGGGCGATCGACTGTGCGGCTGCCAAATCGGTGCGCGTCGCCGGCGATGCGTCGCGTGCTACTTCGTCCAGGCTCGTCGTGTAGAGCGCGTCGCCGTCACGAATATCTTCAGACGCAATCTGCGCGAACTCGCGCACCGTGTCGGTCACATTCTTTCGACCTTGCGCGAGCACTCCGGGACACGCGCGCAGCCGCGCAATCGCATAACGCAACCGCGTATCGTCGTTCACGTAGCGCCGTTTCACGATCGAGAAGATACCGTTGGTACACTCGCCTTCATAGAGCGATGGATTGCGTTGCAATCCTCTCAAGACGGCACGGCCCCACCAGTCGCTCTCTATGTTTGCCCGTATCAGCAGATAGTCAACACGCGCGTGCGGGCTGGTGCCGGCCGGCGGAATAAGCGCAGCCAGTTCGTTCCGAAACGCGCGCAAGCGCACCATCTGCGCGGCTTGTGCCGCCGGCGAAAAGTCGGCCAGGCGGGAGTCGTACGTGTGGATGCCCGCGTCGGTTGCGGCGGTGGGGTTTTGTTCGTAGGACCAAGCGTTGTAGCGGTGCTCCAGGTCTTCGAGCTTCCTTTGATAGTCGCTCGACGAAGACGTTCCCGATGTCTGAGCGACCGCCGGGTAGCCCCCGAACGTTGTGCAGGCGAATACTCCGGCGAGCATGAGAGCCCGTTTCACGAGACGCGAACCGGAGCAGCAATCAACGCCGGCAACTCATCAAGGGCGCCGATCGTGTGGTCTGGTGGCCGCTGCTCGGGCGGATATTCCAATCGCTCCCAATTGATCCAAGCCGTCTGCATTCCCGCGCGCTGCGCGCCGGCCACGTCGCTGGAGGCATCGTCGCCTACGTAAAGCGTTTGCTGCGGTTGCGTGCCAAGGGTACGAAGCAGAATTTCGAATGCGCCAGGCTCCGGCTTTCTCACGCCAATCTCGCTGCTCACCAATATCGGCCCCAGAAAACCGGCCTGCTCCGCCTTGAGACGCTGCATCGGATTCCAACCGTTGGTTAAGACCGCGAGCGTGATTCCACGTTCGCGCAGGCGCGCCAGCGTGCGCTGCGCGCCGGGAAGGGGCACGACGAACTCGCCAACCATTCCCACCGCAGTAGCACGAAAAAATTCAACGTACGATTCCCTTGGCTCGAGCCCGTGTTCGGCGGTGAAACGACGAACGGCTTCGTCGATCGTAAACTCGCCTCGGCGCTGGTGTGTCAGCAGCGTGTCGATGTTCTCGATCTCATCCGCCAGCGTTCCGAGCGTGCGGCCGCCGTCGGCTAAGACCAGCTCCAGCAAGTGCAGCAGGGCAACTCGTTCGAGCCGATTGTCGATCGCAAGCGTATGGTCGAGGTCGAAACCGATCCCGTAGACGTTCTCCACCTTGCGCGCGTTCGACGCCGAACGGCGCTGCCCCCTAGTGGCCTACTGCGGTCCGGGCCCCGTCACGACGCGAACGAAAGCATTTGGGCGCACGTATTTGGCCAGTGCCGCCTGGACGCTGGCAGCCGTCGCCGCAAGTTGGGCCTGTGCATCGACAACATTTTGATTCAGCGGCAGGCCGAGCGTGGCGTAATCGAGCAGCTGCGAGGTCACGCCATCGTAGCTGGCCTCACGAATCGGGACTTCGCCCATCAGCAGCGCCTTCGAACGCAGCAGGCGCGCCGGTTCGATCGGTGCCTGCTGGAGTTGTGTCAACACCGCCCTTACTTGAGTCTCCGCCGGAACGATATTCTTTGGGTCGCAGCCGTAATCGAGGCTGAACGTCGCTCGGACTTTGTCGGCCGACACACGGCTGTCGATCGAGTACGCGTAGCCGTGAACTTCACGTAAATCGTGATAGAGCAGCGACGAGTAGAACCCTCCGGTCAGAACCGTGTTGGCAACCTGCAAGAGTGCCCAACCAGGATCGGCGCGCACCAGGCCCAGCGTTTCGACGAGTTGTACCGCCGACTGCACGCGTCCGCTTGCAGAGACGAGTATTTGCTTGGGCGCGTTCGGAGGGACTGGGGACGGATCGACGTTCGGTTTCGGTCCGACCGCTTTCCAGTCGCCGAAATACTTCTCGAAGGTCGTCTTGACCGCTTCCGGCGTCGTATCGCCGATCACGACGATCGTGGTGAGATCGGGGCGATAAGCCACACCGAACCACGATTTAACGTTGGCGAGCGTGAGCGCGCCGACGCTCTTGGGCGTCGCATAGCGCTGCTCCGGATCTCCGGCCGGGTAGAGCGCCTTCGCGAGGGCCACATCGGCGAGATGCCCCGGCGAGGTCATTTCTCCCACGAGGCCGCCGACACTCTGCTGCTGCACGATCGCAAAATTCGCGGGATCGAAGGCGGGGTGGAGTTCCTCGTCGGCCAGCAGTTGTACGCCCCGATCGAACTTCGACGATAGAACGTCAAGGCCGAACTCCGTGCCGGTGGCGGTTGTGGCTGCGATCTTATCGAGCTCGCTCTGCAACTCGATCCGATTGTAGGTGGTGGTTCCATATGGCAGGAGCGAATCGGTCACGTCTGCGACGCCCTCCTCACCAGCCGGCTCTTGCACCTGAGGATTATTCAGAATTTCGCCCGCGACGACTACCGTATGGGTGATGTGCTCGGGCTGTACGATCAAGCGAATGCCGTTCGAAAGCGTCATGTCTGTAGGCGACAACGTCTGCTCCGGCACTTGAAGGCGATCCAACACGCGCTGCGCCCAGTCGGGTAACGGTTCGTGTTTGCTGGGCGGGATTTCGTTGTTCTCCTTGGCTAGCTCTCCGCTGCCGGAGCTGGTCGCTCCGCTTTTTTTCGGTACCGCATAGGCAACCACCACGCGCTTGTTATCTATATACGTAC
Organism: Candidatus Cybelea sp.; assembly: GCA_049696515.1. GTDB lineage: Bacteria > Vulcanimicrobiota > Vulcanimicrobiia > Vulcanimicrobiales > Vulcanimicrobiaceae > Cybelea. The sequence continues at coordinate 6,591 of JBAVTZ010000194.1, read as the reverse complement.
GCAAGACGCGGTTCACGTCGTCTACGCTGACCCTTTGGAACGCAGCGATCATGTCGTCGGGTGAGGATAGACCCTGAATCGCGACCGCTTGACTCCATTCGATCGCCAACCCTTCGATCGAGTTTCCATTGAACGCGATCTGCGAAATCTCGCGGAGCTTGGCCGCCTCGACCAATTCGGACGGCACGCCTGCCTTCTTGTAGCCGTCCAAGATCGAACGCAGCTCGCGATCGAGCGTTTCCGGCGGCGTAGTAACCGGAACTGCGCCGAACGCGATGCCGATTGCCGCTTTGGGATAGGCCTGCGCAAAGAACTCGGTGGCCAACGCCTTTCCGGTGTAAGGCAACCCGCCGAAATTGCTACGCTGGCTCGAGAGCACGTCGCCCAGAATCTGCCCGGCGGCGTAATCGGGGCTGTCGTAACCCGGAAACCGGTAGCCGAGCGCGACCGCGGTGAAGGCCTGGTCCGAGATATCGTGATAGAGCGCGCCTTTGAGTTGGCGCAACCGTACCGGCGGGCGCGGAGGCAGCGTTGCGGCGGGAACGTCGCTGAAAAGGGCCTTCACCTGGGCGATCGTCTGCTCCGGATCGACGTCGCCCGCAATCACGTAGATCGCATTATTGGGATGGTACCAGGTGTGGTAGAATTGCAGCAGCGGTCCGCTGTTGACATTCTTGGCGAAATCGGCCACGGTCCCGAGCGTGTTCTTTGCGTAAGGAGTACCGCCGATGAGCCGGTTCTGCATCTTGATGAAGAGACGATAAAAGGCGTCGCTGTTGTCCTGCTGGACCTCCTGGGTTATCGCACCGCGTTCTTGATTCCAAAGCTCCTGCGACATCAAGAGCCCGGCTGCCCGCGAGCGTTCCGCGCGCAGCGCGATATCGAGATAGGCCGACGGAACCGTAAAATAATACTGGGTAACGTTGCTCTGGGTGTCCGCATCGAAGTCTCCGCCGGTGATCCCGACCGCTTCCATCAGTTGCGAGGACGAGAGCGTTCGGCTGCCGCGAAACATCATGTGTTCGGTAGCATGCGCCAAGCCCGGAATCGATTGCTCGTCCGATCCGACCTCGTAGTTGAGCATCGCCGTAGCGACCGGCGCGAGCGTATTGCGCACGACGATGACGCGAAGCCCGTTCGCGAGGGTCGCGCGCGCGACATCGGGGGGCGCGGCACGCACCGCGGCCGGGCGTGCTAAAATCGTTGCAGCCGCCAATAATGCGGCAAAGAACGCTACTCGCTTACGCATGCCACTGCTATTCGCGCCGCAGATGCGTAACCCTCACGACGACAGCAGTAATGCCCGGGTGCTGGGCTGAGATTCGAGCGCCGCGCGCAAACCCGCGTGCTCGGGGCGAGCCAGATGCGTGTCGCGCGCCACGATCTTTTCGGCGGCGGCTTTCGCGGCGCGATACACGTCTATGTCGCGAACCAAGTCCCCGAGCCGAACGTCGGCGGCCCCGGATTGAGCGGTTCCGGCGAACTGACCCGGGCCGCGCAGGCGCAAATCCTCGTCCGCGATTTTGAACCCGTCGCTGCACTGCGTAAGTATTTCGAGCCGCTCGCGTTCGCCCGCCTCGTCCGGATAAACCAGGATGCAGTACGACTTGGCCGCCGCACGACCGACCCGGCCCCGCAGTTGGTGGAGTTGGGCGAGCCCGTACTGCTGCGCGTCGAGCACGACCATCGCCGTGGCATTGGCGACGTCCACCCCTACTTCGACGACCGTGGTCGCGACCAGCACATCGAGTTCGCCACGCAGGAAACGCGTCATGATCTCTTCCTTCTCCCGCGCTGCAAGGCGCCCGTGGAGCAGCCCGAGACGCAAATCGGGGAAGACGTCGTTGCGAAGCCGTTCCGCTTCAGCGACCGCGCTCGTCAGGGCCCGTTCGCCCTCGTCGATCGCGGGTGCGACGATGTAGGCTTGGTGTCCAGCCGCCACGTTCTCGCGCACGAACTCATAAACTCGATCGAGCCGGCTGGTTCGAACCGCAAAGGTTTCGATCGGCGTCCGTTCGGGCGGAAGTTCGTCAATGGTCGAAAGGTCCAAGTCGGCGTAGACCGATTGCGCCAACGTTCGCGGAATCGGCGTGGCCGTCATGTGCAGGGTGTGCGGCGCAAGGCCCTTGGCCCGCAGTCGCGCGCGCTGTTCGACACCGAAGCGATGTTGCTCGTCAATAATTGTCAGACCGAGCCGGTCGAAGTCGACACCTTGGGTAAGCAGCGCGTGCGTGCCGACGGCGACTGCCGCGGCGCCGTTCGCGAGCTTCTCGACCGCTGCGGCGCGCGAACGCGCGCCTTGGCTTCCGAAGACCGCTTCAAGCCCGACGCCGAAGGGCATGAGCAGCGGCGCAAGCCTGCTAGCGTGCTGCCACGCCAGCAGTTCGGTCGGGGCCATCAACGCGGACTGCATCCCGTTGCTCGCGGCGAGCACCACGGCGGCCGCCGCGACGAGCGTTTTCCCACTGCCGACGTCCCCTTGTAGGAGCCGGTTCATTGGAATGTCACGGCTCATGTCGTCCCAGAGCTCGCGGATTACGCGGCGTTGCGCCCCGGTGAGCGCAAACGGGAGGGTTCGCTCGAATTGCTCGAGCAGGCCGGCCGGAACGCGCAAGGCACGCGCATCGTGATCGCGCTCGCGTTCGCTCCGTCGTAATTGCGCGGCGGTTGCCAGCGCTAGAAACTCCGCGAATACCAAACGTTCGCGTGCACTTTCGGCTTGCTCCGGTGTGGCCGGGGCATGCACGTCCTGGTAGGCATCGCGCAGCGACCCGTATCCACGCGCAGTGGCAAGCGATGCCGGCAGCGGATCGACAGGCGTCAGCTCGAGCAGCCGCGGAAGGTTCTTCTTCACCACCATCGCGATCTTACGACTGGCGAGTTCCTTGCTGGCGCGATAAACCGGAACCAGCTCACCGCGATAGTTCTGGTCGTCGCCAAGTTGGAGGTAGTGGGAAACGCTCACCACCGCTCCCGAAAGACGGCGTTCAATACGACCGCGTACGAAGAGGCGCATCCCTTCGCGGAACCGGCCGTACACGTAGCGGTTACGCCCAATCCACTTTGCCACGAACGGCGTGCCCGAATCATCGAGCATCTGAAGCTCGACGATCTCAAGACCGCGAACGCGCCGCTCTTTGAGCCCAATGACGCGTCCGACCGCATTCTCTTCCGCGCTCGTCGCGCCCAGCTGCGCCGCCGGCGTCGGAAAGCGGAAATCGTCGTAGCGGAAAGGCAAATAGTCCAGAAGAGCTTCGCCCGTATCGATCCCCAGCTCGCGGAAGAGTGCAGCGCTCTTGGGACCGACTCCGTGGAGCTCTGCCACGTCGAGGCGGCCTGGGCTCTCTGAAATCACTGCGGCACGCTCTGCAGTTGCGCGTAGACGCCGCGCAAGTGCGGAACTTCGACCTGGTAGCGTTCGGCGAGCTCGATCACCGCTCCAAGAATTGGGTCCAGCTCGAGCGGGCGTCCTCGCTCGTAATCCTGCAGCATCGACGTCTTTACGTCGGCTAGCCGCGCCGCATAGTCGATTCGCGCGTCAACATCTACCTTAGAAACGATGCCCATGACCTGGCCGACGCGAAGAGCCTCGGTCATCAGCTCGTATACCTGTTTCCTAGCGTCCGAGTTCGCCAGCATCGGCCTGATCGTCATCCCTCGCAGGACGCTTACCGGATTGAGCCCGGCGTTATTGACGAGCTTTAACCAAACGGTCGCGCGAATATTGGAATCGATCTCCACCTGGAGGCCGGCGCGGCGAAAAAGGGCGGCCAGCATCTCGACCCGCGGGCCGGCCCTCCCGCCCGGGTCGCCAACCACAAAGCGCAACCCCCCGGTCTGGCGGATGAAACCGGGCGCAGCGATCTCGCCAGAAACGTGCACTACCGATCCGATTACCCGGTCGTCGCCAATGAGCCGTCCAATCCGTCCCCCGGGGTCGACGCTCTCGAGGGGCGGCTCGCGCACGTACCAAAACGGCAGTCCGTTCTGCATCGTTACGAGGGTCGCCGTAGCGGCGGCGGCAAACGGCTCGAGTTGCGCCAGCATTCCAGGCCACTGATGGGCCTTGAACGTCAGGAGGAGGATGTCGAAATCACCGAGCGATCGCAGATCGTCGCTTGCGTCCACCTGCACCGCGAACGCGCCGAGATCGCTCTCGACACGAAGGCCGTCTCGTCGGATAGCGGCGAGATGCTCCCCACGCGCCACGAGGGCGACCGAGACTCCGGCCTTAGCCAGCGCCGCCGCTATGAATCCTCCGACCGCACCCGCTCCAACGACGGCTACACGCGTCACTGCGAAAACTATCAGGCGACGGGCAGATTCGAACTGCCGAATGGGGCTTTTGCAGAGCCCTGCCTTACCACTTGGCTACGTCGCCGACAAGCTGGTCACCCAGACTTCCTTTGGAGCGGGTAGTGGGAATCGAACCCACGCATCAACCTTGGGAAGGTCGCAGGCTGCCATTACATCATACCCGCACTCCAGGCGACCCTTCCGGTTCGAGCAGCTTCGCACACCGTCCTACAACCCCGAATTCCGGCTTTGAGTTCGGGGCCACCGAGCAAGGTCTCTTAGATGGCATTGATGGCACGTGCCACCACGATCGCGATGGTAATGAGCGAGATGAGCGCCTCTGCCGTCATCAGGGCCTTGGCCCAGCGGCTCAACGGCATGGTGTCGGTCGGGCTGAAGGCCGTGGCGTTTGTGAACGCGACGTAGAGATAGTCGAAGAACTGCGGCTTCCAGAGTCGATCGACGCATGGGGAGCTCACGGTACTGGCGATGCTCATCTGCATCTGCGGAAAGAGAAAATCGCTGTTTTGGAACTCGGTTGCCGCGGTGGCCTGTGCGCGCGCTTCCGGGCCGTCGCCGTCGAGCTCCCAGAACCACAGAGCGAAGACCAAGATGTTGGTAAGCCACACCTGCGAACCAGTTCGCAGCAACGCCGCCGGGGTGTGCGTCGCCGCCTTGTCCGGGTGAAAGAGGCTAGCGATGAGCAGCAGGACGGAGGTAAGGTTGAAGAAGTTGACGATTGCGATCAGCGCGATGCTCCACAAGCGCGTGCGCCGCGTGTCGCGGTGGCGATGCGGCGCGATGATCGAGAGCGGAACCAGAACGATGAGTACCAGAAGGGGCGCGACCCAAGTAGGGCCGATCGTCAATCTTGGGGGAAGGGTAATATAGAGCGCCATCGCGCCCAACACGGCCAGCGATGCGTGCCAACGCGGTTCGGGCCGCGGCACCACCTCTTGCGCCTGCATGTCTCACACCGTTCGCTTGGCTCGGGCGCGCAACCCGCCGCGCCGCCCACGCATTATAGGGCGCATGCCTACTGATTTTCGCGATGGAAAGACTTTTCCGCGCCGCGGGCGCGAGACGATTGGAGACGCGTTATGGTTGCTACGCGCCTCGGATAAAGGCCGAGCATCGGCCGCCGGCACGATTCACGATTACATTTATCCGTGCCCGATGGACAAGGGCGTAATGGAACGCTGGGGAATGACTCCCGCCGAGTTCGACGAAGCGCTGCGGCGCTATCCGACCGATGAGACGCTCCATGCTTGGTTCACGGAGCGCGTAACTCCAAAGGAAGTCGGCGCCGCCAACGCGTGGCTGTTGAGCGAACGCACTGAAAACCTCGATCGACAGGATGCCGAAGAGGGCGCCGTCGCCCAGCGACGCTGATGGGCTCGCAGATCGAGTTCGTTCGGCCTGACGGTAAGACGGCGCCCGGTTATTTCGCGGAGGCTCCGAAGCCGGAGCTGGCTCCCGGAGTCGTGCTCATCGAGGAATGGTGGGGAGTCGACGATCGCATCAAGGCGACCGCCGATCGGCTCGCGTCGCACGGCTTCAACGTGATCGTACCCGACCTCTTCCGGGGGCGCAGCGCGGCCACCGGTGACGAAGCCAACCATCTCGTGCAAGGGCTCGATTTCAACGACGCGGCCACCCAAGATGTGTCGGGTGCTGCGAAATATCTCCGCGATCGCGGGGAGCGGCGAGTCGGCGTCGTCGGCTTCTGTATGGGCGGCGCTTTGGCACTCCTTAGCGTGATGCGCGGCGCGCCGTTCGATGCAGTTAGCATTTGGTACGGCTATCCGCCTGTCGAGGCCGGCGATCCGGGCAGCATCGGTATTCCGCTGCAAGGGCACTGGGCGCTGGACGACGGGCACTTTACCATCGAAGGCGTCAACGCCATCGAAGACCGGCTCAAAGCCGGCGGTGTTAAGTACGAGTTTCATCGCTATGACGCAAAACACGGCTTCTACAATACCGGCGAGCTGGGCAAAGGCGGACTCGGACACTACCACCCCGAGCACGCCGAAACGGCCTGGCGCCGAACCGTCGAGTTCTTGCAGCGCACCCTAGGCAGCTGACGTTCGCTTACAGTGGCACAAGATCTCGCCGAGACGGCGAGATCTTGTGCTACTGTTGTGGTGCCAAGGGCCGGAATCGAACCGGCGACACCGCACTTTTCAGGCGCGTGCTCTACCGACTGAGCTACCTTGGCACGCTGTTGTAACGAGCACACCGCACCCATCCGTTTTCGAGCGAATGTGGTGCGCTCGCGAGAGTGGCGACGCTGAT
>JBAVTZ010000193.1:0-35886 GCA_049696515.1 Candidatus Cybelea sp. | reverse complement strand
CCCTTGGGCGCGTCGGGTGCGCGGCTTGCGATCACGACGCTTCACGAACTGCGCAACCGGGGCGGCGGGTACGGCGTCGCCTCGGCGTGCATCGGCGGCGGACAGGGGATCGCGGCGCTCTTTAGTGCAGAGTAGCGAGCCCAGCCGACGATTCTTCACGCCCACGCGCGTGTGGGACGCGCTGGCGCTGCTGGTGATCGCGTTCGCGATTTGGAAGATCTTCATTGCGCCGCTTTCGTTCAACCCACCGGGCTCGCAACCGGCTCCCCATGCCGTCTACCAGCGTCTTGACGGAGGGACGTTTCGGATAGTCGACCAGCGCGGCCGCATGGTCTTTCTGGATTTTTACGCCAGCTGGTGCGAGCCGTGCAAAATCGAGTTGCCTATGGTCGCCGCGTGGTCCAAGGCCCACCCCGACGCGATCGTCGTACCAATCGACGTAGGCGAGTCGCGCAACACCGCCACGGCTTTCGCATTCCAATATCGGCTGAAAAATGTTGCGCTCGACCCGCAGTACAGCGCGCGGCCGCTATTCGGGGTTGAGGGATTTCCCACGGTCGTCGTTATCGACCAGAGCGGGAGCGTACGCGCAAGGTGGCAGGGTCTCAACCCCGCGATCGCGTTGGCAATGTCGAACGCCCTTCGACTCCGCTCAGGACAGGCTCCTCGCTTGCGGTCGGAGCAGGCTCCTTAGAGCCTAGCGACCCTTCCAACTCGGCTTGCGCTTTTCGAGAAACGCGCCGGTGCCTTCTTTGATGTCTTCGGTGTCGACCAGGGTCCCGAATTCGAGTGCTTCCAGCTCGAGCGCATCGTCAATAGAAAGATGTGCGCCGTTATTGATAACACGCTTACAGGCGACGATTGCAAGCGGTGCTTTGGAAGCAATTGCGTTTGCAATCCGCATTGCTTCGTTCATCAGCTCGCCAGGCGGCACGACTTTCTGCACGAGCCCGATCCGCAACGCCTCGTGTGCATCGATCATTTCACCGGTCAGACAAAGATATGCGGCCATGCCTTTGCCGATCAACCGCGTGGTGCGCTGAGATCCGCCGTAGCCCGGAATCAAGCCGAGATTGACTTCCGGCTGGCCGAATTTGGCGTTTTCGCTTGCGATGCGGATGTCGCCGGCCATCGCGAGCTCGCAGCCGCCGCCAAGCGCGAAGCCGTTGACTGCCATGATGACGGGCTTGCGCAGACGCTCGATCTGTCGCGTGAGGGCTTGTCCGCGGCGGGCTTGATCTGCACCCGAGCCTGCGGTCGCGAGCGCGTTCAGCTCGGCGATGTCGGCTCCCGCCGCGAAAGCCTTTTCGCCGGCACCGGTAATAACGATCGCTCGGACGGCATCGTTACTCTCCATCGCGGCCAATGCCTCGGAGACTTCCTCCAAGAGCCGCCCGCGAAGCGCGTTGAGCACGCCAGGCCGGTTGAACGTAATGACGCCAACCGGCTCGTCGATAGTGATTAGGATATCTTCAAATGGCATCTGGTAACCTTATGATTAGATAAAGGACGCAGGTTCTTTCGTTGCATTGCAGGGAAGTGCCCTCTGCCTTATACTGGAAGCGATTTTATCAGGAGGTGGCAGTGGCGGTCCGGACAGCGTATCACGAGGCACTTGACGCGACGAGGCTCGACGTCGTTCGCTTAGGCGCATTTGCCGGCGACGCGATTCGCAGTGCCGTGGATGCGCTCAACAACCGCGACGCAGCGGCAGGAGCTCGTGTCGTGGCGGGCGATGACATCATCGACGATTTGCGGCGAAGCGTCGAGGCGCATTGCATCGAGTTAATCTGGCGGCAGCAGCCGGTCGCGGGAGAGTTGCGCGAAATCGCCGCAATGCTCGAAATCTCAACCGACCTCGAGCGAGTTGGAGACTACGCCGTGGACATCGCCAAGAATGCAATCAAGCTCTCCGATCAGCCGATGCGGCCACACAAGGTAGAGATCGATCGCATTGCGAGCGTTGCGCACGCGATGCTTCTCGACGCAATGCGGGCCTATACCGAGCGGGACGCCAATCTGGCGAGTGCGGTCATCGCGCGCGACGACGAGGTCGACAAACTCTACAAGCGCAGCATCAAACTGCTGCAGACCGAGATGCGAGCGGACCCCGAAATCGTCCGGCCGGGGACCCGGTATTTGTTCGTACTCGCCTCGATCGAGCGCGTGGGTGACCGGGCGGGCAACATTGCTTGGCACACGAAGGATATGATCGGCGCCGAGTGACCACTCCGCTTCCACGCTCCGAGTTCGCGGTTACTCAAGGTTACATCTATCTCAATCACGCAGCCGCCGGCGTCTTACCACGTTCCTCTACGGCTGTAATCGAGGCGTTCGTACGTGCCCACGCAGAAGCGGGCGTGCTGGGGACCTTCCCGTACGACCTGCGCATGCCTGAGTACCGAGAGAAGATCGGGCGCTTTCTTGGTGCTAGCGGCGCAGAGATCGCCATCGCCCCAAACACGAGCGGCGCGGCGAACCTGATCGCGCTGGGGCTCGATTGGCAAGCTGGGGATCAAGTCTTACTCTGCGACAACGAGTTTCCCGCCAACGCGATTCCGTGGATTGCGTTACGTCGCCGCGGCGTTGACGTGCGACTGATCCCATGCGATCGCGAACGGTTGACACCAAAAGCTCTCGAGCGTGAGATTTCGCCGCAGACGCGCGTCGTCGCCGTCTCGTGGGTCTCCTACGGGGACGGCTACCGTCACGACTTGGCAGGTTTGGCTCGCGTAGCGCATGATGCAGGGGCTCTTCTTTGCGTAGATGCCATGCAGGGGCTCGGCGTTTTTCCGATTGACGTGCAAGCGCTGGGAATCGACGCGCTCTACGCTGGAGCTCAAAAATGGATGCTCGCGCTTCACGGCGCTGCGATCCTTTACGTGTGCCGGCAGCTGGGTGAGCGCTTGCAGTTACGCATGCCGGGTTGGCGCTCGCTGCGGGATATGTGGGACTTTCAGAACTACGAGCAGCCGTTCTCAAAAGACGCAATGCGCTTCGAAGGCGGCTCGCCGAACTTGCTGGGCACGCTCGCGCTCGTATCTGCCATCGATCTCTTCGAGCAGAGCGGCCAATCGGCGATCGCTCGCCACGTTCTTGCATTGACCGATCGGTTCTGTGAAGGCCTGCATCGCCTTGGTGCAGAGTTGTCCACGTTGCGCGGCGAAGCCATCTCGTCGGGTATCGTTAAGTTTTCCGTTCCGGGGCATGACGGCGTTGCTCTCGGACAAGCGCTGGAGAAAGAAGGGATTGTGACGACGTACCGTTCCAACGGAGTTCGGATTTCACCGCACGGCTACAACTCGTTTGAAGAGATCGAGGCGGCCCTGGCAGCGATTGCGCGCTTGGCACGCACTCCGGCGAAGGTGTAGACGCGGTTGTTACCAGCAATGATCTTGGCTGCCGCGGCCAGTCTCCAGTTCCCGGTGGCGGGCACCTATAAATACGCTGCTTCGCTCAACGGTCAACCGGTCGGGCAGTGGACCGTCAGTGTGAAGCAAGCCGACGCCGGAACGGAGATCGATGAAACCTCCTCAGCCTCGCTCGCCGGCATGCAGCTTTCGGCAACCGCAACGCTAATGCTCGGGCCGGATTTGGCGCCCACGAAATACGACGGCAACTATCACACGCCCAGCCAAAATCCGATCGTTGGGGTAGCTCTGTCGCCGACCTCGGCCGTGGTCACCGGGTCGCTAACGGGCGGTCCGCGCAACCTCGCGCTTGGCGCAAATACGCGTCACTTCGTCGTCATCGAACCCGGATTGCTGGCCGGTCTCTTCGCCCTCCCGGCCCAAGTCGCGTCGTGGCGCGACCCTTCGGTGACGTGGATCGCGCCGGTCACCGGCCAGGCGCAGTCACTGGCAGTTAATTCGTCCGCTTCGAGCACCCGTCCGAGCGCCGTTCCGCCTCAAGACGCGGCGATCGCGATTCAAGCGCAGACACCCTTGACGATCTGGTACGACCCGGCCACGCTGGTTTCGGACGAAATCGTCATTCCTTCGCAGAACGCCGTCCTCACGCGCGAACGCTAGCGCTCCGAACCCCAGCAACCCCATCGACTGCGGCGCGATGTTAAGTACACTTGACATGTTGTCAAGTGTGCTGTACTTTGGGTGAATGAGGATATTCTGTGGGCCTCGCTACGCTGTAGCGCTATCCGTGTGGATCACCGTCTACGCGGTACTGTTGTTTGGAAGCCTATCGCTGATCGACAGGAAAGTCATCGACTGGTTCCCGATGCGCGTCGTCGTCGGTCTAACGCCGATGGTGGCCGCCTTTGGAATTCTGAACCTCGTCATGCGAGAGTACCGGGCCGGCGACGAGCTACAGCAGAAGATCGTCGCGGAAGGTATCATGTTCGCTTTCGGGGCGACGGCGATACTGACGTTCTCCTATGGGTTTCTGCAGCGCACGGTGGGTGCTCCGGGGCTTTCGTACTTCTGGGTTTGGGCGGTTCTTGCGTCTATGTGGGCGGTTGGAAACTTCATTGCTCGGCAGCATTACAAATGAGAAATCGCTTGCGCGTCTTGCGGGCAGAACGAAGATGGTCGCAGGCGGACCTAGCCCAAGAAGTCGGCGTAAGTCGTCAAACAATCAACGCACTGGAGATTGAAAAGTACGATCCGAGCCTGCCGCTCGCGTACAAGATCGCGGGGCTCTTCGAGCTCCCGGTCGAAGAGATCTTTATCCACCCGGGCGCTGTGGCGAGAGCGCGGGAAAAGGTCTAGAGCGTTCGAAACTCGCCAGGCTCCAGCGGCGTAACGCTCTTCGAATCGAGCGGCAGACCGCGCAGCAGGCGTTCCAAAACGCCGAGCGTGCCGCGGTGACCGATGACCAACGTGCTTCCTCCGGTCTCGATCGTTGCGATGACGGAGCGTAAACGTGGCGCTACGTCGCGGAAACTTTCGCCGCCTGGCGGACGAAATTCGACTGGATCGCGCCGGCGTTTCGCGAGGCGCTCGGCATCGTTGCACGCTAGCCACTCGAGCGTTTTGCCTTCCCACTCACCGAAGTCCACCTCGCGCAGCCCGATGAGAACCTCAAAGGGGAGCGCGGGCGCAATAAGTTCGCGCGTTTCCAAGCAGCGCCGCATCGGGCTGACCAAACAGCGATCGAATGCGAAGTTCTGCAGCGCAATTCGCAGCTGCTCGGCTTGCACCCGCCCTTGCGGGCTTAGCGAGGGATCGGCGATGGAAAGAAAGTGCCCCGCCACGTTCTGCTCGGTCGCGCCGTGGCGGCAGAGAACGACGCGACGCGCGTTCGCCAACTAAGCGGCGGCGATTGAGGAGGTCATTACGGCATCGGTCATGCCGTGGATCAGCCGCTTGTCGGCCGGAGCGACGGTTGCGAGGATGCCGCCGAGCTGCACGCTCTCTTCGCCGGTAACGAAGTAATAGGGGCAAAGCCTCACACGGCCGTCATACTCGCGTATCTCGTCGCGTTCCCGATCGAGGTAGGTCTGCCGTACACGCTTGCCTTTATGAAAGTGTTGCAGCACGTAGGGCGTCCGATCGTATGAAGCGAGGGCTGTATTAACGGTTGCGGCCCATTCGTCTCGCGTCAGATCGTCGCCGATCTTGACGCCGCGCGAACCCCAGGCGAGTTCGGAGAAGCCCGATGGCTTGACGACATAGGCGCGCTCGCTCTTTGGCAACGCGATCAACTGGCGAAAGTCGGAGAGCGGGACGCCACCGGCTTCTAGCCCCGCGATCACACCTTCAGGCGGCAAAACTCGGGGGTCGATTACCCACGTCATCGGAAAGAGTTTGAGCAGCCGCTCGAGGCGCTCGCCGCCAAGCTCCTGGCGCCACATGGACGCGAGGGCGTGATGGTGCAGGAGCGCAAAACCGAGTTTTTCTTCGAGCGTCGCTTTTGGCGGGGGCGTTATCTTGACGCGATTGTGTCGCGCCGCGTAGAGCATGAGCTCCTGTTTGGGAACGTTAAACAGGTCGAATAGTTCGAAGTTGCGATAGATCGCATCAAGTCGGGCTTCGCGCCCGTCTTCATGCCGAATGAAGAGGCCTTCCTCGCTGAAGATGACCTCTTGCGGGCGGCGCAGCCAGGCATCTGCCAGGTCGAGGCGACGAAGCGTCTTGGCTAGCCATTCCATCTCGTTACGATAGTCGGCCGACTCATCCGAGACGACGATCGCGATCGTGGGATGGTCGACACCTGTCGTGTAGCGGAGCATCGCCGCAAAGCCCGCCGGAATACCGTCGTCGCCGCCGACGCTCTCAATGCCCAACTCGCAGTACGCCTCGGTCATCGCCCCCAGAAAGCCCATGCCGCCCGGAACGCTGTCGAGTTCGGTAGCGACGAAGCCGTCCGCCGTGAGAATCAAATCCGGCCGGATAACCCCGGGCAGTTCCTGTTTGAAGCGATTCTGTCGCGCCAGCTTAACGATCTGTTCCGGCTTACCGTGATCGAGATACTCCGCGATGAAGGCCGGGGCGGTGCCGCGCGCGCTGCGGTTGTAAAGATTGTTCAGAGCGCGATAGAAGGCCAGAAGATCGGGACCGAGCCGTTCGATTGCATCGACTTCCTGCTTGGATAATGCAAACGGCCCGGGGCTTACGCGCCAGGCGATACGTTCGTTTTCGTCTTCGACCCGGAAGAGACCGGGTGGTATCGCTTCGTAGAGGTGGTGCGCTTGCTCACGAGCCGTGAGGTTGGGAATCGTCGCCGTACAAGGCATAAAGAAGGGTAAGCTCCTCTATCGACAACCGTCGGGAATCTTGGAACTGTTGAAGGCGATGTAAAGCCGCCGCATACGACCCCCTAGACGCCGACTGCGGCGATTCGGTTGCAGCCGAGCGGCCGAAGCCGCGTGCCGGGTCGGTTCACTTTATTGTAATCGCACCAGGCGTCAGGAGCGCCCCCTCGATCTGCACCACACCGTGTGCGTAGGCCAGCGTCAGATGGAGGGTTCCGATGAGCCCCAGCCGTGTCAGATCGAGGCTCTCCAGCACCCGAGAGACGCCTTCGCCGGCGAGAAAGCGCAGGTTGCTGGAACGGCGCAGCGAGCCCCCCGGCGCGGAATATACGGCCGACACGGGAACGATTATCTCCTCGGCGCCATTGGCTCGGGGCGTGCCGCTGATGCAATAGCCAATCGTCACCGGCGTGCTCTCTACCGTTAACGTCTGCTGGGAGCAACGCGGCGCGGCGATCGCTACGGAGGCGGTGCTTGCCGCCAAGGCGATGAAGATTGCTAGCGTTCGTGTCATCATATGAAGATCTGGGAGATTCTAGGCAAATGAGTTCGGTACGGGTCGGAGGCAAACCCGTCGAAGGGCCTGCGTCGATGCAAATTCGTGTGCTAGCCTTTGCGCGCTTGCGCGAGATTATGGAAGCCCCCGAGCGGGTTCTCGAGTTGCCGCTAGGCGCGCGCATACGGGATTGCTGGTCGGCTCTAGTGGAACGCTATCCCGCACTTGGCGCCGAGCAGGCCTCGACGCGGGTCGCTCGCAACGGCCGGTTGGGATCGCTTGACGATCTCTTGGCCGATGGGGACGAGATTGCGCTGTTGCCGCCGGTCGGCGGCGGGTAATCAGGAGTTCCGAAGTGTTTGCGATCGTACGCGAGCCTATCGAGCTGCGCTCGCTCGAGAGCATCGTGCGAACCGGCGATGGCGGGGTTGTGACGTTTCTTGGGATCGTGCGCGACGACGATGACGGCAGGCGGGTGAAGGCTCTCTCGTATGAAGCTTTCGAACCGATGGCCTTGACTGAATTCGAGGTCATTGCGAGTGAAGCTCGCGATCGCTTCGGGGACGTGCGCATCGCTATCGTTCACCGGATCGGACGGCTCACGATCGGCGAAGTCTCGGTCGCGGTGCTCGCCTCAGCCGCACATCGTGCCGCCGCCTTCGACGCGTGCCGGTATACGATCGAAGAACTCAAGCACCGCGCGCCAATTTGGAAGAAAGAACATTACGCCGACGGTGCCGGCGAATGGAAAGCTGCTCCCGCGCGTGAGTAAAGTCGAGCTCTTCCACCTGGCGGCGGAGCGCAATCCGGTCGCCGTGCTTTGGTACGAGCCGCGCCGGCGTCGAAACGTCTCCATCATCGCCGGACACGGATACTCGTCGAGCAAGCAGAATCTCGATTTTCTCTGCTCGTTTCTTGCCAGCCACGGCTTCGGCGTCTATAGCCTTGATTTTCCGGGGCACAAGCTCGGCGCCAGCGGCGGCGAGTTGCGCGACGTGGACGATTGCATTGATGCGATGTTCCGCGTGGTTGCCTTTGCGCGCGAGCGCGGCGATCATGCGGCCTACACCATGGGCCACAGCATGGGTGGAATGACCGCCATCTTTACCGCTGCCCTCGACGCGAATATCCTGGGGACCATCGCGATCGCGACCGGATACGGGCGCCCGACTTCTTTAGAAACGCTGCGGAAGGTAGGCGTAGCCGACTTCCGCTCCTCATATGTTGTGGGTGTGACGCTGCCGGAGCTGGTCGCGAACGTCGATGCGCGTTACGCCGAGCTGCTGCCGCATCTCGCCGGCCGTCCCGCGCTTTACGTGGCCGCGAATCGCGACGCCATGGTGAGTCCTGGCAGCGTGCGAGAACTCTACGATCGGGCACCCGATCCGAAAACATTCGTGACGATCGACAGCGATCACACCTACGCCGGCGAGCATGCTCGCGCGACGGTGCTGCAGTGGCTCAACCAGCATCATGCTCCCGCCGAACGGGGCGAATCAGAGTGAACGCGCGAGAGCTGCGCCGTTATAGTCGCCATCTCTTGATTCCGGAGGTCGGCTTGGCCGGCCAAGAGCGGCTTGGCGGGACGCGCGTGCTCGTGGTGGGGGCGGGTGGGCTCGGGTCGCCGGCGCTGCAATATCTGGCTGCAGCGGGAGTCGGACGGATCGGCGTGGTCGACGATGATGCCGTTGACGAAACAAACCTCCAGCGGCAGACGATCTTCACCGATGCGGATGTCGGGCGGAACAAAGCGGCGGCGGCCGCCGAGCGGCTGCGAGCCATTAACCCGCTAGTCGCGATCGACGCCTTACCAGTGCGTCTGAATTGGAGCAATGCGCGCGAGCTCGTGCGTTGCTACGAGCTCGTGCTCGATTGCACGGATCGTTTTCCAACGCGCTATTTGATAAACGACGCCTGCTTTTTCGAAAAACGCGCCGACGTCTATGGTTCGATTTTTCGCTTCGACGGACAGATCAGCGTCTTTAATAGCATCTTAGGGCCGTGCTATCGTTGCCTCTATCCCGAGGCTCCGCCGGCCGAAAGCACGCCCACCTGCGCCGAAGGGGGCGTCCTCGGCGCGCTCGCCGGGATAGTCGGCGCATGGCAGGCGAGCGAAGCCCTGAAGGTGCTTCTTGGTATCGGCGAACCGCTCGTCGGAAGGCTCCTCCTGGTGGACACGCTGCACGCGCGCGTCCGCGAAGTGCGCTTCGATCGCGACCCCGAGTGCGCGCTCTGCAGCCGACAGGCGACGATAGCGGGCATCTCCGCGAGCGCCTACGAAGACGCACCGCCTCCCGCGGCGACAGCCGAGATCGAGGTGGACGGACTCGACGAAGCGTTGCACGATGCGCGCTTGCTCGACGTGCGCGAGCCGCACGAAGCGGTGCTCGGATCCATCGAAGGCGCGATCTGCATCCCCGCGTCGCAACTCGAAGCGCGAATGTCCGAGCTCGACAGCGCGTCGCGTTACGTCGTAGCATGCCGAGTGGGAGTAAAGTCGCGTTGGGCGATGCAACGATTGCGCGAAGCCGGATTCACGCGGCTGCAGCACCTGCGCGGCGGCCTGCTGGCATATGCGGTGCGCAACCAAGAGTTCGAGTTTTTCTAAGCGGATGAAGTATAAGGCTTTTGGGAATACGGGGGTCGAGATGCCGGTGATCGGGCAGGGCACCTGGGACATGCCCGAAAACGGTCCGCGCCTCGACGAAGCCAAACGCGCCATACGGCGTGGGATTGAACTCGGGATGACCCACCTCGATTCAGCCGAGATGTATGGTTCGGGGCGTGTCGAGGAACTGGTCGGAGAAACCATCCGAGGGATCGCGCGCGAGCGGCTCTTTATCACGACCAAAGTCATGCCGAGTAATGCAAGCTATGAAGGTACGCTCGCCGCGGCTGAGCGGAGCCTGCGGCGGCTGCGCTGCGCCTACCTGGATCTCTATCTCCTACACTGGCCGGGCTCGCATCCGCTGGAAAACACGATGCGAGCGCTCGAAGCGCTGGTGGAACAAGGCAAGACACGATTCATCGGAGTCAGCAACTTCGACGCTGCGGAGATGCTGGAAGCGGCGTCATACCTGGATACGATCCCCTTAGCCTGCAACCAAGTGCTCTATCATTTATGCGAGCGCGGAATCGAGCATCAGGTCATTCCCGTCGCTCGCCAACACGGAATCGCGATCGTGGCCTACACCCCGTTTGGCCGGGGAAGCTTTCTGCGCGCGAGCCCCCGGCGAACCGTGCTCGATGGTGTCGCTCGCAGGCTCGGGGCAACCCCGCGACAGGTGGCTCTGGCGTTCTTAACGCGCGATGCGAACGTTTTTACGATTCCAAAAGCAGCTCGCGTGGAGCACGTCGAAGAGAATGCGGCTGCGGCAGCACTCGTTCTCGAACCGAGTGACGTGGCGGAGATCGACGCCGCGTTCTCGCGCGGTACCGCCGGGCCGCTCGCGACCTTATGACCACCACGAACCATCATCTCAGCGCGATCAAGGAACGCGCGATCCAGAGGGCGCTCGAGCTCGGCGCCGGCGACGTACGAGTAGCGACGGCGCGCGCCGACGAAGAATCCCGGGGGCGAATGCGCTCGGCATTTGCGCGCGGAGATTTTAACACGTGGGGTTACGGTGAAGAATACGCGCGGCGGGCGAACGATCCCAGCGAACTGCTGCCTAACGCACGGAGCGTGATATGCGTGGCAGTTCCCTATGCCGTCCCCTCTCCTGGGGAGCGCCCGCCGTTGCGCGGACGCGTTTCGAACTACGCGTGGTCGTCGGACTATCACCTTCGATTGCGCGCGTTATTGGGGAGCGTCGCGGCCGAAATCGACGAAGCCGCCGGCGCAAGCGTGACCGCGATCGCATGCGACACGCGGCCGCTTGCCGAACGCGCGTTGGCGGCCCGATCCGGTCTCGGCTGGATCGGCAAGCACACCAACCTGATCGCGCCGGAACTCGGCTCGTTCGTCTTTCTGGGTGAGATCGTTACGACGCTCGAACTACCACCCGATCCACCCTTGCGAAAAACTTGCGGTAGTTGCCGGCGGTGCGTCGAGGCTTGCCCGACACAAGCCCTACGGGGCGATTACACGATCGATGCAAACCGTTGCATCTCCGATCTCACGCAGCGCACCGATTCGATTCCAATCGAAATGCGTCCATTGATCGGCGACTGGGTGTGGGGATGTGACATCTGCCAAATCGTATGCCCGCCGACGAAGCGTGCGGGGCGCGCGGCCTCTACCGTTTGGTCGCCGCACGAGCCTGCTGCCGCATTTCCATCGCTCGTCGAGTTGTTGCGGCTGCGCAGCGGCACATTTAAGCGACGCTACCGGCGAACGGCAATGGGCTGGCGCGGTGCGGCGGTACTCCGCCGCAATGCGGCGGTCGCTTTGGGTAATCTGCAGGATCGTTCTGCGGTCGGGGTGCTGGCCGAGAGTTTGCGTGACGACCCGCATCCAATGGTTCGGAGTCATGCCGCCTGGGCGCTGGGGCGGATCGGTTCACCCGCTGGGGTCGAGACATTGCGGCGACAGTACGCCGTCGAAACGAATCCTGAGGCACGCGCCGAAATCAGCTTGGCATTGGCGCCTTTCGGCGCCGCCCACCGATGCAGGAGGCTTTGAAGCAAAGTGAATCGCCCATCCGTAGCAATCGTCGGCTTGGCTCTGGGGCTCAGCCTCCTGGGTACTCGCTGCGTGGCCGCGCCGGCCGACGACCTGCTCGTTCGGATGGCGGCGGTTAATCCGAATCTCCACGCCTTTAGCGCAACGCTGCGCGCGCACGTAACGATGAAATCCTTCCCATTTCTCGCAGCCGACCTGGTCGGGACCTACTATTTCAAGGAGCCGGATCAATACAAAGTCGTCTTCACCAGCGGGGTGCCGATCGTGGCGCAGCAGTTTGACAAGCTCTACGCACACATCGAAAGCCCATCGAAATGGCACGATCTCTACGAGGTGACGGTGGTTTCCGATGACGGCAAAACAGCGATTTTAAAGCTCGTGCCTCGTAAGCCGGGAAACGTGGATCACATTGACGTGACGGTGGACAACGCGAAGGCAACCGTGACGTCCATGCGCTGGAACTACGCGAACGGCGGCTACGCCGAGATGACCAACCGCTACGGGCGCGTTGAGGGTAACGTCGTCGTAGAATCGCAGAGCGGTCACGTGGAAGAGCCGGGTTATGCGGCCGACATAACCTCAACGGTAGACAACTACAAGATCAATCCGGCCTTGCCGGAGGGCCTGTTCTAAGTGATTGGCCTCCCCTTGGCTGATGGCTTCGGCCGGCCGGCGGGCTCGGAGATCGGCGGTTGAGTCACAGCGGGGGCCCACCGGCCGTTGAGCGGGTGATGGGGGTCCAGACAGTTGGAGAGGGCGCTTGCGCCGCGACGGATCGCATGGCGGTTGCGCGAACGCGCACCGAGTCGATGGTGGTGGAATATCAGACGAAGCTGGCCCGTTACTTGCGACGCATGGTTGGGGATGCCGAAGTGGCGCTCGATTTAACGCAGGATGTCTTTCTCTCGGCGTACCGGATGCTGCAAGCCGACCCAGCCCGCGAACTTACCGCCGGTTGGCTCTATCGCGCCGCGACGAACGGCGCTATTTCGTTCATGCGGCGCCGGAAGATTCTTCGCATGCTTCCGCTCGATCGCGAGGTCGACCGGAGCACGTGGCGCATGGACGAGCGCAGTGCGGCCTCGGTGGATTTGCAAACCGCTCTGGCGCACCTACCCTCAGCGCAGTCGTCAGCGCTGCTGTTGACGAGCTATGCGGGGTACTCGTCATCTGAAGCTGCCGAAATTCTCGGCACGACCTCCGACGCGATACGCCAGCGAGTCTGTCGCGCTATGAAAGTATTGCGAACGGTCATGAGGGAGGGCACCGAGCAATGACGACTCGAACCGATTGCGCACGCGCCGAAATACTGGCAGGTGCAATCGCACTAGGAGAAGCCGGCGACGCCGAACGCGATGCCTATCGCGGACATCTTGCCGGCTGTGGACGCTGTCTCGCCGATCTTGGGGGCGAGCGCGAAATCGAGCGCGTGATGGCAATCGCCCTTCAGGCGCAGAGCGAGGAGCGCTGGGAACCCGATATTCGAAAAGCCGCCATCCGTCGGCCGAAGCTCGCTTACGTTTGGAAGTGGAGCGCGGCCTTGGCGACGACGGCTATCCTGATCCTCGCCGTCCGCGCAACGCAGCAGCAAGCGGTTATCCCGCATCCGCACGCGATGGTCGTCGTGCATAACGTCGTGACGCTCACGCCTCCGGCGCGGTCGACCTCCGCGCAGGAAGAGCATGCGATCGCAGCCCTCGATACGCAAACGGCGCCTCGCCGAGAACACCGCGCCGAATCGTTGGTCGTAGGATCGGCAACAATCGCGGATCGCGACGCAATGCCGCTCGGCGGCGAGAATGGCATTCTTCCTCATCCATCCGCGGTTGCGTACGACGAGCATGCAGAAGGTACGACCGCGTTCGAAGTACGCGTTGACCAACGCGGACTCCCGAGGCAATGCACGATTACCAAGAGTTCCGGTTTCCCTGCTTTGGACCAGTCGGTTTGTCGAGCCGCGATGCAGGCTCGCTATTCGCCGCGGATGGTTGGCGGTCGCGCGGTGGCCGGCATCTATCGCGACGCCTTCACCTTTAGGTCGAGCGACACGCAGTAACCCGCGCAGCGGCCTCGTTGCCGAGGGAAGCACGCGAGGCAACCGAAATCGGGCCTGCCATGGCGGACAGGCCGTTCATCTATCGCTTCGCCAAGGACCTGCGCCTCGACGATCACGCCGGTTTAGCTGCAGCGGCTTCGCGCGGCCCGGTTCTTCCGCTGCTGGTCGTCGATCCGTCGATGGAAGCCCGGCTGAAGATCTCGCCGCGCCGAGCCGCGTTCTTTTGTGCCGCCGCGGCAGCGCTCGACGCCGAGCTGCGCGAGCGCGGAAGTAGCCTGATCGTGCGTCGTGGGCCGCTAGGGGCGACGCTCGAGAAAATAGCGCGCGAGGTTAACGCGCTCGGCGTGGCCTGGAGCGCCTCATACGATCGCACCGCGATGCAAAGCGACCGGCAACTGCAATCCAAGCTCGAGGAGGGCGGCCTCGCAGCTTTGATGATACACGATGCGCCGGCGATCGGGCCCGAGGATAGCGCGGCCGAGCGCAGCGCCGGCGGGCCAGGTTACCGCGCGTTCGGACCCTACTTTGACGTTTGGTCGGACCTCCCGGTCGCCTCGCACGAGTATCCGTTATTGTTGCGATTGGCGTCGTCCGACGTGCAGAGCGAAGCGTTGCCGAAGCCGGCCGATTTCGGCGCCGCTGAAACCGGCGTTGTAGCCGGGGCCGCGGCGGCCCGTCGCTGCTTTGATAGCTTTCTTCGAGAGCGCGTAGCGCAATATTCGATTACGGCGACCGTCCCCTCGGAAGATCGAACGTCGCATCTCGGGGGACATCTCTCGTATGGTACGATTTCCGCGCGCTCGATCGCGCGTGCCGTACGGGAACGCTTGAGCGATCCTTTTTCGATCAGCGAGGAGCGCCTTTCGTTGCGTCTCTTTCTGCGATCTCTGGCCCACCGGGATTTCTTTCTTCAGCTTTCCTGGTTTCATCCGCAAACGAAAGACGAGCCGCTGCAAGAGAAGATGCGCGATTTTTCTTGGGAACGCCGCCCGTCCGGGCTCGAGAGTTGGCGTGCTGGGACCACTGGCTATCCCTTAGTTGACGCGGGCATTCGGCAGTTGCGCGCGACGGGATGGATGCATCCGCACGTCAGGTCGGTCGCCGCGTCATTTCTCTGCTTTGATTTAGGCGCCGACTGGCGGGTGGGCCGCGACGAATGGGATCGCTGGCTGATCGAGGACGATCCGGCCTTGGCAACGGGGAACTGGCAGTGGATCGCCGGCGTTGGGGCCGACATGGCGCAGTACCCGCGGATCTATAATCCCGAACGGCAGCGCCGCCGCTACGATCCTGCGGGCCTTTACGCCCGTCGCTGGATCGATGAACTCCGGCAGGTGCCGCTCGAGGCCTGGTACGGCCGCTCCGGCGGCTCACCGCAACTTACACTGCCGCTCTTCGCCGGCGATGCGTATCCAAAGGCGGTAATCGACCATGCGACCGCCGCGCGTGCGTTTCTGCGACGCTATCGCGCGTTCGTGTCGCCTTGAGGCATGCGGTCGTCTAGCCAACTGGTGACGACCGGGATGCGGACGTCATCCCCATTCCAGGTCTTGATTCCGTAATAGACGCTCGCGACCAAAAAGAGGGGAGCGAGCAGCGGCACGAGCACCCAAGCCGAGAAGCCGAGGAACGGAACCTGCGCAATCAGCGAGAGCAGACCCCAAAAGCCAAAGAATCCGACGTTGAAGCCAAGGGCTTGAAACGCTTGCCGGCGCAAGTTGCGCGACTGCTTGCGGTCGAGGAGCGAGAGCAAAGCCAAGGGCCAGAGCGGGTAACCGAGCGCGACGAGCGCACGCGATTCCACCGGATCGGGTGGCGCGGCGACCGTGGCTTTTCCACGGACGCTTGCCGGCGCTGGTCGCGGGGGTACCGCGCCCGCAATCTGTTGGCGGGTAGCGGTAGCGGCTTCGACCTTGGCTGCGAGACGACAACTCGGGCAACCGCCGAGCTCGTCGCGACAGGTCGCGCAGACCGGCTTGCCACAGTCGATACAAGGCGCGACCGATGGTACGTTCGAGTGAAAATAGCAGTCCATGTAGTTCTCGCGATCCTCCTCCGTCATTCATCCTCACGTACCGGAACGAGTTGCGGGAGGTTTCACCGCGCGACGGCCCCAAGACCCTGCCGCCGATGAGCCGCCGCTCGATTCTGCAGCGCCTGGCGCGCGAGGCACGTCCCTACTATCCACGCATCGGACTGGCGATGGCGCTGGGGGTCCTTGCCGGCGTTCTCTCTATCGTTCCACCGCTGGCATTTCGGATCATCATCAACCAGGTTCTCATTCCCCTAGGCGGTCGGCCGCCCGACCTTCGAGCGCTGTACCTATCGTTAGGGTTAACCTCGGTCGCGCTCATTCTAGCGAATGCGGCGATCTACGGCCAGACTTACCTGACAGCCTGGAGCGGACAAAACCTGGTCGCGCGTCTCCGAGTACGGCTCTTCGAGCGGCTGCTCAACCTGCCGCTGGGAGAGTTCGACAAGTGGCGCCCGGGCGAGTTGATCGCGCGCTTTTCCACCGATCTGCAGATTATGATCGACGCGGTGAGCGTTTCCGTTCCGCAGCTGGTGGTTGCGTTGGCCACGTTTCTCTCGTCGTTCGCGACGATGATCTATCTTGATTGGCTGTTGACCATCTCACTCGTGCTGGTCGCGCCGGTCGTTTCGCTGGCCGTCAACAACTTTCAACGCTTGATCGGAACGAGCACGCATCGCGCTCAACAACGTATCGCCGATCTCACCGCAAACCTGTCGGAGGTTTTGCAAGGGCACCGGGTCGTCAAGTCGTTTGGGCGCGAAGATTTTGAAGTCCGCCGCTTTCAAAACCGGAACGACGACTTCTTTGGCGCGTACATGAAACTGACGCAGTTCATTCAAACGCAGCCGCTGGTGATTTCGACGATCATGGTCGCGGCCGTCGTGGCCATCATGTGGCTCTCGGTGCGAGAAGTTCTAGTCGGGCGACTCGACACGGGCAAAGTCTTCATGTATTGGGGACTCTTGGTCAACTTGATGAACCCCATGAACCGGGTTGCAGCCTTCTTCGGCGACATCAGCAAGGCGATCGTCGGGGCAGGACGGGTCTTTGAGCTCCTCGATCTGCCGGTTGAAGTGCGCGACCCGCCCGATGCTATTGCGCTCCCTATGGTGCGCGGGCGGATCGAATACGCAGACGTTACGTTTCACTACGGAGCTGGCGAGCCGCCCGCGCTTCGCCACGTCAACGCAACGATCGAAGCGGGTGAGGTCGTCGCGCTGGTCGGTCCCTCGGGGGCTGGGAAAACCACCCTCGTCAACCTGGTCCCGCGCTTCTATCAGCCGCAAGAAGGCAGGCTACTGCTCGACGGGATGGACGTCGCCCAATTGCGCCTCTCCGATTTGCGCGCAGCGATAGCAATCGTGCCGCAAGACGTCCAGCTCTTCCGTGGTTCGATTCTGGAGAACATTCGCTACGGACGCCTCGACGCGACCGACGAGCAAGTACGCTCCGCAGCCCGCGACGCGAATGTCGACGACTACGTGAGTACCTTTCCGAAAGGCTATGCGACCGAGGTCGGGGAGCGCGGCGTGCGCCTCTCGGGTGGCGAACGTCAGCGCATCGCTATCGCGCGTGCCGTCCTGCGAGATCCCCGCATTTTGATTCTCGACGAAGCGACCAGCGCACTCGACAGCCACTCGGAAGCCATGATCGAGGAAGCCCTTGACCGCCTGTTACCAGGCCGCACTACCCTCATCATCGCGCATCGTCTCTCGACCGTACGCCGCGCACATAAGGTGCTGTTTATCGAAGCCGGGCACGTCGTCGAGATCGGCACCCACGACGAGTTGTTGGCGAGGAACGGTCCTTACGCACGCCTCCATGCGGCTCAGTTTGCAACCAGCCGGCCGGGACGCGCTTGAATGCTGCTACGCGACGGCTTCCTGAGCCGCTGCTTTGCGCTGATGCAGAGCGAAGCGGTTTCCCTCGGGATCGCTCGCGAAGCAGGTGAAGCATGCTGGAAACTCATGCACCTCACTTACCTCGACACCGCTGCCTTTCAGCCGATCGCGCATCGCCTCGATATCGTCAACTTCAAAGGCCGCACCGGTAGAAGAACCGGGCATAAAGCCTAACCCCTCGCCGTTTCCTACTCCGAACGTCGCGTTGCCCACGTCGAATTCTATCCAGTGATCCCCGAACGAATCGCCGGGCTTAAGACCGAGAGTACCTGAGTAAAAAGCTCGCGCGCGTGGTACGTCTCTGACGGAGTAGGCGAAGAACGCAATCCCGTTAACCATTGGCGGATCCTCCAGAAGTGGGCGGAATTCGAGCCCGCTGCAGGGCGACCTTTTAAGCAAACGTCGCCGGCTCTATCACTTCCGGAGGCCACGGAGCCGGGGCGCTCGAAAGGAGGGCGCGCCATGCTCGTGCTTAGTCGCAAGGCGAATCAGTCGATCATGATCGGAAGCGACATTCGTATTCTGGTTGTCGGGCTGGACGGCGATCAAGTCAAGCTGGGAATCGAGGCGCCGCGGGACGTCCCCGTCCACCGCACCGAGATCTTCGAGGAAATTCATGGTACCGATCGGCCGGTCAGCGCGTCGGATGAACGGGGGCCGGTAGGAAAAGAGTCCGCGGAGGCCGATACATCCCGTGATGCCGAGGGCAATTGACTCGGATTTCGACGTTCTCGAGTCGCAAATAATCTTTTTCCTCGTGACAGAAAGGAACTCCACTTGAACCAGGGATTCACCGTGTGGCTTACGGGCCTGTCCGGTGCGGGCAAGAGTACGATTGCCGAGCGACTGGCCCCCGAGCTGGCGGCTCGCGGCTGCAGTGTCGAGGTCCTCGACGGCGACGAGGTCCGCACCCACCTCTCGAAGGGGCTGGGATTCAGCCGCGAAGACCGCGATATCAATATCGGCCGCATCTCGTTCGTGGCCTCGCTGCTCGTCAAGCACGGCGCCGCGGTCATCACCGCCGCGATCTCGCCGTACGAGCAGGCTAGGAACGAAGCGCGCCAGCGCATCGGCAATGCCCACTTCGTCGAAGTCTACGTGCGCTGCTCTTTAGACGAGCTCGTACGCCGCGACGTTAAGGGTCTTTATGCGAAGGCAATTGCCGGCGAACTGCAGCACTTCACCGGCGTCTCCGATCCGTACGAAGCCCCCGAGAATCCCGACGTAGTGGTAGACAGCGAGTTCGAAGCGGTCGAAGAAAGCGTGTCGAAGATCCTCGCAGAACTCAAGCAGCGCGGCTTCCTGCAGGCCGACGTGAAGGTGGTGTCATGATCGCTCCTCACGGCGGTAAACTCGTCAATCGAAGTGTCGATTCCCCGCAGGCCGAACTTGAGTTGCGCGAAGGAGCTCAAGGACTGCGCCGCCTCACGCTCACCGGTCGCGAGTTAAACGATCTGGCGTTGATCGCTAACGGCGCCCTCAGCCCACTGACCGGGTTCATGAATCGCAAGGACTACGAGCAGGTCGTCACCACGATGCGCTTATCCGGCGGGTTGCCATGGAGTATTCCCGTCGTTCTGGCAGTCGACCGCGAAGAGGCTCCGGTCGCTGGCACTCGGGCGGCCCTCTACGACGGCGAAGGGCAGTTGCGCGCCGTCATCGAGGTCGAGGATGTATTCGAGCACGACAAACTGCGCGAAGCACAGAACGTCTACCGTACCGAAGATCAAAAGCATCCGGGCGTTGCCGCGCTCTACGAGCGCAAAGAGGTGCTCATTGGCGGCGCGGTTTCGGTGCTTCCCAGCGAGCACGACCCGGTGAGCCTATCGCCGAACGAAACGCGCGCCGAGTTCGAGCGCCGCGGCTGGAAGACGATCGTAGGCTTCCAAACGCGCAACCCGGTGCACCGCGCGCACGAATACATTCAGAAGTGTGCCCTAGAGATGGTAGATGGGCTGCTGCTTCATCCGCTCGTCGGCGAAACCAAGAGCGACGACATCCCCGCGGAAGTGCGTATGCGTTGTTATCGGGCGCTGCTCGACAACTACTATCCGGCCGACCGCGTGCTCCTAAGCACGTTGCCCGCGGCGATGCGTTACGCCGGCCCGCGCGAAGCGATTTTCCACGCCATGATGCGCAAGAACTACGGCTGCACTCATTTCATCGTCGGGCGCGACCATGCCGGCGTGGGAAGTTACTACGGGACCTACGACGCGCAGAAGGTGTTTGAAGAGTTCACCCCAGCCGAACTCGGTATCACACCTCTCAAGTTTGAAAACAGTTTCTACTGCCGGCGCTGCCAATCGATGGGTACGCGGAAAACATGCAGCCACGACTCCGCCAACCACGTCTCGCTGAGCGGCACGAGCGTGCGCGAGATGCTGCGGGCGGGGCAGTTGCCGCCACCGGAGTTCTCGCGCCCGGAAGTTGCTCAAATCCTAATCGACGCATCGCGGGAAGCCGCATCCGCATAATTCCGGATCGTCAAGGCCTTGAACACTGCGATCAGAAGCCAGACATGCCGGCCGAGGCTCCGCCACCTGAGCGGGGTCGACCGGGACAGGCTTAGGAGCCCGTTGAATGTTGACCCCGGTTACCAGGAAAGGACCGCGCTCGGAGCGGTCCTTCCAAATGGGGTTCGGCAACCTACACTTAAGGAGCACATCGAGGGAATGACGCGTCCTGAGGTTATTGCGCGTACGTGATCTGGAGCTTCGTCGTCGTAGGATTCATCGTCGGCGCCTGCATCGCGTACAGCGGCGTCGGCGCGGGAGCGCTTACCACGCCGCTGATGGTCCTCTTTCTTGGCGTTGGTACCGATACTGCAATCGGGTCCGACTTACTCTTCGCGCTCGGGACGAAGGCTGTCGCGATGATCGCTCACCTTCAGCGAAGGAACGTGCAGGTGTCGGTGCTTTGGCGGCTGTCGGTCGGAGGTTTGCCCGGCGCACTCATCGGCGTTGCGGTGAGCGCACATTTGCACCGAGCCCTCGACATTCACCAGCTCGAACTCGTGTTGCGCCTCGCGGTTGCAGCGGCCTTGCTGCTTTCCGCCGCGGTGATTACGTTCAATCGCAAACTCGCTGGCGACCTTTCGCACGTGCCGGCGAGTGAGCTGCCGACGCCCTGGATTGCGGGCATCGGGTTTTTTGTGGGTCTCACCGTCAGTATCACTTCGATCGGCGCAGGATCTCTTACGTTACCGCTATTGCTGCTCGTCGTGCCCACGATCGCGCTACGCAGGCTGGTAGGAACTGACGTTGCGTTCGCGATCGTCGTGCTGGTGCCGTCACTAATCGGTCACTGGCGGATAGGCGACGTCAATCCGAGATACGCGGGAATGTTGCTGTTAGGATCCGTCCCAGGCGTCTTTGTTGGTTCGCTGCTACTAACGAGGCTTCCAGAACGCTGGTTTCGCGGCGCGCTCGCGTGCGTACTAGTCGTGGTCGCGTTCTTCTTGCTGCCGATTCACTTTCCTCACTCGTAATTGCGGTCCTCGTTTGCGGCTCGCTCGCGCGCGACCAGTTCGCCAGCGTGGAAGAGGCTGTCGAACGTTCCTGCGTCGCTCCACCATCCATCGAGCACGTCGTAGTAGAGGTCGCCGTGACGGATGTAACGGTTGTGCACGTCAGCGATCTCCAGCTCCCCACGCTGCGATGGCGCGAGCATTCGGATAAAGTCAAAGACGCGCCGGTCGAACATATAGACGCCGGCGACGGCATATCGGCTTTTCGGATCGGCGGGTTTCTCCTCGATCGCGACGATGCGATCGCCGTCGAAGACCGGCACGCCGAACCGCCCTGGATCGTCGACTTCCTTTAAGAGGATGCGGGCACCGGACGGCTGCGCTTCAAACTTACGAACGTAGGGCGAGATGTCATCCTCGAGGATGTTGTCCCCCAGGATCACCACGATTCGCCCGTCTCCGGCGAAGTGTTCGCAAAGGCGCAAGGCGTCGGCGATGCCGCGCTCGCCCTCCTGATAGGCGTAGTAGATGTCGTTGAGACCGAACTCCGCACCGTTTCCGAGAAGACGTAGAAAGTCGCCCGCCGAGTTTCCGCCCGTCACGATCATGATCTCCCGAATGCCGGCACGACAGAGCGTTTCGAGCGGATAGTAGATCATCGGCCGATCGTATACGGGGAGCAAGTGCTTGTTGGTCACTTTCGTCAGAGGGCGCAGCCGCGTCCCGAGGCCGCCCGCCAAGACTACACCTTTCATTTGAAAGCCTCCGCACTTCGAAGAGCCTCGGCACTTCGCGCCTCGGCCTGACGCCGCGCGAGCCCCCTATTTGGGCGCATACTCGTTTTTCAAGGGGCGCCACCACGCCTCGTTGGCGCGATACCATGCGACCGTCCGCGCTATTCCTTCGTCGAACGTAACCCGAGGTTGCCACCCGAGCGCGCGGACCCGACCGGCGTTAACGGCGTAACGGCGGTCGTGACCCGGCCGATCGGCGACGTGCCTCACGTGCGAGGCCGTCGAGCGCCCGCAATGCTCGATCAGCACGCGCGTGAGCTCGAGGTTTGTGCGCGAGCTGCCACCGGCGATATTATAAACGCCGCCGACCTCACCGTGCTCGAGAACCTGGAGGATCGCACGCGCGTGATCTTCGACATAGAGCCAGTCGCGTATCTGCAAGCCATCGCCGTAGAGCGGCACCGGGCGATCGTCGATCAAGTTGGTTACGAAGAGCGGCACGATTTTCTCGGGGTATTGATACGGCCCATACGTGTTGCTGCCGCGCGTCACCAGCACGGGCGCCTCGTAGGTCGTACGATAGGCGAGCGCAAGAAGATCGCCGGCGGCTTTGCTGGCTGCGTAGGGGCTGCGCGGGCGCAACGGATCGGTTTCGAACGATTCGCCGGCCTCGACGTTGCCGTAGACTTCGTCGGTCGACACTTGGAGGTAGCGAGCGATTCCGCGTTGGCGCAGCGCGTCCAGCAGGACGTGCGTCCCAAGCGTATCGGTCCGCAAGAAGGCCTCCGGATCGAGAATTGAGCGGTCGACGTGCGTCTCCGCCGCGAAGTTCACGATCGCCGCGACGCCATCAGCGATCGCTTCGCGCACCGCGGCCGGATCGCAGATATCGCCCTTCACGAAGCGATAGCGCGGATCGTTTTCAACGTCCTTTACGTTCGCCGGGTTTCCGGCATAGGTCATCGCGTCGAGGTTGACGATCTCCACTTGAGGCCGCTCGCGTAGAGCAAGGCGAACGAAATGAGAGCCGATGAACCCCAATCCCCCCGTGACGAGCCAGCGCATGCTGCGCTCTACGAAGAGCCTTGGGGCGCGACCTGCGCCACCCAATCCAGACGCCGTTCAACATGGTCTGCGAGGCGCGCCCCTAATCCGGCTTGCTTCGGCTCGGGATGCAGGCGTGCAGGCTATCGCCCGTTTGGTTGACGAGAAACTTGGAGCCTCGCTGACCTCGTGATATAATCGCGCGGTTGTCTAAATCACTTCACCCCGCACGGAGGCGGGGTGGCGATGGCTCCGTGACGGGACCGCTGTGCCAGGATGGGGGGCGGCCGGGAGCCAGAAAGGTTACCCTATGACCGTCGTTACCATGCGGGAGCTCTTGGAAGCGGGCGTCCATTTCGGTCACCAGACGCGCCGCTGGAACCCCAAGATGAAGCCGTTCATCTTTCAAGAGCGCAACGGCATCTACATCATCGATTTGGCGCTGACCGTGCAGCGGTTGCGCGAAACCTACGAAGTCGTCAAGCAACTCGCGCGCGAGGGACGCGTGATCCTGTTCGTTGGGACGAAGAAGCAGGCGCAGGACGTCGTCCGCGAGGAGGCGGAGCGCGCCGGGACCTTTTTCATAAACCAGCGTTGGCTCGGCGGCACGTTGACCAACTTTGCCACCATTCAAAAGCGCATTGCACGCCTGCGCGAGCTCGAGAACATGAAGCTTCAGGGCGACTTCGAACGGCTTCCAAAGAAAGAAGTCGCCAAACTGCAGGACGAGATGAACCGTCTCGAGCGCTTTCTGGGCGGGATCAAGGATATGCATCGGCTCCCCGACGCGATCTTTGTGGTCGACCCGAAGAAGGAGCGCATCGCGGTCCTGGAAGCGAGAAAGCTGAAGATTCCCATCATCGCCGTGATCGACACTAACTGCGATCCCGATGAGATCGATTATCCAATTCCCGGCAACGACGATGCGATTCGGGCGGTCAAGCTGATGGTCGGCAAGATCGCCGACGCAATCATCGAGGGCAAGACCGAGAGCGAGAGCGCGTACGACGAAGGAGCCTACGAAGCCTCGCCACAAGAGTTCCGTGACGAAGCTCCCGTGACGGTGGCGGAGGCAGGTGCTTGATTTCGTACCAACCCAGACCTGAAGAGATCAAAGCGCTGCGTGAAGAGACGGGCGCACCAATGATGGACTGCCGAAAGGCGCTGCTCGACGCGACCGGCGACGTGGAACAGGCGAAGGCGCTTCTGCTGGAGCGCGGCGCCGCGCAGGCTGCGAAGAAGGCCGAGCGCACCGCCGACGAAGGCATGGTAACGAGCTATGTCCACCCCGGCGGAAAGATCGGCGTCCTGGTCGAGGTCAACAGCGAGACGGATTTCGTGGCAAGAAATCCCCGCTTCGGCGAACTATCGCGGGACATAGCAATGCATATCGCCGCCATGTCTCCACAATATCTGGATCGTGAGAGTGTGCCCGGCGACGTTGTCGATCAACTGCGCAGTGAGTTTCGTGCTGCCGTGCCGGCGGCGAAATCGGCGGAGGTGGGCGAGAAGATCGTCCAAGGGAAGTTGAACAAGTGGTTCGAGGACCATTGCTTGCTCGACCAGTCGTTCGTCAAAGACGACTCAATAAGCGTCGGCGATTTGATTCACCGTGCGATTGGGGCGCTTGGCGAGAAGATCCGCATACGGCGCTTCGCCCGATACGCGCTCGGTGAGTAAGCTGGACGGACCGCAATACTCCCGCGTGCTCCTGAAGATTTCGGGGGAAGCCTTCATGGGAGAAGGCTCAGGCGTCGACGTCAACACCACGCAAGCCATGGCCGAACAGATCGCCGAAGTGAGTCGAGCTGGAGTCTCGATCGCGATCGTGGTCGGCGGGGGCAACATTTGGCGCGGGAAGATCCACGAAAAAGCCGGCATGGATCGAGCCACCGCCGACTACATGGGCATGCTAGCCACGGTCATCAACGCGCTCGCATTGCAAGATGCACTCGAACGCATGGGAGTGGCCTCGCGCGTTCAAACCGCGATCGAGATGCATCAAGTCGCGGAACCGTACATCAGGCGACGTGCGATTCGCCACCTCGAGAAGGGCCGGGTGGTAATCTTTGCCGCGGGAACGGGAAATCCGTACTTCACTACCGACACGACCGCGGCTTTGCGCGCAGTCGAGATGAATGCGGAAGCCATTCTCAAGGCGACCAAGGTCGACGGCATTTATTCGGCCGACCCGAAGAAGGATCCGCGGGCGACCCGGTTCGAGCGGCTGGATTACATGGAAGTATTGCAACTCGGCTTAGAGGTGATGGACTCCACGTCAATGGCGCTCTGCATGGACAATGCGCTTCCGGTGATCGTCTTCGACATGTCGAACCCGGGGAACATCCGCCGCGTTATCTGGGGCGAGCCGATTGGCACGTATGTCGGGCGTCGCGAAGCTGCGCCCGTTGGCGCAGGCCGCTAGGACTGAGCGAGCGATGGCCGAGGCATACTTCAAAGAGATCGAATCACGAATGACAAAATGCGTCGAAGCGAGTCGGAGCGAGTTTGCATCAATTCGAACCGGACGCGCCTCACCGGCGTTGCTCGACCGGTTGGTGGTAGAGGCGTACGGTCAATCGATTCCTCTCAAACAGGTCGCCGGCGTCTCGACTCCCGACTCGCGCACTTTGCTGATCGCCGCCTGGGACAAAGGCGTCGTTGGGGAAATCAGAAAGGCGATTGAGAAGAGCGACCTCGGCTTGACCCCCAACATTGACGGCACCTCCATTCGTTTGGTAATTCCGCCGCTGAATGAAGAGCGGCGCAGAGAGCTGGCTAAGCTCGTTAAGAAGAAGGCAGAAGACGGCCGG
Source organism: Candidatus Cybelea sp. (assembly GCA_049696515.1). Lineage (GTDB taxonomy): Bacteria > Vulcanimicrobiota > Vulcanimicrobiia > Vulcanimicrobiales > Vulcanimicrobiaceae > Cybelea. The sequence goes on along the minus strand of JBAVTZ010000193.1, from coordinate 10,005 downwards.
GTCGCCGTCCGCAACGTGCGGCACCGGGCGCACGACGAGCTCAAGGGACAGCTGAAATCGTCCGAGATCACTGAGGACGACAACAAGCGCATGCAAGAGACATTGCAGCGGCTGACCGACAAGTACGTCAAAGAGATCGACGTGCTGGTCGCTGCCAAAGAAAAAGAGATCATGGAAGTGTGAACGAGGACTTGGTACTGGTGCCGGAAGTGCGGGCACGGCGCGCTCTGCGCGAGCAACGCGTCCGGCTGCAAGTGCTCGCTCCCAGCGGCGCCTGGGTGGGTTGCGGAGTCTTGCGCGTGCTGCGCCTTAGAATGCGTGAACCTGAGATCGGTCAGGAAGACAGGGAAGTGGAACTGACGGTCGGCTACGAGTCGTATCAGCCTGCTTCGACGAAGCCGGTGCAGGCGAGTCCATGAGCATCTCGTTGGCTGCCGGGTCACATCCTTCGCTCGATTCCAGCACGGTGCCCCGTCACGTTGCGATTATCATGGATGGGAATCGACGCTGGGCTAAGGAACGCGGGTTGCCCGACATCGAAGGACACCGCCGCGGTATGGTCGCGCTGCGCCGCGTCACCCGGGCCGCGAGCGATCTGGGCATCCACGTGCTCACCGTTTACGGGTTCTCGACCGAGAACTGGAACCGCGACGCTCGCGAGATCTCGCTTTTGTTCGAGCTCTGCGTTCACTTTGCGCGCAACGAGCTGATCGAGCTTCGGCGCAACAACGTGCGCGTGCGGGTCATCGGCGAGTGGGAGTCGCTGCCGCGGGCGCCGCGGGGCGCGCTCGCGGACTTGCAGGCCAAGACAGCTGCCAACACCGGTCTTATCCTCAACCTTGCCGTCAACTACAGCTCGCATGCCGAGCTCGAACGCGCGGTTCGTGCGATTGCCGGCGACGTCGCCCGCGGCCGGATCGCTCCGGAGGGCATCAACCAGGAGGTCATCAGCCGGTATCTCTACACCGCCGATTTGCCCGAGCTCGATCTGCTGATCCGCCCAGGCGGCGAGCAGCGGCTCTCGAACTTTCTGCTATACCAGGCCGCGTACGCCGAACTCGTAATGACCGACGTTTACTGGCCCGACTTTTCAAAGGATGATTTGGTACGAGCGCTGATCGAGTTTCAACAGCGGGAACGTCGCTTCGGCGGGACCTGACCGAACGACGGGTAGTCGTCGGCCTGATCGTCGCTGCGATCGGCTTGTGTTCGGTTTTTCTTCCGTGGACCTTCTATCTGCTGCTCTTCGCGATCGGTCTCGCGAGCATCTACGAGTTCAACTATCTTTGCGCGAGCAAAGGACAGCCGCTGGAAAATCCGGTCGCTGTGCTCGGGGTCGGCGCGTACATCGCAATGGCAGTTTTCAATCTCCTGCACAAATGGGAGGGGGTTCTGCTGGCTGGAATCGTCATCGTCGCGTTTTCTATCGGGATGTACGGCGAGCAGAAGGGCTACTTTGCTCGCACTGCCTACACGCTGCTTGCAGTCCTCTATATCGGCAAACTGCTGACCTACTTTGTCTTCATTCGTCAGATCCCGGGCGACGGGATGTGGCTGACCTTTTACGTGATCGTCATGATCGCGCTCACGGATACCTTCGGCATGCTCATTGGGACGAGTTTTGGGCGCCACCGCCTCACCAAGATCTCGCCGAATAAGACGATCGAAGGCTCAGTCGGCGCCCTCGTCGTCGTGACGATCTTTGCGGCCGGCGCAACCTGGTTGCCGCAACTCCATCTGCAGTGGTGGCAAGGCGCGGTCCTGGGCTCGTTTACCAGCGTTGGCGCTCAGGTAGGGGATCTCGTCGAGTCGGCTTTCAAGCGTGACGCGGGGGTGAAAGACGCCGGTGACATGATCCAAGGCCACGGCGGAGTTCTCGACCGTTTCGATTCCTATCTATTGGGTGGCGTCACGTTCTTTGCGACGCTGCACTTGCTCGGGATATTGCAGGTGCAGTGATCCTTCGACGCGGTAAGCGCAAATGCGTAAACGCATAGCTATCCTGGGATCGACGGGATCGATTGGAACCCAAGCGCTCGACGTTATCGCGCGTTATCCGGATGAATTCGAAGTCGTGGGTCTAGCGGCGGGACGCAATGTCGACTTGCTGCAGGAACAGGCACTTCGCTTTGGCGTGCGGGTTGCGACCACCGCAGCGGACGGTCCCGCCGGACTACTGCGCGTTGCCGTTGAGAGCGATCCGGAGATCGTGCTGGCCGCGACCGACGGCTCGGTCGCGTTCGAGGCGGTCTTTGCAGCGGTGGAGCGCGGAATCGACGTCGCGGTTGCAAACAAGGAACTTATCGTCGCGGCGGGTGCGTTACTTGTAGAGGCGGGTAAGCGCAGCGGCTCACGCCTACTGCCCATCGATAGCGAGCATAGTGCGATTTTTCAATGCTTGGTGGGAGAGGAGCCGTCGAGCGTCGCCGCAATTGTGCTGACTGCGTCGGGCGGTCCGTTCTGGCGCACGACACGCGCAGCGATGGAACGAGCCGAGATCTCGGCAGCCCTCGCTCATCCGACCTGGCGAATGGGAACGAAAAACACGATCGACTCTGCAACGATGATGAATAAGGGACTCGAGGTAATCGAGGCAAGCCGGCTCTTTGGTTTAGCCGGCGATCGAATTCGAATCGTCGTGCATCCGCAGTCGGTCACGCACGGATTTGTGGTCTTTACCGACGGGAGCGTAAAATCGCAGCTGGCCGCGCCGGATATGCGCATTCCCATCGGATACGCCCTGAGCTACCCCAAGCGGCTAGCCTCGAATGGGGACCCGGCCCAAGGTGCGTCGGCCGACGTGCTTCGGACGCTCGGCGCGAAGCAAGGCGAGGTCGCCCTGCGTTATGATTTCGAACCGCCGGATCCGGTCCGGTTTCCCTGCGTTCGGCTGGCTTACCAAGCGCTGGCCGAAGGCGGAACGCAGCCTGCGGTGCTCTCTGCTGCAAACGAAGTGGCGGTCGATGCGTTTGTTGCCGGGAGGATCGCTTTTGGACGGATCCCGGACGTGATCGAAGGAGCCATGAGCCAGATCCCACCCGTAGAGCCTACTTTGCGTGGAGTAAGAGCAGCCGACCGCGAGGCCCGAAAGGCCGCCGGAGAGATCGTGGAAGCCGTCGAAAGGGCGTAAAGTAGTTGATTTTGTTATCCGTCGTCACTCTGGTCGGATTCGAGAAAGTTATCACGTTTCTCGTGATGCTTTCCGTCTTGATCGTACTCCACGAGTTTGGTCACTTCGTATTGGCCCGGCGCAATGGCGTGCGGGTCAACGAGTTCGCGGTAGGCTTTGGCCCCAAGCTGGCCGGCTGGACTAGCCCGCGCACCGGCACGCAGTATTCCTTGCGGGCGCTGCCGATTGGCGGCTTCTGCGCAATGGAAGGCGAGGACAGCCGGGTCTCCGAGGCGGAACAGCAGCGCGACTTTCGCGCTCAACAAGGCGCGACCGATAGCAACTTTCAGGCCAAGTCGCCGTGGCAGCGGTTAGCAATCATTTTGGCGGGACCCTTTGCCAACTTTATCCTCTGTTACGCGATCCTGCTCGTAGCCGCGTTGGCTTTCGGGGTAGCTAGTGATAGGGCGAACCAACCGGTTGTCGGAGAAGTGCTGACGGGGTCGCCGGCTGCCAGCGCCGGAATACGCCCGGGCGATCGCATCGTCGCAATCAACGACGTAGCGATCACCTCGGGCAAGAGCCTGGTCGACAAAATCCATGGGTCGCTCGGTAAGCCGCTCGATCTGGTCTACGAACGAAACGGCATTCGCACAAAGGTACCGGTTACGCCGCGGGCGTGTCCGGTGCAGGTCGGAAAGAACCAGGGCTGCATCGGATTTTCGCCGGTTCCCGCCTACGAGCGCGTCGGATTTGGCCGCGCGGTGCGCGACAGCGGCCAAGAATTCGTGGCGATCGCGAATCAGACGATCGGCGGCATTGTGCTACTTGCGACTCAGTTCACAAAATATGCACCGCAGATTGCCGGTCCGATCGGCATGGGGCAAGTCGCCGCGACCGTTCAGGATTGGGGTTGGGGACCATACTTTTCGCTGGCAGCAACCATCTCGTTCGCGCTGGGTCTCTTTAACCTGCTGCCGATTCCGGCGCTCGACGGCGGACGAGCGGCCTTCATTATCGCAGAACTCATCCGGGGCCGGCCGGTCGACCCCGAAAAGGAAGCAATGGTCCATATCGCGGGCTTTGCGGCGCTGATGGCCCTGATCGTGCTGGTGGCCTTTCACGACATCGCTCGAATCGTGAGCGGGCAGGGAGTGATGTAGCTTGTCGAGGAGAGGAACGTAGATGTTACGTCTCCGACGCAAGAGCAAGCCGATTCTCTTGCAAAACAAGACCGGAAAAGCCGACGCCAAGAGCGTGTGGATCGGCGGCGACCACCCCGTCGTCGTGCAGTCTATGACCACGACCGATACGGCCGATGCCGACAAGACCCTCGAACAGATTTACGGCCTCGCGATGGAAGGCTGCGAGGTGGTGCGGGTGACGGTCAAGGATCCGCCGGATGCCGCCGGCTTGCCCGCAATCGTTCATCGTTCGCCCGTTCCGATCGTAGCGGACATTCATTTCGATCATAAAATGGCTTTGGCAGCCATCGAGGCGGGCGTTGCGAAACTGCGATTGAACCCTGGCAATATTCGCGATCCGAAGAAGGTCGCCGAGGTCGTCTTGTCCGCCAAGGCGCGCGGCATTCCAATCCGCGTCGGCGTCAACATGGGTTCGCTCGCCCCGGATCTGGAAAAGTCGCTCGGCCATACCGCTGAAGCGATGGTGCTCTCGGCGCTGCGCCATGTCGAGATCCTGGAAGAGCATGGACATACTGAAATCGCGATCTCGCTCAAAGCCCACGATGTTGCAACGACGGTACAAGCCTATCGTTTGATGGACGGGCGCTTGCGCGAGCGGGGCACGCCGTACGCACTGCACCTTGGGATTACGGAAGCCGGGTTGTTGCGCGATGGCACGATTAAGTCGTCGATCGGATTGGGCATTTTGCTCTGGGAAGGAATTGGCGACACCATTCGCGTTTCGCTGGCCGACGATCCAATCGAGGAGGTTCCGGTTTGCTGGGGGATCCTCAAATCGCTCGGCCTGCGTGAAAAGGGATTCGAGATCACGGCCTGTCCCTCGTGCGGACGCGCCGAGATATCGGTGCTCGAGTTAGGCCGCGCCGTGGAGGCGATCGCAAAATCTTACAGCGCGCCCGTGAAGGTAGCCGTCATGGGTTGCGTCGTCAATGGACCCGGTGAATCGAAGATGGCCGATGTCGGCGTCGCGGGCGGCAAGGGCAAGGGCGCCATCTATCGTGCTGGGGAGCTGGTCGGTACGTATCCGGAAAGCGAGCTGCTCGGCATGTTGCGCTTAGAGATCGAGAATGTGATCGCCGAGAAGTATCCGGCCTATCTTGCGGAAATCGGCGGCTCCCCTGGAGCCGCGCGATCCGTGTCATGATTCGTCGCGTTGGAGAACTGTACGCCGGCCTGAATTGGCGCGGACTGGTCGCGATTGCATTTGCGGCGTTTGCGATTTCGGCACTCCTTGCACTTTCGAGGCCGATCGTGATGCTGGTAGACGGTGAGCGGGTCGATAGCGACGTTCCACCCGTCACGACCGTGAGCGACAAAGCCTTCGTTCCCCTGCGTTCGATTGCCGATGCGCTTGGTGCCGAGACGGAAGTCGACGGAAAGACCGGCTCGATCGAGGTGGTGCTCGGGGGGCAATCGCTGCGCTTGCGCGTTGGCGATACTCACGCGACGCTCAACGGCATGCCGCTCACGCTCAAACACGCTCCCTTTCGTGTCCGCGGACGCGTGATGATTTCGCTCGATGCGGTAGCCCGCGCCCTCAACGTCCGGGCACGCTACGACCCGCGCGATGCGCGCATCGACGTGAACACTCCGGGTATTGGCGAAGCACCGAATCCCACCGGCGTAACACCGCAATAGCCGGTAAGGCGCTGACCTAGGGGCCGGGACATTCCGCTGACGGACTTAGCGATTTTCGGGCAACACAGGAGGTGTTCTTCAAAACTTCGTTCTCCTGAAAATCGCGTACGAACGACCGGAGGACAGGATGTCCGAAGGGAGTGCTCCGATAGCGGGATGTCCCGGCCCCTAGGTCAGCGCCTTGCTGGGTCAGCGCATTGCTAAGCGTACTCGCTGAGGCCGGCGGGCTCTTCAACCGGCACGACCGTTTCGGGATTCGACTTGCGAAAGCCGTAGCAGAAGAAGAAGATCAGGCCGCCGACCAACGCAATGAGGAACCAAGTCCAGGTTGCGCGCGAAAGGCCGAAGACCGCCAGAAAAAGGGAGAAAGTAATTCCCAGTATTGGGAATAGCGGGACGAAAGGCACGCGGAAACTGCGTGGAAGGTCGGGGCGGCGCTTGCGTAGATAGAGTACGCCCGCGCAGACGACCGTGAACGCGATGAGCGTTCCGATGTTCACGAGATTGAGCAGGTTGTTCAGCGGGACGATCAGCGCGAGAACGGCCACTGCGGCGCCCGTGATAAGGGTCGTAATGAGAGGCGTCTTAAAGCGCGGATGGACGGCCGCAACCACCGGCGGCAGCATGCCATCGCGCGCCATGACGTAAAAGATGCGCGACTGACCCAGCAGCGAGGCGAGGGCGACGCTGGTCGTGCCTGCAAGGACGCCGACCGTAATAACCCAGTTCAGTGCGGGCATGTGCAGCGGCGCAAGCGCGTAGACCAGAGGGTTTTTGATCGGCACCTGACTCCACGGTACGGCGCCGACCAGGACGATCGCGGTAGCGCAGTAGATGATTGTGCCGATCGCAAGCGCACCGATCACGCCGACCGGCACGTCAAACTGGGGATTCTTGCATTCTTCGGCGGTGGTCGTCGCGGTGTCGAAGCCGATGTAGCTAAAAAAGACGAAGGCGCCGACCGCAATGATGCCATATGGTTGCGCGTTCGACGAATAGTCGGCCATGCCGCCGAATGGCCGCAGCTTTCCCCAACCCACGGGATTAAAATCGTGCAGGTTTGCGGCGTGGACGAGGAAGAGCCCGGCGATGACAAAGACGATCAGCGCCGAGATTTTCAACACGACGAAGACGTTGTTGACCGTCGCGGACTCGCGGATTCCGACAGAAAGCAGAAGGCTCAGCCCGATGACGAAGAGCGCGGCCACAAGATCGTATTGGGAGTGAGCCAGGTCCCAACTCGACGGGAGCCACCACGCGCCGTGGACGAGGAGATTGGATTGTTGAGCCCAGTTCGGCAATACTAATCCGGTATCTTTGAAAACGTCTTGGATCGCGGCCGAAAACTGTTGCGCGACTGGAGCGGCGCTGATGCCGTACTCGAAAATTAGCGCGAACCCGATGATCCACGCGAAGAGCTTCCCCATCGTGGCGTACGCGTAGGTATACGCACTGCCCGCGACGGGAACCATCGCGCCCAGCTCAGCGTAACAGAGTGCCGCAAAGAATGAGGTCAGACCGGCTAATAAGTAGGAGACGATGACGGCCGGCCCCGCGCCTTTGACGCCGGTTCCGATCGTGGTGAAGATGCCGCCGCCGATCATCGTGCCCAGTCCGATGGCGACGAGATCCTTCGCCGTCAGGGCGCGGCGAAGAATCTTGCGCGAACCAAGCTCGCGCAGCTTCTCCACGTTCGTCGTAGCGAAGAGCTGGGAGATAAACGACATTCCGGCGTCGCTTCGCAGTTAGAGCTTGTCGGACCTAGGCGGCCGGCTCGAAGGATTCCAGAGATGTTCGGGGGCGCCAAGGGCGTCGTTGATCCAGCGCGACCAGACGAAGAGCGCGTCTGAAAGACGATTGAGATAACGCAGCTGCTCCGGCGATACACCCTCCTCATGCTCGAGCAGGCCAACCAGCAGACGTTCGGCACGCCGGCAGATGGTACGAGCGAAGTGGAGATGGGCTCCGGGAATCGAGCCACCCGGATGGATGAAGTTTGCCAGCGGCGGCAGGTCGCGTTGCGCTTCGTCGATCGCCCGTTCGAGCGCCTCGGCGTCGCCGGGCGCGAGCGCCGGACTGCCTTCGCGCCGGTCTTTGGGCAGAGTCGCGAGATCGCTCCCGAGGTTGAACAGCGCGTCTTGCGTCCACGCGAGCCAGTCGTCGAGACGCGCCGCGCGCTTATCGTTCTCCAGGTGCGCGGCAAGCGCGGCACGCGCCACACCGATCGCGCTCGAGAGTTCGTCGACCGTCCCATAGCTCTCGATCCGCGGCGCGTTCTTCTTGATGCGGTCACCGCCGATCAATCCGGTCGTGCCGTTGTCGCCCGTGCGTGTGTAGATACGCGTGAGTTTCGTCATTGCTCTTTCCCGTGCGCAGCCTCCGTTGCAGCAAAGCAGCGGCTTTCCCTGGTCGTTATCGAGTGCCCGAAAGGCTAATCCTATGCCGAAATCGCGAGCCGGCGGAGGCCGTTCCGGCGTCGCGCGCGAAGCGGGCCCGGTCATGTCCGATGCGCTCGCTCGCGGCGCCGTCAAGGAGATTCCTCCAAAGACGGCCGATCTCTCCGCATGGTATACGGCGGCTTGCCTCAAGGCCGAGCTGGTTTCGTATTCTCCGGTTCGCGGGTGCGTCGTACTGCGGCCCTACGGTTTTGGACTGTGGGAGAACTTGCAAAAGCATCTCGACGCCGGTTTCAAAGCGACGGGTCATGAAAACGCGTACTTTCCGCTCTTCATTCCCGAGAGCTTGCTGATCCGGGAAGCCGAGCACGTCGAGGGCTTTGCGCCGGAAGTCGCCTGGGTGACTCAAGGCGGCAGCGAAGTTCTTACGGAACGCTTGGCGGTTCGGCCGACGTCGGAGGCAATCGTCGGGACGATGTATTCGCAGTGGGTGGAGTCCTACCGCGATTTGCCGATCCTGATCAATCAGTGGGCGAACGTCGTGCGCTGGGAGAAAGCGACGCGGCCATTCCTTCGCACCATGGAGTTTCTCTGGCAGGAGGGGCACACCGCGCACGCCTCCGCGGCGGAAGCGCGCGAAGAGACGCTCCTTATTCTGGACCAATATCGCGACTTTGCGGAGAATGTTGCCGCCGTACCGGTCTACTACGGGCGAAAAAGCGGAAGCGAACGCTTTCCGGGAGCCGTCGAGACCTTCTCTATTGAAGCGCTGATGCCCGACGGCAAGGCGCTGCAATCGGGAACCTCGCACGACCTCGGGCAAAATTTCGCCAAAGCATACGACATCAAGTTTGCCGACAAGGATGGTACGATCAAGCACGCTTACACGACCTCCTGGGGCGTTTCGTGGCGAATGCTGGGTGCGCTGATTATGGTTCATGGCGACGACCGCGGTCTGCGGATACCTCCCAAAATGGCGCCGATCGAAGCGGTACTGGTGCCGATCGTGCGCTCCAACGACGAACGTGCGGTCGAGGTGTGCGCGAGGATCGCAAAGGAGCTGACCGGGGCCGGCTTTCGAGTACGCGTGGACGCACGTGACGAGCAACCGGGCTGGAAATACAGCGAGTGGGATTTGCGCGGCGTTCCATTGCGAATTGAGATCGGGCCGCGCGACGTGGATGCGCAAACGGCGGTCGTGGCGCGGCGAGACCGCGGCAAGGGCGAACCGGGCCAGCGTCAGAGTGTCGCGCTCGCAGAGCTGGCGAAAACGGTGGGCGACCTTCTCGAGGACATTCAGCGGTCGCTTTATCGGCAGGCGAAATCGTTCCTAGACGATCACACCTTTACCACCTCAGATCGCGAAGAGTTTTTCGAGCTTTGTAAGAACCGGGCGGGAATGATCGACATCGCCTGGTGCGAGCGAGCCGAGTGTGAGGCGCACGTGAAGGGCGCCACCAGCGCTACCACGCGCGTGATTCGCGAACTCGGAGAGAGCGAAGCGCTCTGCACGGCGTGCGGTGAGCCGGCGAAGGTGAGGGCCTATTTTGCGCAGTCGTACTAGGGCTGCCAAGGCGGCTTTGGGCACGTTCCTCGCGCTTGCAATCGCCAGCGGCGCGGCGACGGCCGCTGCCCCGAGCGTCGCGGACCTCGACGC
>JBAVTZ010000192.1:0-2220 GCA_049696515.1 Candidatus Cybelea sp. | reverse complement strand
GTTCGGGGGTATCGCGGAACTCATCGACCGAGTAGCGCCCGACCGCGATAGCTTCGGCAAGTGCCGCCGGGTCCAAGCCCGTCTCGGCGAGAGCCTTGCCATACGCAACCGCGACGCCGCGACTGCGCTCGCCTGGAGACAAAGCGTCCACGATCGCGTTGGGCAGCGGAATTTCGTCGGGGGTGACACCGTCAACGCCGAGCAGACGAAGCACCGCACGCTCTACCGAAACCGTCGAGTGCGCGGCGATGAATGCTTCCACCGGTGCCACGATGGCCGCCGCCAGCTCGCGGCAGCGATCCACGCGTTCCCGATCGATCCTCAAATCCATAACGTAATCTTACCGGAGCCCCAGATACGCGGCAATTCCGGCACGCCAAGAGGGCATCGCGATGCCCAGGCCGGCAAGCTTCGCGTTCTCCAGCGCCGAGAAGCGAGGGCGCAACGCCCTAGCTTTCCACTCCTGCGCTGGGATTGGCTCGATTGCAAGCTCGAGCCCCGCTTGCCGCGCCGCGTCGCGGGCGAAGTCGTACCAGCTTACCGGTCCGACGTCGGCCGCGTGATAGAGACCATAGGCTTCCGATTCGATCAAGCGCCGCAGCGCGTCGGCGAGATCTCCGGCAAAGGTGGGTGAGGCAACCACATCGCCTACCACTCGAATGGGTGCGCCGCCCGGACTCTGCGAGAGCACGTGCTCGATCAGCGATGGGCGGCGTGAGCTTGACGCACCCGGACCGTAGACACCACAGGTGCGCACGACGAAGGTTCGCGCGTGCAGCCTTTCGACGAGATACTCGCCGGCAAGTTTTGACAAGCCGTAGATCGAGAGCGGATGCGGCGCATCGTTTTCCGTATACGGGGTGCCGGTCGTTCCGTCAAAGACGTAGTCGGTGCTGATCGTGACAAAGAGTATGTCGCGATCCCGTGCCAGCCGCCCGGCGCGTCCGACCGCGAGCGCATTGACCTCCAGCGCACGCTCGGGCTCCTCTTCGCAGCGATCGACGTCGTGGAATGCGGCCGCATTTATCAATGCGTCCGGGCGCACCGCATCGATCGCATCGCAAAGTTGCGCGCTGCGCTCGATGTCGAGTTCGCCGCGGGAGGGGGCGACGATCTCGCAGTCGCTCCAGCGCCGTCGAATCGCCGTTCCTAACCGGCCCGAACCACCGATCAGCAGAACGCGCTTCACACCGCCGACCGCCGCCGAACCGTGTTCCGCTGAGCGATCAGCGAAACGGCAACGGCGATCACGGCCACCAAGTTTCCGATGACCAAGATCTCGACCACACTTTGCAGGGTCGAATGCAGGAACCCGATGGCTGCCAGGGTGCCCAGGGTGCAAATCAAGAGGGGAACGGTAAAGGCGAGGCGGTGCGTCGCGATACCGTAAAACGTCAGCGAGTTGGTCAAAGCGAGCAGAACCATCGCTGAACCGTAAGCCACCAGCAACGGTTCCGCCGCGTCGAACGCATGTCCGACCAACGCATGGAGCACTTGAGTCCCGAAGAACCGGAAGACGAAGAGACCGCAGAACGCCACCACCGTCAGCATGACGAGACTGCCGGCTAAAACCTCGCGCGTTTGAGCCCCCCGAGCGTGGCGGTCGGCGGCCTGCGGCAAGAGAACCGTCGGAACGAACCCAACCAGATAGAGCAGCATCTTCCCCCCAAGAGAGGCCGCCGCATAAAGCCCGGCCGAGTGCGGATCGAAGAAGTGCTTCACTAACACGACGTCGGCGGAACCCATCAGCGTCGTCGCGATAGTCGCGGCCGCGGCCCCCGCTCCCGCGTTCATGATGCGGCGCCAGTCATAGCGAACGCGGTGCGGCTGGGCCCCCGCGTATCGATTGCGCAATCGCAGCCCGAGATAGATGAGCGCGCTCAGCGGACCCAACAAAAACCCGGCGATGCCGCCGACGAGCTTCAACCCAATCGCGATCAGCAAGCCGATGCCGCAGACCTTCGCGATCCCTTCGAAGGTGTTCGAAAGCGAATAGCCGACAAAATCTTGCGTGCCTTGCGCGATTGCGCGCAGCGCCGCGACGAAGAGCGCAATCCCCGCCAGCAGACCGACGAACGGCACCGACCATACCGGAACGTGCAGGAAACGCGCAAACGGAAAGGCTCCGAGTATCGCGACCGCGAGGTAAATCAATGCAAGCTTCGCGAACCCGCCGGCCACGCTATCGGTCAGACCGCGCAGGTGGCCGTCGTCGTGGAG